>JBQCHA010000165.1:0-15608 GCA_051955175.1 Sphingomonas sp.
CGCGCGGGGCGGCCCCGGGTTGGCGGCCCGGGGGGTGCGGGGGGGCGGGGCGGCGCGCCCGGCGGGGGGGCGCCGCCGCGGCGACGGGCCATGCGCCCTTCTCCATCGCCGACGTGATGGGCGCCCCCTATCCTGCCAGCCTGATCGCCTCGCCCGATGGCAACGGCGCCGCCTGGGTGTTCGACGACAGGGGCGTCCGCAACATCTGGGTCGCGGACCGCACCAATGCGGCCGGCGCCCGGCGGGTGACGTCCTACGCTGCCGACGACGGCTATGACATCGGCGAGCTCGCCTGGTCGCCCGACACGAGGCAGATCGCCTTCACCCGCGGCCAGACGCTGGAGGACGCCAAGCCCGCCAATGTCGACAGCGCGCCCGGCGGCCCCGTACCCCGCGAGATCAGGATCGTATCCACCTCCGCCGGCGCACCACACAAGCTCGGCAGCGGCAACACGCGTAGCTTCGCGCCCGACGGCCGCACGCTGGTGTGGATCGACGGCCACCAGATCATGAGCGCCGATCCGCGCGGCGACGCCCCGGCCGCGCCGCTGCTGACTGATCAGGGAGCAGTCCTACAGACCTTGTGGTCGCCCGACGGCCGCCGCCTCGCCTTCGTCAGCTATCGCGACGATCATGCGCTGGTCGGCGTCTATGACCTGCAGGCGAAGACGATCCGCTGGATGGCACCGAGCTTCGACCAGGATTCCTCCCCGGTCTTCTCGCCCGACGGGTCGCAGCTCGCCTATATCCACGTTCAGACCGAAAAGACGTCGCCGTTCGTCAGCCATCCCGCCGGCCTGCCCTGGTCGATCCGCGTCGCCGACCTTGCGACCGGACAGATGCGCCAGGTGTGGACCGCCGATGCGGGCGACGGCAGCGTGTTCTGGCCGACGCTGTCGGACAGCAACCTGCTGTGGACCGCCGATAACCGCCTGATCTTCCCCTGGGAGAAGACCGGCTGGCTGTTGCCCTATGCGCTCGATCTGAACGGCGGCGGCGTCCGTCCCCTCGCCACGGGCAAGCTGGAAACCGCCTATATGACGTTGGCGCCCGGCGGGCGCGAGCTGGTGTTCGCGACCAATCAGGACGACGTCGACCGGCTGCACATCTGGAAGGTCGCCGCCGCCGGCGGCACGCCGGTGCCGGTCGTGCCGGTCGGCACCGGGATCGAGGCCGCGCCCAAGGTGGCGAACGGCGGCGCCGTCTATGCGCTGCGCAGCACCGCGACGACGCAGCTCGCGCCGGTGGTGGCGGACGGCAATCGCTGGCGCGCGCTCGCGCCCCAGGCCGTGCCCGCGACCTTCCCGGCGTCGCAGCTGGTCACGCCGCAAGCGGTGACGTTCAAGGATCCCGACGGCTTCATCACCCACGGCCAGCTGTTCCTGCCGCCCGACGGCGCCGGCAGGCATGCCGCGATCCTGTTCTTCCACGGCGGGCCGCCGCGGCAGATGCTGCTCGGCTTCCACTACATGTCGGCCTACAGCTGGATGTACGCGCTCAACGAGTATCTCGCGGCCGAGGGCTATGTCGTGCTGTCGGTCAATTATCGCGGCGGCATCGGCTATGGCATGCGCTATCGCGAAGCGCCCGGCTTCGGCATGGGCGGCGGCAGCGAGACCAACGATATCCGCGGCGGCATCGACTATCTGAAGAACCGCAAGGACGTCGACGGCAGCCGGATCGGCGCCTGGGGTGGCAGCTACGGCGGCCTGATGACCGCACTGGCGCTGGCACGCGATTCGGACGCGGTGAAGGTCGGCGTCGATTATGCCGGCGTCTACGACTGGCCGTCGATGATGGCCGGCGTCGGCCAGCCGATCGACGATCCCGCCGAGCGAAAACTCGCCCGCGACTCCTCGCCGGTCGCGACGATCGCCGACTGGCACTCGCCGGTGCTGGTGGTGCAGGCCGATGACGATCGCAACGTCCCGCCGCAGCAATCGTCGGAGCTGATCCAAGACCTGCGTACCCATCACGTGCCGTTCGACCAGATCCTGTTGCCCAACGAGGTCCACGATCTGACGCGCTACGCCTCCTGGCTCACGCTGTTCCGGGCGACCGACGATTATCTCGCCGCCCATCTCCATCCCGAGCGGACCACGCCGTGACCGAGGCCGAAGCGCGGGCCGATAACTTCATCCAGAACATGAATCGAGGTGGTTCCATGATACAGCACGCCACAGGGCGCGAACGGTCGGGGACGCTGGAACTGCCCCAGCCCTATCTGCTGTTCGTCGGCGATATTCGCGAGGCGGGCTACGCCAAGACCGCGTTCGGCCTGCGCGACTGGGCTCGCGATCGCTGCATCGGTGAGTGCGCCAGCGATCCCGCCGCGGTCACCACCGGCCTGCCGCGGATGACGCCGGCGGAGGGAGCCGCCAAGGGCGCCCGCGCGCTGGTCATCGCCGTCGCCAACAAGGGCGGGATCATCCCGGCAAGCTGGCGTGCGACGCTTCTCGATGCACTGGAGGCAGGACTTGATATCGTCAGCGGCATGCACGCGCACCTCGCCGACATTCCCGAACTGGCCGAGGCCGCCGACCGGCTCGGCCGGCGGCTGGTGGACGTGCGCACGCCGCCCGCCGACCTCTCCGTCGGCACCGGCATGAAGCGGAGCGGCAAGCGCCTGCTGACGGTCGGCACCGATTGCGCGCTGGGCAAGAAATACACCGCGCTTGCGCTGGCCCAGGCGTTCGCCGAGCGCGGTGTCGATGTCGACTTCCGCGCCACCGGCCAGACCGGGATCATGATCGCCGGCGCCGGCATGCCGATGGACGCCGTCATCGCCGATTTCGAGGCAGGCGCCGCCGAGCAGCTGTCGCCCGATGCCGCCCCCGATCACTGGGACGTGATCGAGGGTCAGGGATCGCTGATGCACCCGGCCTATGCCGCGGTGTCGCTGGGCCTGTTGCACGGCAGCCAGCCCGACCTGTTCATCGTGTGCCACGAACCGGGCCGCGCCGAAATGCTGGGCTCCCCCGGCTTCGACGTGCCGCCGGTCGAGGAGGTCATCGACCTGACGATCCGCCTGGGCCGCCGCACCAACCCCGCGATCCGCTGCGGCGGGCTGTCGTTCAACACCGGCGCGCTGGACGCGGTCGAGGCCGAGCGGCTGATGGCGGCGGAAAGCGAGCGGCTGGGCCTGCCGGTCGCCGACCCGATGCGGCGCGGCCCGGCGTTCGACCGCCTCGTCGACCACTGCCTCGGCGCGGCATGATGGACCCGGCCGCCGCCCCCGCCGCATCGAGCTGGTTCCAGCGCTTCCTGCTGCCCGGCTTCGCGTTCAAGGCGGTGGTGATCGGCGGCGGCTATGCGACGGGACGCGAGCTCGCCGAGTTCTTCCTGCCCGGCGGCCCGTGGGGCGGCCTTGCCGGCATGGTGCTGGCAATGGTGGTGTGGAGCCTGGTCTGCGCCGTCACCTTCGCCTTCGCGCGCGCGGTCGGCGGCTATGACTATCGCACCTTCTTCAAGGCGCTGCTCGGCCCGGCGTGGATCGCGTTCGAGATCGCCTATGTCCTGTTCGTCATCCTGATCCTGTCGGTGTTCGGTGCCGCCGCGGGCGCGATCGGCGCGGCGACCATCGGCGCACCGGACATCGTCGGCACGCTCGCGCTGGCGCTGGCGATCGGGTTGTTCGCGACGTTCGGCAACGCCTCGGTCGAGCGGCTGTTCAAATACGTCACGATCCTGCTCTACGCGGTCTACATCCTGTTCGTGATCCTGTCCGTGGCGCGGTTCGGCGATCGCATCGGCCACGCCTTCGCGGCCACCGCCCCCACCGACGACTGGGCGCTGGGCGGCCTCACCTACGCCAGCTACAATGTCGTCGGCGCGGTGGTGATCCTGCCGGTCATCCGCCATCTCACCAGCCGTCGCGACGCCGTCATCGCCGGGCTGGTCGCCGGGCCGCTGGCGATGCTGCCGGCGCTGTTGTTCTTCACCTGCATGTGCGCCTTCTATCCGGCGATCGCGCAGGAGACGCTGCCCTCCGACGTGATGCTGCGACAGCTTCACCTGCCGGCATTCCATTACCTGTTTCAGCTGATGATCTTCTCTGCCTTGCTGGAGAGCGGGACGGGATCGGTCCACGCGATCAACGAACGCGTCGCGACGGTGTGGCGGCATCATCGTGGCCGCGATCTCAGCTATCGCGCACGCGCCGGCATCGCGGCGGCGCTGCTGGTCGGCTGCATCTTCATTGCCGACCGCTTCGGCCTCGTCGCGCTGATCGGTCGCGGCTACCGCTTCCTCGCCTATGCGCTGCTCGCGGTCTACGTCGTGCCGCTATTGACGATCGGCGTGTCGCGGCTGTGGCGGGCCGGCCGCGGCGCGCCCGCGATCGCGCCGGTCGGTGAGCGATCCATCAGCTGAAAAAGGGGAAAGGCATGCCGTCCACCGCCACCAATTGCGCGCGCCGCCTGCTACGCACGGCGCTCGCCGCCTCGGCCGCGGCGGTGATGACGGCAGGTGCCGCCGCCGCGATGCCCTTGCCCCTGGCGAGCCAAACCGATGCCGGCCCCCGCAGCATTGACCCGCACATGCTCGCCGCGCTGCCCGATTTCGTCGACGGCGTCTTGGCCGAGCAGATCGCCAGCGAACAGGTCGCCGGCGCGGTCGTCACGGTCGTCTATCACGGAAAGGTGCTGTTCACCCGCGGCTATGGCTATGCCGACATCGACGCCGGCGTGCCGGTCGATCCGCAGCATACCCTGTTCCGCCCCGGGTCGGTCTCGAAACTGTTCACCTGGGTCGCGCTGCTGCAGCAGGTCGAGGCGGGGCGCGTCGACCTCGACGCCGACGTCAATTCGTACCTCGACTTCAAGATACCCGATTTCCAGGGCACGCCGATTCGCGTCCGCGACCTGATGTCGCACAGCCCCGGCATGAGCGACGAAGGCGGCATCTTCGTCGATACGCCCGACCAGCTCGTCCCCTATGGGCAGTGGATCAAGCAGCACATCCCGAAGCGCGTCTGGCAGCCGGGCAAGGAGGTCGCCTATTCCAATTACGGCGCGGCGCTGGCCGGTTACATCGTTGAGCGCGTCTCCGGCGAGCCCTATGCCGATTATGTCGAGCATCATATCTTCGAGCCGCTCGGCATGACCTCGACCACCTTCCGCGAGCCGCTGCCGCCGGCGCTCGGCAAGAACATGGCGACCGATTACAAGGAAGAAGATGGTCGTCTGGTCCCCACCCATTTCGAATATATCAGCTCGATCATGCCCGCCGGCTCGGCTTCCGCGACTGCGCCCGACATGGCGCGGTTCATGCTGACGCTGCTGAACGGCGGCGCGCTGGATGGCAAGCGGATCCTCAGCGCCAAATCGGTGGCGCTGTTCGAAAGCAACACGATTGCCGACGCGCCCGACCTGCCGGGCATGGCGCACGGGATGCTGGTCTATCGCAACGCCGATCCGCGGCTGGTCGGCCATGCCGGCAATACCGACGATTTTCACACCGACCTGGTGCTTGCGCCGGCTTACGACCTCGGCTGGTTCGTCTCGGCAAGCGGCGGCGACAAGAGTTCGCGCGCCCGGACCGAGCTCAGCAACGCGATCCGCGGCAAGCTGCTGCCCGAACGGCGCGCGCCGCGCTGGACGAAGGCTACGCCCCCGCCCCCGCTCGGCACCTATCGCGTCAACCGCCGCGATTATACGCAGCCGGCCGATCCCGGCGAATATATCAAGGTGGTGATGACCGGCGACCATGTGATCGCCGTGACGAAGGAGGACGAGACCACTGCCTGGGTGCAGATCGGGCCGCGCTTGTTCGAGAAGCTGACCGGCGCGCGCGACGGCGGCCCGTTCGACCGGCTGGAATTCTACGGCCCCGACGCCTCGCCCAGCCTGTCGTTCGCGTCCGAGCCTTATCAGACCTATCATCGCGTCATCCCGGGCGAATAACCCCGGTTGTAGCGGCCCGGGGAATTTTCTGGTCAGCAACCCGCGCCGACCTATATGTTCCTTCCCGATGAGGTCGGATTGTTCCGATCGGAAACTCGTACCTGAAAGGTTTTTCGTGCCCGCTGATACGCCTACCCTGGGTGCCCTGCTGCGCAGCCTGCGATCGCGCGAAGGCTGGACGCTGAAGGAGATGAGCGATCGCTGCGGCATCCCCGTATCGACACTGTCAAAGGTCGAGCACGACCGGCTGACGTTGACCTATGACCGGCTGCAGCAGCTCAGCCGCCGGCTGGGCATGCGGATGTCGGAGCTGTTCGCCGAGGAAGCGGCGGGCGCCGCCCCCGCCGTCACCGCGCGGCGCAGCGTCGGTGACATCGACCAGTCGGTGCGGGTCGAGACGCCGAACTACGATTATTATTACCTCTGCACGGAATTGCGCCGCAAGCGGATGATCCCGGTGCTGACCAAGATCCGCGCCAAGACGCCCAAGCAGTTCGGCGACCTGGTCCACCACACCGGCGAGGAATTCATCTTCGTGCTGAAGGGCCGGATCGTGGTGAACACCGAATTCTACGATCCCGTCACGCTGGGCGAGGGGCAGTTCATCTACATCGATTCGACGATGGGCCACGCCTATCTGGTCGCCGAAGGCTGCGACGAGGCGGAGGTGCTGGGCGTGATGTCGAGCAATGACGAGGAATTGATGCAGTCGCTGATGTCGCTGCACGAGGAGCAGCCGGCGGCCTGACCGCACGCGGCGGTGTCGTCAGTTCAGCCGGCTCATCACCGCCAGGATCGCCGCGGCGAGCAGCAGCGCCGCCATGCCGATCGCGAAGAACACCGTCGCCGGGATCACGCCCCAATAGGCGCCCATCACGCCGGCGAGCAGGCTGCCGATGAACTTGGCGAGATACCAGGCGCCCATCAGCATCGCCGCGATCTGCGCCGGGGAAAGGCGCCCGATCACCGACAGGCCGACGGGGATGACGTAGAGCTCCCCGACGGTCAGCAGCACGAAATAGCCGAGCACCCAGCCCATGCCGATCGGCACGCCGGCGGTGGCGTAGACGGCCGCCGCGCCGATCATCACCGCCATCGACAGGCTGGAGATCAGGCAGCCGATGCTCATCCGGCCGAACAGCACTTTCAGGCTGTCCCCTTTCCCGCGGCGCTGCCAATGGCGCATCAGGAACGGCGTCAGGATGATGATCAGCGCCGGGTTGATCGACTGGAACCAGGTCGCCGGCACCGCCAGGTGCGTGCCGAACAGGCTGAACGAGCGGTCGGTCTGCCGCTCGACCCACAAGGCGATGACGTTGCCGCTCTGCTCATAGGCGATGCGGAACAGGATGATGGTGACGATCATCACGCCCAGCAGCCGCAGGTTGCGCCAGTCGAGCGCCGCCAGCACGCGCGGGTCGCCCGGCGTGGTGGCGTTGGGGCGCACCGGCTCGGGCGGCAACAGCCTCAGGTATCGGGTATAGATGATCAGGCCGAATGCCATGCCGATGCCGGCCGCCCCGAACCCCCAATGCCAGCCGAGCAGTTCGCCCAACGACCCGCACACCAGTGGGGCGGTCAGGCCGCCGAGGTTGATCCCCATGTAATAAGCGCTGAACGCCTGCGCCTGGCGCGGATCGCCCTCGGGATAGAGATCGCCGACCTGCACCGCGAGCGGCGGGATGAACAGGCCGTTGCCCACCGCGACCAGCGCCAGCGCCGGGAACAGCAGCGGCGGCAGCGCCATGGCGAAATGGCCGAGCATCATCAGCACGCCGCCCAGGATTACGCTCCTGGTCCGGCCCAGCCAGCGATCGGCGATGATCCCGCCGAAGAACGGGCTGAAGAACGCCGCGGCGCCATAGCTGCCGTAGATCAGCGACGACTTGGTCTGGCTGAAGCCCAGGTCTCCGGTCATGTAATAGACTAGCATCGCCTGCAGGCCGAAATAGGAGAATTCGGCCCACATCTGCGTCAGGAACAGGACCGTCAGCCCCGGCGGATGGCCGAACAGCGACCGCTCGCCATTGCTGGCGGGGATGGCGGTGCCGCCCGCCGGGGAAGACGCGCCGACCGTCATCAATAATTGAGGCTGGTCGGGATCAGGTGCATCACCACCAGGAACCAGCAGAGGAACAATGCGGCGAGCGCGATCACCACGCTCCACAGCTTCGCCGCCCAGCCGCGCTTGCCCGTCACCACCTGCCACGCGTTCCAGCAGACGACCACGGTGCCGGCGAACGCACCGATCGCCAGGATTTGCGCGACGCGGATCCACGGATCGAGCCGCCCGTCGAGATACAGCAGGCTGACCGACAAGAGCTCGATGAAGCTGAACCATATGCCCAGGATGACGACGAACAGCAGAGCCGTACCACGTGTCAGCCGGTGCAGCAGCAACGGTCGGCCGGCGAGCAGCGCCGGCTGCCCATAACGGCGGCGGACGAGCGCGATGGTCGGCCAGGCGAGCGCGGTCAGCAGCATGACCAGGAACGAGATCAGCACGGCAGGCACGATCCACGCGCCGTTCATCGCAAACGGCGCTGGCAGGAAGGTCATGATCGGCGCCATCTCGTCGTCGGCGAACGAAACGACCCGCCCGTTCTCGACCTTGGCACCGAGCCGCTTCTCGCCGCCGACCTCCTGCCAATGCCACGGCGACACTTCCCGCCATTTGATCGGCGTGCCGGCGGCGTCGGTGATCGACGAGACGGTGATCGTGTCGTCGGGATTGAGCGACACGCTGGTCTGGCCGGGCAGATAGAACAGCCGTCCCCAGCTCGACATCGCGCGCCGGCTGCTGAGATACTGCCCCGTCATCGCCGCGCCATGGGCATGTGCGGTGGGTGCCGTCGGCAGCTGCGGTTGCGGCGCCGGGAAATAGCGGTCGGTGAATTCCTCGAACAGCTTCGCGCGCAGCGGATAGACGGCGTCCTCCTTGCCGCGGCTGTTGAAGGCCATGAACAATCCGACGTTCTTGTCGAGATAGAGGTGCAGGTCGGAATGGAACCAGATGGTGTCGCCGCCGTGGCCGATGATGTTCAGCCCGTTGCCGCTCTCCTGATAGAAGCCCAGCGCCATGCCGGGCAGGCCGGGGATCGGCTCGTCGGCCTGGCTGTGCATCAGCCGCGCGGTCGCCGGGTCGAGTAGCGGCCCGCCCTGATTGAGATGCGCGATCATGAAGCGCGCCATGTCCGGTCCCGTCGTCGAGAACGCGCCGGCCGGCGCCGCATCGACCAGCTCGAACGGCTGCGGGTCCTCGTCGGCAGTGGCATAGCCCTTCGACATGAACGGCCGGAATCGCGCCGGCAGCGGCTGGACGAAGGTCGAATGCGCCATGCCCAGCGGCGCCAGGATGTGGCGCGCTATGTAATCGTCGAATTTCTCGCCCGACACGCGCTGAACAATGTAGCCGGCCAGCGTGCAGCCGTAATTGGAATAGGCCGGCTGCGTGCCCGGCGGATAGAGCCGCGTCGGCACCCAGTCGGATACCGCGTGACGCAACGACCGCATGCCCGCCGGGTCGACGTGGATCAGGTTCTTCAGCGTCTCCTCGAAGCCGGCGCGGTGCGTCATCAGGTCGCGCATCGTGATCGGCTTGCCGAACCTGGGCGGTATCTTGAAATCGAGATAGCGGTTGATGTCGGCGTCGAGGTCGATCTTGCCGGCCTGGACCAGCTGCATCACCGCGGTCCAGGTGAACAGCTTAGAATCCGATCCGACGCGGAACATCGTGCGGTCGGGATCGACCCGCACCCGATGCGCGACATCGGCATAGCCATAGCCGCGCGCGGTGAGCAGCTGGCCGTCCTTGACGACGACCACCACCGCTCCGGCGGCATCGGCGCGCTGCAAGCCGTAGGGCATCAGTCCGTCGAGCCAGGTGTCGACATCCTGCTTGGTCAGCTGGTGCGCGGCCGCGGTGCCCTCGGCAGAGCCGGCGGCAGCTGCGGCATCGGCGGGCGCTGCGGCCGGTGTCGGCCCCAGCGGCCGCGGCACGGTCGCGGCCACCGGGGCGGCCAGCATGGCGAGCGAGGCCAGCGCGGCAGCGATCCGTCGAACGATCATCATTCCCCCCACCTGCGTCAGAACGAGAAGTCGACCGTGGCGCCGACCGTGCGCGGCCGGATCGGCGTCACCGCGATCGCGCCGCCGGGTCGTGCGCCATAACCACCGACGCCGATCGCGCCGGTGGTGTCGGTCACGTTGTGCGCGAATACCGTCACCCGGAACGGGTCGAAGTCGAGCCCGGCGTGGAGGTCCAGCGTCGCATAGCCGCCGATCGACTGCCGCTTGCCGATCGCGATGCGATAGGCCGGATCGAAATCGGTCGACTGGTCGCTGATCATGCGCAGGTTGCCGCCCAGGAAGGCATTGGTCCTGCCGGTCAGCGCCCATTGATATTCGGAGCTGACGCTGACCGTCCATTCCGGCGCATAAGGCAGTCGATCGCCGTCGAAGCCTGGCGGCACCAGCACGGTGTTGCCGCCCGCATCGACCTGGCCGATGTCGATCCCTGGCAGGTCGCCCTTCAGCCGCGCATCGTTATAGGCAAGGCTCGCGACGAGGTCGAAGCCGCTGATCGGCCGCAGCGTCGCGGTCACCTCGGCGCCCTTGCTCACCGCCTTGCGGCCGTTGCCATCGCCGCTCACCGTGCCGATGCCCGGCACCTGGTAGGTGATGCTGACCTGGATGTCGCTCCAGTCCAGATAATAGATCGACGCATCGAGCGCGAACTTGCGGTCCTTGGTTTCGGCGCGAACGCCGGCTTCGTAGCTGATCAGCGTGTCGGCATTGTATTGCGACGGGAAGTCCGGCCCGGCGCCCGGCGGCACGACGTTGGGGCCGCCCGGCCGATAGCCCTTGGCGACGCGCGCATAGACCGACGCATGGTCGCTGAGCTCGTAGCGCGGCGACACCGACCAGGTGAACACGCCTTCGCCCGAATTGCCGGTCTCGATCTGCGGGTCGATACCGCTGCCGCCCAGCGGCAACAGCGCGCCCTGCAGCAATTGCAGCGTCGTCTGCTTGTTGTGGCTGTACCGCGCGCCGCCGGTGATATCGAACTTGTCGGTCAGGTGCCACGTCACGCTGCCGAAGCCGGCATATTCGGTATATTTGGAATCGAGCCGTGCGATAAGGAAATCGGGGAAGGTCACGTCCTCGCCATTGGCGCCGACGGGCAGCGTCAGCGTCGGATCGATCGGCGTGCCGGCGGGGATCGCGAACGGCCGGTATTGCTGGAAGATGTGGCCGTTCTCACGCGTGTAATAGCCGCCGATCAGCCATTCGAAGGTGCTGGAATTGGGCGAGGAGAGCCGCACCTCCTGGGTGAACTTCTTCTGCGTGACGTCATTGGGATAATAGATGCCGGCACTCTCCGGCCCCGCCCCGCCGCTGCCGTAGATCAGATCGCCCAGGCCGCCGAGCTGCTCCGAAATGTCCTGGACGTCATCGCTCTTCTGCTGGCCGTAGCTGGTGACCGAGCTCAGCGAGGCGAAGCCGAAGTCCCAGTTGAGCACGCCGCTGTACAGCCGGTAATCGGTATTGGCATGTTCGGGGAAACGGGCGCCGCGCGTGTAGCCGTCGATCGGACCGCCGGTATAGGGATTGGTCGTCACCGGCCGCAGCGTCAGCGGATCCGCGTCGTACGATTCTTGCGACTTGCCGCGGATGTTCTGCAGCAGCGCGTTCAGCCGGATCGAAAACGAGCTGCTCGGCTGGAACAGCAGCGATGCGCGCCCGCCATAGCTTTCCGCGGTGTTCGCATCCTTCTGCGACAGCCCCACGACGTCGATGAAGCCAGGCGTCTTGCGATAATAGCCGCTGGCCCGCAGCGCCAGGATCTTGCCCAGCGGCACGTTGAGCACGGCGTTGCCCGACCAGCCGGTACCGCCGCCGTCGACCGTCTCGATGCCCGCCCGCGCCTTGCCCTCGACCACGCCCAGCTTCGGCGCGGTGGTCACGAACTTGACCAGCCCGCCCAGCGAATTGGCGCCGTACAGCGTTCCCTGCGGCCCGCGCAGCACCTCGATCCGTTCGATGTCCAGGCTGTCGAAATCGCCGGCGATGCCCGCGCCGTTGCTCTGCCCGGTGCTGGCGCCATACGGCACGTCGTCGACATAGACGGCGACGGTGGGGCTCGACCCGCCCGTGTTGATGCCGCGCAGCACGATGCGCGACTCGCCCGGGTTGGTCTTCTGGATGGTCAGGCTGGGGACCAGCTTGGCGTAATCGGCCAGGTTGACCGCCTGCAATTGCTCGAGCTGCGCGCCGCCCACCACCGAGATCGACTGCGGCACCTCGTTCAGCAGCTGCGACCGCTTCTGCGCGGTTACGATGATGTCTTCGGGTGAATAATCATCCTGTGCGGCCGTCCGCGTCGCTGCATTGCGCGGGGTCTGCGTTGCTGATGGCGCCTGGGCGGCAGCATCCGCGGCAGGCGTTTGTTGCGCAAAGGCGGGCGAAGCCAGCAGGCTGAGCGCCGTTCCACAGAAATATGCTGTAACGAGCCTCATATTTCCCTCCCTGCAATATTGTCCTAATCATGCTCTTTGTTTCATATCGTGCAACCCTCTTTTTTGCCGGGGGCGCCGAGTCTATGCTCGGGAGCCCAGGATCGGAGGGCGAGGGCAGCATGAACAAGGCAGCGGAGCGGCATGACCCCGGCGCAGCGCTGAACGCGGCGCGGCTGGCGCGCGGGATGACCCTGCGCGAACTCGCGACCAAGACGGGGATTGCCTATTCGACGCTGTCGAAGCTCGAAAACGGCAAGATGGGGATCACCTACGACAAGCTGCATCGGCTTGCTTTGGGGCTGGAAATCGACGTTGCCGACCTCATCACCGGCGAAGCGCCGGCCGATGACGGGGGCATCCTCGGCCGGCGCAGCGTCAACCGCGCGGGCAAGTGGCTCGACGCGGTTACCGACCGCTACCGTCACCATTATCCGGCGGCGGAGCTGCTCAACAAGCTGATGGTGCCGATCATCATCGACGTCCAGGCGCGCAGCATCGAGGAACTGGGCGGCATGGTGAAACACGAGGGCGAGGAATTCCTGTTCATCGTCACCGGTGCGATGGAGCTCCACTCGAACCTCTACGCACCGTTGCCGCTGAAGGCGGGCGATTCGGTCTATTTCGATAGCGGCATGGCGCACGGCTATGTCCGCACGAGCGACGAGCCCTGCACCGTCCTATCGGTCTGTGCGGGCAAGGGAATCCAGCGCTTCGCCGAATTCGCCCGGCGCGGCGGGTGAGCACCGCCTCGCCGTCCGCTGAAAAATGTTTCCTATATTGAAAATATGATCCTGTTCTGAAATGCTGCGGCCCATGAGCAGGATCATCGCCTGGGCCTGGCCCGCCGCCGCCGCTTCCTACCGGAGCTTTCCCCGTCCGGCTGCCGGAGCGGCGCGATGACCGCCCGCGCGCTCTCCTGCCGGCGCATCGAAAACCGCATGCGCGAGCCGTTCCGGATTTCCGGCTATCTGTTCGAATCGATGCCGTCGATCGTCGCTGCGATCGAGCAGGACGGCGCGACCGGCCGCGGTGAGGCGGCCGGCGTCTATTATCTCGACGACGACGTGCCGCACATGATGGCGGCGGTTGACTCGGTCCGCGGCGCCATTGAACAGGGCGCCGATCGCACCGCGCTGCAGTCGCTGCTGCCGTCAGGCGGGGCGCGCAACGCGCTCGATTGCGCCTTGTGGGAACTCGAATCGCGCATCACCGGCCAACCGGTGTGGCAGCTCGCCGGCGCGCGGTCGCCGCAGCCGCTCGTCACCACCTTCACCGTGTCGGCCGACGATCCCGACCGCATCCGTGCTCGGCTGGCCAAGTTCCCGCCGCTGCGCGCGCTCAAGCTGAAGCTCGACGGCGACCTCGCGGCCGACACCGAGCGCGTCCGCACGGTGCGCGAGGTTCATCCCGATATCTGGCTCGGCGTCGATGCCAACCAGGGCTATGGCACGGCAACGCTGGACGGCCTCATCGCCATGCTGGTCGACGCGCGGGTCGCGCTGCTCGAACAACCCAACCGCCGCGGTGAGGAGGCGATCCTCGACGGCCTCGACTGCCCCATCCCGCTCGCCGCCGACGAGAGCATCCTGAACGGCGACGAGCTTGAGACGCATTACCACCGCTACGACGTCATCAACGTCAAGCTCGATAAATGCGGCGGCCTGACCGAGGCGCTGCGCATGAAGGACATGGTCCGGCGCATGGGCAAGAAGCTGATGATCGGCAACATGGCCGGCGGCAGCCTGGCCACCGCGCCGGCCTTCGTCTTCGCCCAATTCTGCGACGTGGTCGATCTCGACGGCCCGTGGTACCTCCCGGACGACCCGCTTGCCGATGCTCTCTACGACGACGGCTATGTCTCGGTCCCGGCCGGGTTCTGGGGCGCAGATTGACGCAACCACCGCGCGCTCAGGCCGCTGTACGCTCGCGCGCTCGAGGCGGCACGCCGACGATGTCGGACATGTTGGCTGGGGCGGCAGGATTCGAACCTGCGAATGGCGGCACCAAAAGCCGCTGCCTTACCACTTGGCGACGCCCCAGCAGAGCGGGTCGCTTTAGGCAAACGACCGCCGCGTGAAAAGGGGGCAATGCCCCCTTCTCGTCAGTCGAGCTGGTCGAGCCAGCCGTGCACGTCTTCCGCCGTGCCGCGCTGGATCGCGGTGAGCGCCTCGCGCAGGCGCAGCGTCACCGGGCCGGGCGTGCCGTCGCCGATGCGGAAGCCGCCGTTCGCCATCTTCATCGATCCGATCGGCGTCACCACCGCCGCGGTGCCGCAGGCGAATGCCTCGACCAGGCGGCCGCTTTCAGCGTCGGCCTGGCATTGGTCGATGGCATAGGGCTCCTCGCGCGCGTCGATGCCGAGATCGGCGGCGAGCGTCAGCAGCGAATCGCGCGTGATGCCGGGCAGGATGGTGCCGGTAAGCGGCGGCGTTACGACGCGGCCGTCGTCGAACACGAAGAAGATGTTCATGCCGCCCAGTTCCTCGATCCAGCGCCGATCGGCGGCGTCGAGGAACAGCACCTGGTCACAGCCCTGGCGGATCGCCTCCGCCTGCGCGACGAGGCTGGCGGCGTAATTGCCGCCGCATTTCGCCGCACCGGTGCCGCCGGGCGCGGCACGGGTATAATCGCGCGACACCCACAGGTTCACTGCCGGCGCACCGCCCTTGAAGTATCCGCCCACCGAGGAGGCGATCACCGCATAGAGATATTCGGACGACGGCTTGACGCCCAGGAACACCTCGGTCGCGAACATGAACGGGCGCAGGTAGAGCGCACCGCCCTCCAGCGTCGGGATCCAGTCGCGTTCGCGACGGACCAAAGTGCGCACCGAATCGAGGAACACCTCCTCGGGCAGTTCCGCCATCGCCAGCCGTCGCGCAGAGTCGCGGAAGCGGCGCGCGTTCATCTCCGGCCGGAACAGCGCGGTGCCGCCGTCGGCGAGGCGGTATGCCTTCAGCCCCTCGAAAATCTCCTGCGCGTAATGCAGCACCGCGGTCGCCGTGCTCATCTGCAGCGGCTCGCGCGGTTCGATCCGGGCGTCGTGCCAGCCGCGATCGGCGGCAAAGCGCACGGTCGCCATGTGATCGGTGAACACGCGGCCGAAGCCGGGATCGGCGAGCAGCCGGCCGCGCTCGTTGGCGTCAACCGGGCTGGGATGCTCGCTGAGCGCGAACGGGAGGGGAGA
>JBQCHA010000166.1:0-25491 GCA_051955175.1 Sphingomonas sp.
AGGTGTCGCTGATGTCGGGCGCGGGCGTCGCGGCGGCGCTGGAAAGCCTCGGCCATCGCGTTACCCGCATCGACATGGGCCGCGACGTCGCCGCGCGACTCGCCGAGGCGGCGCCCGACTTGGTGTTCAACGCACTCCACGGTACGCCGGGCGAGGACGGCTCGGTGCAGGGCATGCTCGACCTGATGGGGCTGCCCTATACCCATTCGGGCATGGTCGCCTCGGTGATCGCGATCGACAAGCAGCTCACCAAGCAGGCGCTGGTGCCGCACGGCATCCCGATGCCCGGCGGCCGCATCGTGTCGAGCGAGAGCCTCTTCGAGCGCGACCCGCTGGCGCGCCCTTATGTGCTGAAGCCGGTCAACGAAGGCTCGTCGGTCGGTGTCGCGATCGTGACGGCCGAGGGCAATTACGGCAACCCCATCGCGCGCGGGGCTCGGGGGCCGTGGCAGGATTTCGATCACCTGCTCGCCGAGCCCTATGTCCGCGGTCGCGAGCTGACCACCGCGGTGCTGGGCGACGAGGCGCTGGGGGTGACGGAATTGCGCCCGAAGAGCGGCTTCTACGATTACGATGCCAAATATACCGACGGCATGACCGATCACGTCTGTCCGGCGGAGGTCCCCGACGATATCGCCGCGGCGTGCAAGCGCATCGCGCTCGAGGCGCATCGCCTGCTCGGCTGCAAGGGCTGCAGCCGCGCGGATTTCCGCTGGGATGACGAGCGCGGCGTCGACGGGCTGTTCCTCCTGGAGGTCAACACCCAACCCGGCATGACGCCGCTCAGCCTGGTCCCCGAACAGGCGCGCCACGCCGGCATGAGCTATGCCGAACTGGTGCAGCGCATCGTCGATGCGGCGCTCGCCGAAAGGGTGCCGGGATGAGCCGGACGATCCGCCGCGGCCCGCCGCCGCGCCGTGCGGTGCGCGGCAAGAAGCAGCAGAAGCGCTCGCTGGGCGATCGGCTGATGGCGCTGGTCGGGCTTTCGGAAGAGGCGTTGCAGCGGCTCGTCACCTGGGCGATCGTCGCGTTGGTCGCGGTGCTGGGGATGCTCGCCGCGACCTGGTTGGGCGTGCCCGGCATGGTCGGGACAGCGCTGGCCGAGAGCCTGGGTCGCGCCGGCCTGAAGGTCGAGCAGATCCAGATCACCGGGCTGAAGCACATGGACGCGCAGACGGTCTATGCCATCGCGCTCGACCAACGGTCGCGCTCGATGCCGCTGGTCGACCTGGAGGATGTCCGCCAGCAACTGCTGCGCTACGGCTGGATCAAGGACGCGCACGTGTCGCGCCGCCTGCCCAACATGCTGCTGATCCATATCGACGAGCGCACGCCCGCCGCCGTGTGGCAGGATCAGGGCAAGCTGATGCTGATCGACGCCTCGGGCGTGCTGCTGTCCGACGTCTCGCCGCAGTCGCTGCCGGAATTGCCGCTGATCATCGGCCCGAACGCCAACACGCAGGAGCCCGCCTATCAGGCGCTGTTGGAGGCGGCGCCGGCGCTGCGCCCGCACGTCCGCGCCGCGACCTGGGTGGGCAACCGCCGCTGGAACCTGACGTTCGACAGCGGCGAAGTGCTGGAACTGCCGGAGGACAATGCGGCGGCCGCGCTGGTCAAGTTCGCTGAGCTGGACGGACGCGACCGGCTGCTCGGCCGCGGCCTGCTGCGGTTCGACATGCGCGATCCGGCGAAGATGGTGATCCGCAAGCCCGACGCTTCGGCGGATCAGGCCGTCAGCGAGGAATCCACCGGGCGTCCGGCGGTTTATGACGGCGGGGGCACAAGCGACCGGGACCATGTGGTCGCCGGCACCGAACAGGGGTAGGGGCAATGGCCAAGGTAGTACCCGAAGGACTGATCACCGCGCTCGACATCGGCTCGTCCAAGGTGTCGGCGATGATCGCGCAGAAAGGCGACGGCGGCGAGCTGATCGTGCTCGGCACCGGCCAGCGCGAAAGCCGCGGCGTCAAGCGCGGCTATATCGCCGACATGGCGGCGACCGAGCTCGCCGTGCGCGAGGCGGTGGAGCAGGCGGAACGCATCGCCGCGACCAATATCGAGAACGTCTGGGTCAGCTTCTCGGCCGGCGGGCTGGTCAGCGACGTCGCTTCGGTGGAGGTCGAGCTCGGCGGCCACCGCATCGAGCAGAGCGACATCGACGAGCTGCTGCAGGCCGGGCGCGATTCGATCGATCCGGCGGGGCGCATGGTGCTGCACGCGCAGCCGACGCTGTACACGCTCGACGGCCTGACCGGCGTCAAGAAGCCGCTGGGGCTGCATGCCGATCGGCTGGGCGTCCACATCCATGTCGTCGCCGCCGATGGCTCGCCGGTGCGCAATCTCGATCTGTGCGTGCGCAGCGCGCATCTGGAGGTGAAGTCGATCATCGCCTCGCCGGTGGCGACCGGGCTCGCCTGCCTGAGCGACGAGGAGCGCGAACTGGGCGTCGCGCTGGTCGAGCTGGGCGCGGGGATCACCAACGTCTCCCTGTTCGCCGGCGGCATGCTGGTCGGGCTGACGTCGATCCCTTATGGCGCCGCCGACATCACCGACGACATCGCCTCGGCGTTCGGCACGCGGCGTGCTCAGGCAGAGCGGATGAAGTGCTTCCACGGCTCGGCCAACATGAGCCCGCGCGACAATCACGACATGATCGAGGTGCGGCCGATCGCCGAGGATGACGCGACCGAGGGCAACCGCATCACCCGCGCGCAGCTGATCGGCGTCATCCGCCAGCGGCTGGAGCACCTCACCGGCCTCATCAAAACGGCGCTGAAGGAGCTCGGCTTCGACAGTCCGGTCGGGCGGCAGGTCGTGCTGACCGGCGGTGGGGCTGAACTGAACGGCATCGCCGACTATTTCCAGCAGTCGCTGGGCCGTGCGGTGCGGGTCGGGCGGCCGCGCGGGTTGGTGGCGCTGCCGGAGGCGCATTCGGGACCGGCCTTTGCCACGCTGGCGGGGCTCGTCTACCACGCCGCGTCGAACCCGGTCGACCTGCGAGCGACGACGGCGGCGCAGCAAGTGGTGCATCGGACGAAGGGATTGGCGGCGCTGCAGCGTTTCCTTTCGGCGGTACGGGCGAATTATTAAGGTTTTGCGGCGGGCACGCAGGAATTGACTAGAGTCACGGCTGGTCATCGTGCACAAAGCGTAGAGTTAATCGAGTGCCTCGCGTGATTTGAAGGGGGCAGTGCGGAGACGAAGGCGATGAGCATCGAATTTCTTCCACCGGATGTCGACGAATTGACGCCGCGTATCAGCGTCATCGGCGTCGGCGGCGCAGGCGGCAACGCCATCGCCAACATGATGCGGGCAGAGGTCCAGGGCGTCGAGTTCCTGGTCGCCAACACCGACGCGCAGGCGCTGAAGCAATCGTCTGCGCCGCAGAAGATCCAGCTGGGTGCCAAGATCACCCAGGGCCTGGGCGCCGGATCGCGGCCGGAGATCGGTCGCGCTGCGGCGGAGGAGACGATCGAGCAGGTCACCAAGGCGCTCGACGGCAGCCACATGTGCTTCATCGCCGCCGGCATGGGCGGCGGCACCGGCACCGGCGCGGCGCCGGTGATCGCCAAGGCGGCACGCGACATGGGCATCCTGACCGTCGGCGTGGTGACCAAGCCGTTCGCCTTCGAAGGCAGCCGTCGCTCGAAATCGGCCGACGCGGGCATCGAGGAACTGCAGAAGTTCGTCGACACGCTGATCGTCATCCCCAACCAGAACCTGTTCCTGATCGCCAATGCGAACACGACCTTCAAGGAAGCGTTCGAAATGGCCGACGAGGTGCTGCAGCAGGGCGTGCGCGGCATCACCGACCTGATGGTCATGCCCGGCCTTATCAACCTCGACTTCGCCGACGTCCGCTCGGTGATGCAGGAGATGGGCAAGGCGATGATGGGCACCGGCGAGGCCGAGGGCGACAGCCGTGCCATCGAGGCGGCGCAGAAGGCGATCGCCAACCCGCTGCTCGACGGCGTGTCGATGCAGGGCGCCAAGGGCGTCATCGTCTCGATCACCGGCGGCGAGGACATGCGCCTGCTCGAGGTCGACGAGGCGGCCAACCACATCCGCGAGCTGGTCGATCCCGACGCCAACATCATCTGGGGCTCGGCGTTCAACCCCGACCTGGAGGGCAAGATTCGCGTGTCGGTCGTCGCCACCGGCATCGACGCCGGCGCACCCGCGGAGGCGATCACGCCCGAGCCGACCCGCGCCTTCTCGTTCGCCGCGCCGCGTCGCGCGGCAGCCGCCGAACCGGCGCCTGCGCCGGCGCCGCAAGTTGCCGAGCAGCCCAAGCCCGAACCCGTCGCCGAGCGTTCGCGTCCGGTCGAGGAGGCACCGGTTGCCGAGCGCGCGCTGAGCAAGGCCGAGGCGCCCGCGCCCGAGCCGGAGCCCGAGATGGAGGAAGACGAGCTGGTGCTCGGCGCCGACACGATGGTGTCCGAGGACGAGCCCGCCGCACCGCCCGCGCCCCCGGCGCCTGCGCCGAAGCCGCGCGTGTTCGGCGACGACCTGCCACCGCCGCCGTCGCAGAATGCCGCGCGTCGCCGTTGGCTGTCGGCCGGCGCCCCGAGCGAGGAGGAGGCGCAGCCGGAGGAGCCGGCCAAGCCGGCGCCGCGCGTCAAGCTGGGCGGCACGCTGTTCGAGCGCATGTCCAACGTCAGCCGCAACGCCGGCCGTGACGAGGATGCCGGTGAGGACAAGGATCCGTTGGACATTCCGCGGTTCCTCCATCGCCAGAACAATCAGTGAGTTTGTGCGCGCGCCGGTTCGTCGCCGGCGCGCGCCGCTCGATCGTGCCGATGGCGATCGTCCATTGCCGGTTCAGCTTCGATCGCGCTTAGTGCATTGCCATCGATGAAGACCTATTCGAAGACCGGTCCGGCATTGCTCGCCGCCACCGCGCTGATCGCGCTCGGCGGTACGGCACGCGCGCAGACCCAACCCGCCGCCCAGTCGCCGCGCGCCAACCCGCCGGTGTCTGGCCTGATGATCGCGCCCCCGACGCCCGACGCCGACGCGCTCGCCGCCGAGATGCGCGTGCTCGCCAGCGACCCCAAGAATGTCGAGGCGCTGACGAAGGCGGGCGAGCTGACGCTGAAGCTCGGCGATCCCACCGCCGCCGCCAATCTGTTCGCGCGCGCCGAGAAGGTGCAGCCCAACAACCCGACCTTGAAGGCCGACGAGGCCGCTGTGCTGGTCCATATGGAGCGGCCCGGCGAAGCGCTGCGGCTGTTCGGGCAGGCGGAGAAGATGGGCGCCGACCCGCAGAGCTTCGCGGCCGAACGCGGGCTGGCCTACGATCTGCTCGGCTATCAGGCCTGGGCGCAGCGGGACTATCGTCTCGCGTTGAAAGCGGACCCCGACAATGCCGAGCTGATGCGGCGCTATGCGCTGTCGCTCGGCATCTCGGGCGATCGCAAGCAGGCGCTGGCGGCGATCGACCCGCTGGTGCGGCGGCAGGATCATGCCGGCTGGCGCGACCGCGCGTTCATCTTCGCGATGACCGGCGACGCCGACCAGGCGAAGAAGATCGCCACCGCCATGCTGCCCGACGACATGGCCGGCCAGCTGGCGCCGTTCTTCGACCGGCTGAATGGCCTGTCGGCCAGCGAGAAGGCGTTCGCGGTGCATTTCGGTGACCTGCAGGTGACGCCGCAACGGCTTGCGGACGCGCGCATGGCGCCGGCGCTGCCCGCGCTGCAGCCCGAGCCCGTGCCCCAGGTCGCGCAAGCCGACGTGCCGGCAGAGCCGACGACGCGCAAGAAGCGCGACAAGCACCGCCGCGACCGCAATCGGGACTCGCGGCCGAGCGAGGCGGCGAGCGTCACGCCCACTCCAGCGCCCATTCCGACCTCCACGACATTGCCCGCCGCGACGCCGGCGCCTTCGACGACGCCATTGCCCGCTCCCTCGCCGTCGAGCCAGCAACTGGCCAGTGCCGCTCCCACGCGGCCGGTGCAGACCCCCTCGACCACGCCTCCGGCGAGGAGCAGGGCGCCGGTCCAGCGCGACGCCCGCCCGCCTGCCGCTGCTCCGACGCCACGACCGGGCCGCGCCGCTCGCGCAACGCGCCCCGACGGGCGTGTTGGCGAGGAAGATCACATCCTCGCCAACATCATGTCGGGCGTGTCCGGCGCGGCCCCGGGCACCGCCGACCAGCCGGCCCCTGCGACGGCAGCCCCGAACCCCGCGCCGACGCCGCGCCCTGCCGCGGCGGAGGCGAAGCAGCTGGAAGCGGCGAATCTCGCGGCGATCAAGCAGGCCGCCGCGGACAAGGCGGCCGCAAAGGCCGCCGCCGAGGCGAAGCGCAAGGAAGATGCGGCGAAGAAGGCAGCCGCCGCCAAGGCTGCAGCGAAGAAGGCCGCCGACGAGAAGGCTGCTGCGGCGAAGAAAGCCGCCGACGAAAAGGCAGCGGCCGAGAAGCGCGCCAAGGAAAAGGAAGCGAAGGCCAATCCGGCGCGCATCTGGGTGCAGGTCGCCGGCGGCGCCAACGAAGACGATCTGTCCAAGGCTTGGGCTGCCGTGAAAGCCAAGGCGCCCGAGGCGTTCAAGGGCAAGTCCGGCTGGTCGACGCCGCTGCGCGCCACCAACCGCGTGCTCGCCGGGCCGTTCAAGACCGACGACGCGGCGCAGGATTTCGTCAACGACCTGGCGAAGAAGGGCATCCACGCCTTCCCGTTCACCAGCGAGAAGGGCCAGAAGGTCGACAAGCTGCCCGCCAAGTGACACAGGCACGGGCATGATCCTGACGGAATCGGCATGACGCAGCGGCTGGCACCCTGGGCCTCGCACCCGGAAGCCAGCCGCGGCCGCCGCCATGAAGAACAAAAGGGAGCCACGCGCGGCCCCCGCGACGCCTTCCAGCGCGACCGTGACCGTATCATCCACTCGATCGCCTTCCGCCGCCTGCGCCACAAGACGCAGGTGTTCCTGGCCCCCGACGGCGATCATTTCCGGGTACGGCTGACGCACAGCCTGGAGGTGGCGCAGATCGGCCGCACGATCGCCCGCGCGCTCGACCTCAACGAGGATTTGACCGAGGCGTTGTGCCTTGCCCACGACATCGGCCACCCGCCGTTCGGCCACGCCGGCGAGGACGCGCTCAAGGCGGCGCTGAAGGGGCAGGGCGGCTTCGACCACAACGGCCATACGCTGCGGGTGCTGACCGAGCTGGAGCGACCCTATCCGCTGTGGGACGGGCTCAATCTCACCTGGGAAACGCTGGAGGGGCTCGCCAAGCATAACGGTCCGGTGCGCCATCCGGGCTGGGCGCTGTCCGACGTCGATGCCGGCTTTCCCCTCGAGCTCGGCAGCCGCGCCTCGCTGGAGGCGCAGGTCGCGGCGATCGCCGACGACATCGCCTATGACAATCACGACATCGACGACGGCCTGCGTGCCGGGCTGTTGAACTTCGACCAGATCCTTGCGGTGCCGGTGGTGGCGCGCGGCTGGGCCGCGGTCGAGGCGCGGTTCGGCGGACGGTCCAAGCGGCTGACCGGCGAGCTGGTGCGCAGCCAGATCGGCACGATGGTCAACGACGTGATCGCCGAAAGCCGGCGACGCATCGACGAGGCGGGCATCGAAACGGTCGACGACGTGCGCCGCGCCGGCCGCGCCCTGGTCGCCTTTTCTGAAGGGATGGCCGACGACGCGCGCACGCTGAAGCGCTTCATGTACGCCAATCTCTCCCATCATCCGCGCCAGGTTGCCGCGGCCGACGCGGCGCACGGCATCGTCGCTGGCCTGTTCGCGGCGTATCACGCGGACCCGGCCCTGCTGCCCGACGAATGGTGCGGCCGGCTGCAGGACGATGAGCCTTGGCGCAGCCGCCACATCGCGGACTTCATCGCCGGCATGACGGACCGCTACGCCATCGGCCGCTACCGCGAAGTGGTCGGCCCGATCGACCTGCCCGAAGGCTTCTGATCGGCACCCGACGGTCGCCGGGATGCGACGAACCGCAGCGCCGACGAGCTTCTGCGGCAAGTCGGGCGTAAATTCCGGGACGTCATCGGTAGCGGACGTGGTGTCATGGCGGATACGCGTATCGCCCTGGATTCGCCCCAATTGCCGATATCGACGACGTCATCGCACACCGCGCAGCCGCGCCACGGCCGGTCTTTGCGCAACGGCGCGGCTTGGGGTAAGGCGCGCGCTTTCGATATTCTGGACCGATCATGACCCTTTACGCCCGTTTCGCTGCGCATCTCGATGCGGCGCTGGATACGCTCGTCGACGACGGCACCCTGCCGGCGGGGCTGGAGCGCCGCGCCGTCACCGTCGAGCCGCCGCGCGACCCCGCGCACGGCGACCTCGCAACCAATGCGGCGATGGTGCTGGCCAAGCCCGCCGGCGCCAAGCCGCGCGATCTTGCCGAGAAGATCGCCGCCGAGCTCGCCAAGCTGGACGAGGTGGCGTCGGTGGCGATCGCCGGCCCTGGTTTCATCAATATGACGCTGACCGACGACACCTGGCGCGCCGAGCTGTCGGCGATCCTGGATGCCGCCGCCGAATACGGTCGCGTGACCAGCGCCGCGCCGCCGACCGTCAACATCGAATATGTCTCGGCCAACCCGACCGGGCCGATGCACATGGGCCATTGCCGCGGCGCGGTGGTCGGCGATGCGCTCGCCAACCTGCTGGAATTCGCCGGCAACAAGGTGATCCGCGAATATTATGTCAACGATGCCGGCGGGCAGGTCGACGTGCTCGCCCGCTCGGTGCACCTGCGCTACCTGGAGGCGTTGGGCCACGACATTGGCGCGATCCCGGAGGGGCTGTACCCCGGCGACTATCTGGTTCCGGTCGGCGAGGCGCTGGCGCGCGAATTCGGCGATTGCTACGCCCGCGCGACGGAATCCGAATGGCTGTCGCTGTTCCGCACGCGGGCGGTCGCGGCGATGATGGTGATGATCAAGGCCGACCTCGCGCTGCTCGGCATCCATCACGATGTCTTCGCGTCGGAAGCGGCGTTGCAGGCCGCGGGGAAGCCGGCCGACGCCGAGAAGTGGCTGCGTGCGCACGACCTCGTCTATGATGGCGTGCTCGAGGCGCCGAAGGGCGAGACGCCGGAGGATTGGGAGCCGGTCGAGCTGCCGCTGTTCCGCTCGACCAAATTCGGCGACGATCAGGACCGGCCGATCAAGAAATCGAACGGCAGCTGGACCTATTTCGGCGCCGACCTCGCTTATCACTACCAGAAGGCGCAATCGGCCGACCAGCTGATCGACATCTGGGGCGCCGACCATGCCGGCACCGTCAAGCGCATCCAGGCCGCGGTCGCCGCGCTGACCGAGGGGCGCACGCGCTTCGACGTCAAGCTGGTGCAGATGGTGCGGCTGCTGCGCGGCGGCGAGCCGGTCAAGATGTCGAAGCGCGCCGGCAATTTCGTCACGCTGGCCGATGTCGTGGGCGAAGTCGGCAAGGATGTGGTGCGCTTCACCATGCTGACGCGCAAGGCCGATGCGCAGATGGATTTCGACTTCGCCAAGGTGGTCGAGGCGTCGAAGGACAATCCCGTCTTCTACGTCAACTACGCCCATGCGCGGATCGCCAGCCTGCATCGCCGTGCGGGTGAGGCGGGTATCGCCTGCCCCCCGGCCCCCGATCTGTCCCAGTTGGGGACCGACGAGCTCGCCCTGGTCAAGCTCGCCGCGCAGTTCCCGCGCGTGGTGGAAACCGCGGCGGCGGCGCGCGAGCCGCATCGGATTGCCTTCTATCTCTATGATCTTGCGGCGGCTTTCCATGCGCAGTGGAACGTCGGCAACGATTCCCCGGACAAGCGCTTCCTGATCGCCGACCGGGCCGATCTCACCTGCGCGCGTCTTTTCTTGGCCGATGCGATCGGGCAGATTATCAGGAACGGTCTCGCCATCATGGGGGTCGAGGCGGTTTCGGAGATGAACTGATGGCGACATCGGGCGAGGAATTTCGCGATGAGGATCGGCTTCCCTGGCTGGAGTCGGTCGACGAGGAGCATGAGGACAGCGCGCCCTTCTGGCGGGTTGCGGCGCTGGTGGTGCTCGGTCTCGTCGCGATCGCGGCGCTGGTCTACGCGGTCTATTGGGTGCAGGGCCGCCATCGCGGCGGCGGCAACGGCGAGCTGATCGCGGCGCAGGAAGGCGATTACAAGATCAAGCCGGAACAGCCCGGCGGCATGCAGGCGCAGGGCGAGGGCACCCAGGCGCTCGCCACCAGCCAGGGCGACGACCAGGCGAATGCCTCGATCGATCTCAACGCCGTGCCGGAAGCGCCAGTCGCCGCCAAGCCGGCGCAACAGGCACCGACCTCGGCCAATGGCGGATCGAGCACGGTGACGGCGGCAGTGCCCGCCTCGGGCGGGGCGCTGAAGGCCAAGGCGCCGGTCAGCGCGCCCAAGGCACCGGCCGCGCCCGCGGCGAACGGTGCGCTGGTGCAGCTCGGGGCCTATCCCGACCAGGCGACGGCGCGCGATTCGTGGAAGCATCTGTCCAGCCGCTTCGGCTATCTCTCCTCGCTCGGCGAGTCGATCGAGCCCGCGACGGTCGATGGCCGCACGGTCTATCGCCTGCGCGTCAACGCCGGCAGCGCGTCGGCGGCGCACGAGCTGTGCGGCAAGCTGAAGGTCGCCGGGGAGGCTTGTTACATCCCGTGACGATGGGCTAGCGCTGGCGCGCATGAAGCCCGTCATCTTCGGCCTCGCCGGCCTGTCGCTCAGCGCCGAGGAGCGCGCCTTCTTTCGTGAGGCGGCGCCCGCCGGCTTCATCCTGTTCCGCCGCAATGTGCAGGATCGCCGGCAGCTGCGTGCGCTGACCGACGACCTGCGCACGCTGACCGGCCGCGATGATCTCGCCATCCTGATCGACCAGGAGGGCGGCCGCGTTGCGCGGATGCAGCCGCCCGAATGGCCCGCCTTCCCGGCCGGTCCGGTGTTCGGCGCGCTGTACGACGTCGCGCCGATGTCGGCGATCGAGGCGGCGCGCTGCAACACCCAGGCGATCGCGCTGATGCTGAGCGAGGTCGGCATCACCGTCGACGCGCTGCCCCTGCTCGACGTGGCGCAACCCGACACCACCGAGGCGGTCGCCTGCCGCGCGCTGGGGCACGATCCGATGCGCGTCGCTGCACTGGGCCGCGCGATCCTCGACGGACTGGCGGCGGGCGGCGTGGTCGGCATCGTCAAGCACATGCCGGGCCATGGCCGCGCGCAGCTCGATTCCCATCTCGCGCTGCCGCGGGTGACGGCCAGCGCTGCGGAACTGGAGTTCGATCTCGAACCGTTCCGCACGCTCAATTCCGCGCCGATGGGCATGACCTCGCACATCGTCTACGAAGCGTGGGATAGCGAGCGGCCCGCCACGCTAAGCCCGGCGATCGTCGAGCAGATCATCCGCCGCGAGATCGGCTTCGACGGCCTGCTGATGACCGACGACATCGACATGAAGGCGCTGTCGGGCACGCCAGGCGAGAAGGCGGCCGGCGCGCTTGCCGCCGGCTGCGACCTGGTGCTCGATTGCTGGGGGCGAATGGACGAGATGGTCGAGATCGCCGACCGTATCGGCGAGATCACGCCCGAGGCGCGCGGCCGCCTCGACCGCGCGATGGCGACCCGCCAAGCCCCGCAAGGCGATTTCGAGGCGCTCGTCGCCAAGCGCGATGACCTGCTCGCGCTGGCTTAGCTGCGGGAGGCACGCCGATGCCGGTGATGCGCACGCTGAGCGCTGCCTTCGATTTCTTCGGCGCCCGTGCCACCAACGTTCGCTGGGGCTGGGCCGCGCAGAGCGACGACGGCGCGATCGTGGTCGTCACGCTGTGGTCCGATCAGATCAGGCGGAACGGCGGCGCGCTGTTCTATTCCACAGGCCCCCGCGACGACGTGGCCGATTGGGTGCGCCGTCCCGGCAATCGCGATCGCAAGAAGAAACTGCAGCACGCGCTTGATCATTGCGGCGGTCGGTTTCGTGCCGTCATCGTCGAGGCGGTCGACCCGGCGGCGGACGTGCGCACCACCCGCAAGCATTATCGCGTCGATCCCGATCTGCTGATGCGCATCGACAGCTTCGATCCCGCCACCGGCGAGTTCACCGCGCGCAGCGTCTGACCGCCCGCACGGCCGCCGCTTCCGTCGTACCTCGTTTGTGCCTAAGCTGGCCGGATGACCGGCGAACCGGAGACGCTGACGATCGACATCGAGGGCTGGGAAGGGCCCCTCGACCTGTTGCTGGCGCTCGCCCGCGCGCAGAAGGTCGACCTGCGGCGCATCTCGATTCTGGAGCTGGTGCAGCAATATCTCGATTACATCGACCAGGCGCGCGCGCTGAAGCTGGAGCTTGCCGCCGACTATCTGGTGATGGCGGCGTGGCTCGCCTTTCTGAAGTCGTCGCTGCTGCTGCCGCGCGATCCGG
This sequence comes from Sphingomonas sp., assembly GCA_051955175.1. Lineage (GTDB taxonomy): Bacteria > Pseudomonadota > Alphaproteobacteria > Sphingomonadales > Sphingomonadaceae > Sphingomonas. The sequence continues at coordinate 12,384 of JBQCHA010000166.1, forward strand.
AGCAGGAGCCGAGCCCCGAGGAATTGGCGCTGCGGCTGCAGCTGCGGCTCGAACGGCTGCATGCGATGCGTGAGGCCGGTGCGCGGCTGATGGCGCGCGATCGGATGGGCCGCGACGTGTTCCGCCGCGGCGCGCCGGAGGGGCTGCGCACCGTTCGCAAGGCGCTGTGGCAGGTCGAGATCTACGATCTGATCGCCGCCTACGGCCGGGTCAGCGCGCGCACACGGCCGGTGATGCACATCGTCGCGGAACGTCCGGTGATGACGCTGGAGGCGGCGATCGAACGCGTCTCCCGGCTGGTCGGCGAGCAGATCGAATGGGCCACGATCGAGAGCTTCCTGCCCGACAGCGCCTCGGGGCCGTTCCGCAAGTCGGCGCTTGCCTCCAGCTTCCTCGCCGCGTTGGAGCTCGCGCGGCAGGGGCGCGTCGAGCTGCGGCAGAAATCGGCCTTCGCGCCCTTGTACCTGAAGGCCCGCGGGTGAACGCGCCCGATGATCTGGTCCGCGCGGTGGAGGCGGTGCTGTTCGCTGCCGAAGCGCCGCTGACCATCGACGCGATCCGCGCGCATGTCGGCGACGCGGCCGACGTGCGCGGCGCGCTGGCTACGCTGCAACAGGATTATGCCGGGCGCGGCGTCACCGTGGTTCGGCGCGGCGACCGCTGGCATTTCGAGACCGCCGCCGACATGGCGCACCTGCTGCGCCGCGACCGCGAGGAGGCGCGCAAGCTGAGTCGCGCCGGCATCGAGACGCTGGCGATCATCGCCTATCACGAGCCGGTCACCCGTGCCGAAATCGAGGCGATTCGCGGCGTGCAGATTTCCAAGGGCACGCTGGACGTGCTGATGGAGGCGGGCTGGGTCCGCCCCGCCGGCCGGCGCGAGGTGCCGGGCCGCCCGCTCATGTATGCGACAACACCCGAATTCCTCGCCCATTTCGGGCTGCAGAGCCGTCGCGACTTGCCGGGAATCGACGATCTTCGCGCCGCGGGCTTGCTCGATCCGGTCGATCTCGCCTTCGAACAGGCGGAGGTGGAAAAAGACGGCGAGGACGCCTAGATAGGAAACCGAATCTAGGAGACGTTTTATGGGTGGCCTCAGTCCACTTCACATTCTGATTTTCGCGGTGGTTGCGATCCTGTTGCTCGGCGGCGGCCGCTTCTCGAACCTGATGGGCGATGTCGCCAAGGGCGTGAAGCAGTTCAAGAAGGGCATGGCGGAAGATGACGACGAGCCGCGGCGCGAGCCGAGCCGGCTGGAAGCTCGCAAGGCGTCGGAGCCGACGTTCGATCGCGATGCCGACAAGGTCCGCGACGATCGCTGAGCGCGTTGTCCGCGCCGCAGCGGCGTGCGCTATCGAGGCCTGACTGAATGCTCGACATCGGGTCGCCCGAACTGTTGCTCGTCGCGATCGTGGCGATCATCGTCATCGGGCCGAAGGACTTGCCGAAGGCGATGCGCCTGTTCGGCTATTGGGTCGGCCGCGCCCGCGGCGTGATGCGGCAATTCCGCTCCGGCTTCGACGCAATGGTGCGCGAGGCCGAGCTGCAGGAAATGGAAAAGCGCTGGGCCGAAGAGAACAAGCGCATCATGGAGGCGCATAGTCCCAGCGAGCCCGACAAGGCGCTGCCGCCGCCCGAGGCGCAGCCCGTGAAGGCGAGCACCGAGCCGCAGCCGCCGGCCCCGGCACCTGCGGCCGAGCATCAAGCAGTCGATAGCGATCGGCCCGTGATGACCGAAAAGCCGCACATCGTCGACCAGCCCGAGCTGCCGATGGCGCCTGCGCCGCAGGACCGCGCGTCATGAGCACCGACATCGACGAGCTGGAGGATACCCGCGCACCGCTGCTCGATCACATCATCGAGCTCAGGCGGCGGCTGATCTACTGCCTGATCGCGCTGGTCATCACCTTCTTCGCCTGTTTCTATTTTTCCGAAGACATCTTCGCCTTCCTGCTGCAGCCGCTGAAGTCCGCCGGCCAGTCGACGGTGATCTACACCCAGATTTTCGAGGCGTTCTTCGTTCAGGTGAAGGTCGCGTTCTTCGCTGCGATGATGATCTCCTTCCCGATCATCGCCAACCAATTCTGGCAGTTCGTCGCGCCCGGTCTCTACCGCAAGGAAAAGAAGGCGCTGCTGCCGTTCCTGCTGGCGACGCCGGTGCTGTTCCTGCTGGGTGCGGCGATGGCCTATTTCGTCGCTGTGCCGATGGCGCTGCACTTCCTGCTTGGCTTTCAGGGCGACGTGGGCGGGGTGCGTCGCGAGGCGCTGCCGGCGGTGAGCAACTATCTCACCTTCATCATGCAGTTCCTGTTCGGCTTCGGCCTGGCGTTCCTGCTGCCCATCCTGATGCTGTTGCTGGCTCGCGCCGGCATCGTCACCCGAAAGCAGCTGATCAGCGTGAGGCGCTATGCCATTGTCGCGTCGTTCGCGGTCGCGGCGGTGCTGACGCCGCCCGATGTCGGCTCGCAGCTGCTGCTGGCGATCCCGTTGTGTATCCTCTACGAATTGGGCCTGATCGCGATCTGGTTCACCGAGCGGCGGCAGGGCAGCGAAGGCGAGGCGGCGGCCGCCGAATAGAAAAAGCCCCTCCGCAATGGGAGGGGCCGCAGAGTTTCGTCCGCTGTAGCGATCGCCTTATTTGGCGTCGTCGGCCGTCTTGGCCACGGTGTGGCCGGCGGACTCGACGTCCTCGCCGGCGCCCTGGATCGTGTTGCAGGCACTGATCAACAGCGTGCCGGCGATCAGCGACAGCGCAAAAATCTTCTTACGCATGAAAACCTCCTGGTTGGTGGGCCCGCAGGCCTCATGCGCAACAAGTCGCGACGGCGGGAATCGTTCCGCCTCGCCAATGGAATCGCGCATCGCTGTTGCCAGGAAACGTATAAGGCCCGGAAGTGTCACCGGGGGGGAGGGTTGACGCTTCCGGGCCTATCACTTGGATAGTGAGAGCGGGGGGGCATAAGGTCACTATCCGAAGAGCAGAACGCCCTGTGCCGAGCCCGGTTCCGACTGCGTGAAAGTTTTTTGATTGGGGCGCCTTAGTCGCGGCCGGTGACGGCGATGGCGATCTCATAGGCGCCGGTCAGCGGCTCGTGGTGCAGCGCCGAGCGTAGCTGGCGCGACAGCCCTTCCATGACGCGGCCATAGCGGTCGCCGAGCTGCTGTTGCAGCATTGCGCAATGGATCAGCGCGGGCGAACTGGCGCGGAGGATCGCCTGCGCGTCGGTTTCCCCGGCGCGCAGCGAGATGCGGATCTTCGCCTTGGGGTCGCAGGTCATCGCCAGCTCGACGATCTCCGTCAGCAGGAAGGCGACCGCCACCGCCACGTCCTGCGACACCAGATAGGGTTCGAGATCGAGCGTGATGCCGAGCTCCGCCGAGCTTTCGGGCGCGGTGGCGCGGATGTTGGAGGCAAGCTCGCCGATCACCGATCGGATGCTGAGGCCGCGATTCTCCTCCAGCTCGGCGAAGTGATAACGATGCACCACCGCCAGCGCGTCGACCCGCCGCTGGATCGAGGCATAAGCATGCGTCGCTTCGCTGGAATGCGCGCCGCGGGCGTGGAAGTTGATCAGGCTGGAGATCACCTGCAGGTTGTTCTTCACGCGATGATGGACCTCGCGCGTCAGCTTGGTCTGACGCACCAGCCCCTCGGCCAGGCCGGTTTCGTGCGCGGCGACCGTGCGGCTGATGGTGCGGAAGGTGTCGCCCAGCTCGCGGATTTCCTGCGCCGGCAGCGCGCGGAGCGATCCGGTATCGATCTCCTCGCCGGGTACATAGGCCGCCACGCTGCTGCGCAGCCGGCGCAGCGGGCCGATCAGCAGGCGGTCGACGACGAACCAGGCGATGCTGGCCGCCGCCATCCACATCAGGATCGGCAGGATCATCGCCAGCAGCAGCGGTGACGAAATCTGCGCGCCCCGCATCTCCATCTGCAGCACCAGGTTGCCGATGCCGAGCGCGGAGCGCATCGACTGCCGCCGCTCCAGCGGGCCGGACGAGGGCAGGGGATCGAGCGCCAGCGCTTCGGCGCCATGGAGCAGCGTCGTGCCATAGGCCGGCGTGAAACCGCTCGGCCGCGCGACGCCGGCCAGGAAGGCGGTGGGGAAGAAGGCGGTGGCGGTGGTCTGGCCGCTGTTACCGGTCATCGACAGGACCAGGCCCTGGCTGGGGACGAGGCGCGCCGAGATCGGTCCCGGTGTCGAGGGGGCGACGATACGCAGGTTTTCCGGCAGCTGGTTGCCGCACACCACGCGGCCGCGACGATCGGCGACCATGAAGCGCGTGCCGGTGGCGAATTGCTGCGCGAATACGCCCTGGGCCCGCGCGCAACTCGGCGCGTTGCCGAGATCGGCGTCGAGCGCGTTGAGCGTGACCCGCAGCGCGGTCATGTCGCCGATCAGCTCGATCGACAGCGAGCGCGCGCTTTCATGCAGTCCGGTGCCGAGCTGCGCCCGTGCCTGATCGTCGGCGGTACGATTGATCTGCAGCGTCGCCAGAACGGAAATCGTCGCGGGCAATGCCAGCACGATGACCAGGATCAGGAACAGCTTGGCGCCGGTGGGAAGCCGTCCGAGCCGGTACATCCATCCGGTTCGGCGAAGCTCATTGGGTTGGGGGGTCATGGCCCGGGGGTCAGCTGAGCTTCCCCAACAGGTCCATCATCTCGTCGGGAATCTCCTCGTCCACGGTCTTTTGATAGACCGTGCGCAGCGCCGAGCCCATGTCCGGGTTGTTCTCTGGCACCTTATTAGACCGAGCCGGTGTCTTTTCCGGCGTCTTCTTCGGCGATTCTCGGTCCGAACGCAACGTCGTCCCCCTGAAGGCAACCGGCATGGCGCCGGATACAGATTTCATCCACGAACGGGAGCACGCGATCACCGTTCGTGATCGCGCATACAACCCATGACGAAGCGATGAAACCAAAGATCGTCTCGTTGGTTCCCGCGGCTGTCGCGAAATTACCCATTAATGCGCGACGCGGGACTTTCACATTGCAATGGGGGGGCGGCGCTCCCACAACATGCAAGGATTTTTCAGGAGATCACGCCGATCATGTCGCTTGGACAGCAACTCGCTCCCCATCTTCCATTTCTCCGTCGCTACGGCCGGGCGCTGACCGGCAGCCAGTCGCATGGCGACAAATATGTCCGCGCGACGCTGGAGGCGATCGTCGCCGCGCCGGAGGAATTTCCCCGCGACGTCGATCCGCGACTGGGGCTGTACAAGACCTTCCAGGCGATCTGGAACTCGGCGCATTATGACGAGCTGGACGATGCCGATATCGACACGCCCGATCAGGCGGAAGCGGTTGCCCGCGCCCGCCTCGCGCGGATGACGCCGATGTCGCGCCAGGCGCTGCTGCTGACCGCGATGGAGGGATTCAGCTCGGAAGATACCGGCTATCTGATCGGGATGAGCGCCGGCGAGGTCGACGATCTCGTCAAGCAGGCGCTGGAGGAGATCGAGCAGCAGACGCGCGCCCGCGTGCTGATCATCGAGGACGAGCCGATCATCGCGATGGATATCGAGACGATCGTGCGCGACCTGGGCCATGACGTGACCGGCGTGGCGGTGACCCGCGACGAGGCGGTGGCGCTGGCGATGGAGGATCGTCCCGGCCTGGTCCTGGCCGACATCCAGCTCGCCGACGACAGCTCGGGCATCGACGCGGTCAAGGACATCCTGGCCAAGTTCAGCGTGCCGGTGATCTTCATCACCGCCTTCCCCGAGCGGCTGCTGACCGGCGAGCGGCCGGAACCGACCTTCCTGATCACCAAGCCGTTCCAGCGTTCGACGGTGAAGGCGGCGATCAGCCCGGCGTTGTTCTTCGACCAGGCGACCGTTCCGGCCGCCTGATTCTCTGCACGGTCAGTCCGGTACGGAGCCAAAACGGTTTTCGTGTGTTGTTGCAGGCATGGTCGATGACGATGCCCCTCCGCATGTCGAAGCCCAGCAGGCCCGTGCCGGCGCCACGCCGCACGTCACGCGCTATGTTCTCGCCATCTCTTTGGCGTTGCTGGTCATTGCCTATGCGATCATCCAGCTGGTCTGACCGGCCGGCGAGAGATTGCTGGAACTGACCTTCAACTGCTCCTATCTTTCATCCGGCGCGTGTGGCGCTCCGGTTCTTCCAAACAGTAGACGGACGTTCATGACTGAAGCCAGTGCACGCGAGGATGATGGCCAGGCCGGGGCGACCGAGCACGTCGCGCTGCCCGATGCCGAATTCAAGGAGCAGCTGGCCCTCGTCATCCCGCACCTGCGCGCCTTCGGCCGCTCGCTGTCGGGCAATCGCGATCTCGCCGACGACTTGGTCCAGGAAACGCTGATGAAGGCATGGGCGGCGCGCAAGCGCTTCCAGGCCGGCACCAACATGCGCGCCTGGACCTTCATCATCCTGCGCAACCTCTATTTGAGCCAGATGCGGCGCGCCCGGTTCAAGGGCGAATGGGACGATCTCGTCGCCGACCGGCTGCTCGCCGCCCCGGCCAGCCAGGATCGCCACGTTGAACTAGGCGACATGCAGCGCGCGCTGCTTCACCTGCCGCAACCGCAGCGCGAGGCGCTGATCCTGGTCGGCGCCGGCGGCTTCGCTTACGAGGAAGCGGCCGAGATCTGCGGTGTCGCGGTCGGCACAATCAAGAGCCGGGTGGCGCGCGGCCGCGTCGCACTGGAGGGCATCCTCAGCGGCAGCGATCTCGCGTCACGCCGCGAACACGTATCCGAAGACGGCAAATCCGCGCTCGATTCGATCATGGGCGAGGTCGACGAACTCAGCCGCGACCGTTGAGGTGCGGCGATTGACCGGAGCGCTCAGGCGCGGCCGCGCGGCGCGTCGAGCGCACCCAGCAGGCGCCGCATGTCCGACGGCAGCGCCGCCAAGTCGCGATCGAACGCGTTGCGCAGCGCGCCGCCGATCGCGTCGCCCGGGCGGGGACGGCCGATGATCAGCCCATGCGAGCCCTTCTGCTCAGATGTCATGGCGTTCGACTTGCTCATGCCGGTAAAAACGGCCAAGCCATGGAATTGTTGCTTGCCAATGGCGCAATTGTGACTCTGCGGACTGAACGCGTTACATGACGAAGGGCATGTCTTCGTCTGCGATCATCGGCGCGACCGCGCGAGCCCGCCGCTTTTCCCCCTTCCTGCGTACCGTACTCGACCGCGAGCCGAATCTCGCCGCGGCGTGCGACGAGGGCCGCTTGCCGCCGCACCACATGATCGCTGCCGATCCGGAATTGCCGATCGGCCGGCGGTTGCGCATCGAGCGGCGGCGGCTGGCGCTCACAGTCGCGATCGGCGACCTCGCCGGGGCGTACGATCTTGCAATGGTGACTGGGACATTGAGCGATTTCGCCGATCGCGCGCTCGATGCGGCGATCACCGCCGCGATCGTCGAACGCACGCCGGATGCCGAGCCGCGGGGCTTTGCCGCGATCGCGCTCGGCAAGCATGGCGGGCGAGAGCTCAATTACTCGTCGGACATCGATCCCATCCTGATCTTCGATCCCGACACGCTGCCGCGCCGCCCGCGCGAGGAGCCGGGCGAGGCGGCGGTGCGCATCGGGCGCCGCGTGGTCGAGCTGCTGCAGGCCCGTGATGCCGATGGCTACGTATTCCGCGTCGATCTGCGGCTGCGCCCGGCGCCGGAGGTGACGCCGATCGCGCTGCCGGTGAATGCCGCGCTCAGCCATTACGAGTCGCAGGCGCTGCCGTGGGAGCGCGCCGCGTTCATCCGCGCGCGGGCGGCAGCCGGCGACCATGCGCTCGGCCTGCGGTTCCTCGACGGCATCCAGCCGTTCCTGTGGCGGCGCGCGCTCGATTTCGGCGCGATCGGAGAGATCATGGCGATGTCGCGGATGATCCGCGACCATCATGCACAGGGCCAGGCGTTCGGCCCGGGCTATGATCTCAAACGCGGCCGCGGCGGCATTCGCGAGGTCGAGTTTTTCGCGCAGATCCATCAGCTGATCCACGGCGGCCGCGATCCGGCGCTGCGGGTGGCGGACACGCGGCGGGCGCTGGCCGCGCTCGCGGCGGCGGGGCGGATCGGCGGCGAGGACGCGGCGGCGCTGAGCGAGGCCTATGTCGCGCTGCGTACCGCCGAACACCGCGTGCAGATGATCGACGACCGCCAGACGCACATGCTGCCGGAGGGCGAGCGGCTCGACGAGGTGGCACGGCTCGACGGGCGCGACGGGGGCGGCGCGCTGCTCGAAGCGCTGCGGCCACATGTCGATCGCACCGCGCGCGTCTATGATTCGCTGGAGACCGAGGATACCGCCAACCTGCCGCAGGATGGCGGGGCGCTGGCGGAAGCCTTGGGGCGGGCTGGCTATGTCGATACCGTCGACGCCGTGCAGCGCGTCGAGCGCTGGCGTAGCGGCAGCTATCCCGCGTTGCGCAGCCCGGCGGCGCGCGCTGCGCTGGAGGACGTGCTGCCCGGGCTTATCAAGGCGCTGGGCGGCGCGGCCGATCCCAATGCGGCGCTGGTACGGCTCGACCGCATCCTTGGCCGGCTGCCGAGTGCGATCAACTTCTTCCGCCTGTTGGAGGCGCAACCCGGGCTCGCGCGGCTGCTTGGCGACATCCTGTGCCATGCCCCGCCGCTTGCCGAGGCGCTGGGCAGGCGGCCCGAGCTGTTCGACGGCCTGCTCGACGCGAGTGCCTTGCAGGCGGTGGGCAGCGTCGACGAGCTGATCACCGAGATGCGCCGCGGCGAGATCCACGGCGACTATCAGGGGCTGCTCGATCACGTCCGCCGCGTGGTGGGCGAGAAGCGCTTCGCGCTGGGCGCGCAGATCGTCGCCGGCAGCAGCGATCCGCTGGAGGTGGCGGCCGGCTATGCCCGCGTCGCCGAAGCGGCGGTCGAGTTGCTCGCCGGGGCGACGGTGCGCGAGTTCGAACGCCGGCACGGCCGCGTACCCGAGAGCGAACTGGTCGTGCTGGCGCTGGGGCGGTTGGGGGGCGGCGCGCTCACCCACGCCTCCGACCTCGACCTCATCTATCTGTTCACCGGCGACTATGCTGCGGAATCGGACGGCGAAAAGCCGCTCGGCGCGGTGCTCTACTACAACCGGCTGGCGCAGCGGCTGACCGGCGCGCTGTCGGTGCCGACCGCGTCGGGGCCGCTGTACGAGATCGACACGCGGCTGCGGCCGTCGGGCAACCAGGGGCCGCTGGTCGTCTCGCTCGACGGGTTCGCGCGTTATCAGCGGGAGAGCGCCTGGACCTGGGAGCATATGGCGCTGACCCGCGCGCGGCCGGTGTTCGGATCGGACGCGGCGCGCGCGGCGGTGTCGGCGGTGATCGACGGCGTGCTGCGCGGCGACCGGCCGGCGCGCGACATCGTCGCCGACGCCCGCGCGATGCGCGACGACATGGCGCGGCACAAGCCGCCGCAGGGCCCGTTGGACGCCAAGCTGCTGCCCGGCGGGCTGGTCGACCTGGAGTTCACCGTCCACGTTGCGCAGCTGATCCATCGCACCGGCTTTCACCCCAATCTGGCGACCGCGATTGCCGCGCTGACGCGAAAGGGCCTGCTGCCCACGGGGCTCGACACGGCCTATGATTTCCTCGCGCGGATGCTGGTGACGCTGCGGCTGCTCGCGCCCGATGCCGCGCCGCCGCCCCAGGCGACCCGCACGCTCATCGCGCGGGATGTTGGCTGTCCCGACTGGGCGTCGGTCCTTGCCTCGTTGGACCGCGTGCGGCAGGACGTGCGGGCAAGCTGGCAGCAGGTGACGGGAGGCGACGAGCATGGCGATGGATGAGGGCGCGGCGATCCCCGATCTGGAAGTGACCATGCCCGACGGCGGCCCGCTGCGGCTGCGCAACTTCGTCGGCCAGCCGGTGGTGATCTATTTCTACCCGAAGGACGACACCAGCGGCTGCACCAAGGAGGCGCAGGGCTTTTCCGACCACATCGAGGCGTTCAAGGCAGCCGGGGTGGCGGTGCTCGGCATCTCGAAGGACAGCCCGGCGAAGCACCAGAAGTTCATCGCCAAATACGACCTCACCGTGCCGCTCGCCTCCGACGAGCAAGGGCAGGTGCTCGAGGCGTTCGGCAGCTGGGTCGAAAAGTCGATGTACGGCCGCAAGTACATGGGCATCGATCGCTCCACCTTCCTGTTCGACGCGGCCGGCAAGTTGGTCCGCTCCTGGCGCAAGGTGAGGGTGCCCGGTCATGTCGAAGAGGTGCTGACCGCCGCTCGCGCGCTGGCCTGATCGTTAACCGAATCTGGGCCTCATTTGCCGCTCGATCCGACATCGAAACGCTTTTTCTAAGCCGCGACAAGGCCGCGCAACGCGGCAATTTCACGCTTTAGTGAACGACTCGCCGCAAGACTCCGACAACTGACCGCGACGAGGGCCCCTAGCCCTTGTCGCGGCGGTTCCAAACGGCTCAAACCGTTCATTGTTCACGGCGCGGGTGGGGCTGCAGTCGGAACTTGTTGTGCAAACATTCACTCGAGCGCGCGTTCGCCGTGCGCTCCATTGCGGGTCGCCGGGGAAAAATGCCGAACGTTTCGACTGTCACTAATGCACCGTGGATCGCACGGTTCCGCGAATTCTTCACGGCGCGCGATGTCGTCCTTCACGATGGCGACGCGTTCAAGCGCTTCAGCATCGGCGGGGGCATGCAGATCTTGCTGGCCGCCTTCGCGCTGCTGACGCTGTGCTTCTCGGCTTATGGCGTGGCCCAGGCGGCGCGCGGTGCTGCCGAGGCGAGCGGACTGGTCACGCCGACCACCTCGGCGGGCAAGGTCGCGCGGATGCGCGCCCGGATGACCGCGATGCAGCGCCACGTCGCCGAGATCAAGGCCGCCGCCGCCGCCCATGCCAAGGCGATCGACGCCCGCCAGGAAGTGCTCGCCGCGGTGCTGAGCGGCCGTGTGGCGCCGAGCCAGGTCGCCGAGCTGATGCCGCTGCCCGGCGCACCGGCCCCGGCGTTCGCCGCCGACGCGCTGGCGCCGCTCACCAAGGCTGAATCGCGCCAGGTGGCGCTCGCCGCGGCCGCGCAGAAGCTGACTGCGCAGCGCTACAACGCGACGGCGGAGCGGCTCGCCAAGCTCGGCCTCGATCCCAAGCGGATGATCGGCAGCAAGATGGGCACTGGCGGCCCGTTCGTTCCCGTGCCCGCCGCCGACGCGACCCCGGAAGCACGTGCCGACGCCCAGTTCCGCTCGCTGTTCCTGACCTGGAAGAAGCTGGACTCGCTCGAGCACAGCGCGATCGCGATCCCGTCGATCCATCCGATCCACGAAGCGCATCTCGAATTCTCGAGCTATTTCGGCGTGCGCACCGATCCCTTTAACGGCCATGCCGCGATGCATGCCGGCGTCGATCTCCCGGGTGCCGTCGGGACGCCGATCTATGCCACCGCCGATGGCATCGTCGATCGCGCCGGACGCGCGGGCGGCTATGGCAACATGGTCGAGATCGATCATGGCAAGGGTATCGAGACGCGCTACGGCCATATGTCGAAGGTGTTGGTCTCCGACAACGAGCGGGTGAAGCGTGGCCAGCTGATCGGCCTGATGGGCTCGACCGGACGCTCGACCGGCAGCCACCTGCACTATGAGGTGCGGATCGATGGCCGCGCGGTGAACCCGATGCCGTTCCTGGAAAATGCCGGTTACCTGCAGCCAATCCAGGATCAGGTGCAGGTGCAGACCGCCTCGGCCGACACCAGCGCCCCCGTGCTGCCGACCAGCGACGACTGAGGCGCGCGTCCCGGCGGTTGCTGTGCCGCCGGGTAACCCCTATCTCCCGCTCATGGCTGATGTAGCGACCGCTGATATCGTGTTGACCGACGCCGCCGCGACCCGTGTGGCGGCGATCGCGGACAAACAGGGCAAACCCGCCGTGCTGCGCCTTTCGGTGGAAGGCGGCGGCTGTTCGGGGTTCCAGTATCGTTTCGAATTGGCGCCCGGCGCGGAGGCGGACGACACCGTTGCCGAAACCGCCGGCGTGCGCCTGGTGGTCGATCCGGTCAGCCTGGACCTGGTGCGCGGCGCCTCGGTCGATTTCGTCGAATCGCTGGGCGGGGCGGCGTTCCGCGTCGAAAACCCGAACGCCACCTCGGGCTGCGGCTGCGGCACCAGCTTCGCGGTCTGACGCGCTTGAAACTGGTCACCTACAACGTCAACGGCATCAAGGCGCGGCTGCCGCGCCTGCTCGAATATCTTGCTGAGCAGCAGCCGGACATCGTCTGCCTGCAGGAATTGAAGGCGAGCGACGAGACCTTTCCCGAGGCGGATGTCCGCGAAGCCGGCTACGGCGCGGTGTGGCACGGCCAGAAGGGATTCAACGGCGTCGCGGTGTTGGCCAAGGGGATGGATCCGGTCGAGCGTCAGCGTGGCCTCGCCGGCGATCCGGAGGATGCGCACAGCCGCTATCTGGAGGTCGATGTCGGCGGGCTGACCGTCGCCTCCATCTATCTGCCCAACGGCAATCCGCAGCCGGGGCCGAAGTTCGATTACAAGCTGCAGTGGATCGCCCGCCTGCGCGAGCGTGCCCAGGCGCTGCTCGGCGAGGAGCGGCCGGCGGTGCTGGCCGGCGATTTCAACGTCATCCCCAATGACGACGACACCTTTTCGGTCCGCGCGATGCAGGACGATGCGCTGATGCAGCCCGAAAGCCGCGCCGGCTATCGCGCACTGCTGGCGCAGGGCTGGACCGATGCGCTGCGCACGCGGCGGCCCAACGGCGGCGTGTGGACGTTCTGGGACTATCAGGCCGGTGCCTGGCAGCGCGATGCGGGGTTCCGCATCGATCACCTGCTGCTCAGCCCGCAGGTCGCAGACCGGCTGGTCGAGGCCGGCGTGGACAAGGAATATCGCGGCCGCGAGAAGGCCAGCGACCACGCGCCGACCTGGATAAGCCTTCGCTGACGAAGGGTTGGCGGGACATGCCAACAGTCGGCACGGTTAGCCATGTTTACAATTGTGGTCCTTGCTTAACCATTTGAGAATCCACAATATGTGTATTTGGCATCATTAATGCACTGAAGCAGATGTCGCGATGATGCGACACTGACTTTGGGAGGATTGATCGATGACCATCACCAACATTCTGTCGCGCTCGGCCGCCGCTGCAGCCG
>JBQCHA010000167.1:0-33282 GCA_051955175.1 Sphingomonas sp.
CGGGGTGGTGCTGCGGGTTTAGCGCGCATTCGTCTGCTACGGGTGTGGTACGCCCGCGCCGCGTTACCGCGGCGGCGCGGCCGGCGCCGTCTGGTACGGACGCCAGTCCCGAAAGGGGATAGGACCGATCGCGCAACGCACCAAATCGGGATTTGTTCTCCGCCTTTCTGCCTGCGCGGCTTGATTGATCGCCAAGTGCCGGGAATGATGCGCTTTCCGAATCGGGGGGCGGCCGGTGCTGGGGGGTTTGGACGTCATTGGCGGGATCGACGTGGTCGTGCGCGAAACCATGCTGTTCGCCGCCGTGGGCCTTGCGGCCGGTGGACTCGACGATCTCGCGATCGATCTGATCTACCTCGCACGGCTGGTCTGGCGGCGTACCTTCCGCCGCAGCGTGCCGGTGCCGACGGTCGCCGATTTCCCGGGGGATGAGGCCACCGGCCGCATCGTCGTGTTCGTTGCCGCCTGGGACGAATCGGCGGTGATCGGCGCGATGCTGAGCGCCGCGCTCGCCCGGTTCGACCACCCCGACTACGCGATCTATGTCGGCACCTATCCCAATGATCGTCCGACGGTCGATGCGGTCGCCGCGGTCGCCGAGCGCGACGCGCGCATCCGTCTGGTGATCGGTGAGGATGACGGCCCGACTACCAAGGCCGGCTGCCTCAACGCGGTATGGCGTGCGATGCTGCGCGACGAGGCGGCGGGCGCGACGCCGGCCAAGGCGGTGGTGCTGCACGATGCCGAGGACGTGGTCCATCCCGCCGAGCTCGCCATCATCGATCGGCTGATCGACCGGCACTGGGTGGTGCAACTGCCGGTGCTGCCGCTCGTCGACCGCCGGTCGCGGCTGATCAGCGGCCATTATTGCGACGAGTTTGCCGAAGCACATGTGAAGCAGATGGTGGTGCGCGGCATCCTGGGCGCCGGGCTGCCGCTGGCCGGCACCGGCTGCGGCATCGCGCGCGACGCGCTGGCGGTGATCGCCGCGCGGCGCGACGGCGAGCCGTTCGACGCGACCAGCCTGACCGAGGATTACGAGCTTGGCCTGGGCATCGACGCGATCGGCGGCCGTGGCATCTTCGCCCGCGTGGCCGAGGTGCCGGGCGGGCCGGTGGTGGCGGTACGCGCCTTCTTCCCCGGCACGCTCACCGCGGCGGTGCGGCAGAAGGCGCGCTGGATGGTCGGCATCGCGCTCGCCGGTTGGGACCGGGTCGGCTGGGGCGCGATCGCCGACTGGCGCGAGCATTGGATGCGGATGCGCGACCGCCGTGCCCCGCTCGCCGTGCTGGTGCTGTGCGCCGCTTATGCCGCCCTGGTGGCATGGGGCTTCGCCTCGCTGCTGCACTGGATCAGCGGGGTGCCGGTGCCGCCGACGCCGCGGCGGTTGCAGGTGCTGTTGATCGGCAATGGTCTGCTGCTGGCGTGGCGGCTGGTGCTCAGGACCTGGTGTACTGCGCAAGCCTATGGCTGGCGTGAGGCGCGCTGGGCGCCGCCGCGCGTGCTGGTCGGCAATTTCATCGCGCTGCTCGCCGCGCGGCGGGCGCTGACGCGCTACGTCGCCATGTTGCGCGGGGCCGAGACGCGCTGGGACAAGACCGCGCATGTGTTCCCCGAGGATCTGGCGACGGCGCTCGAATCGTGAAGGCCGGCGCCGGTCGCCCGCTGCGCTTCCTCGCGGCGATCGTCACCGGCTGGACGGGCATGCGCGTCGCGATCCTGTGGTACGCGACGGGCGTGCCGCCGGCGCTGGTGCCCGCGCTGGTGCCTTTCCTTGCCCCCAGCAGCGCCGCGCCGCGCGTCCGTCTCGCGTCGCCGGCGCGAGCGCAGCCGCCTGTGGCGCGCGTGCCGTCGCCGGTGCCGCATGCCCCGGGCGCAGCGGCGCCGCGCGATCCGAAGTTGGTGCTGCTCGCGCTCGCCGGGCTGTCGCGATTCGGGCGGGCGCAGGACCACGAGGCACCGCCCCCGCCGGTGCTGGTCTCTCCTGTCCCGGCTGCTGCACCGCCGCCGCTCATGGCCGGGCGCGCGCCGCGCCCGCGATCGCGCTGGTCGGGTGACGTCTGGCTGCTCGCGCGCGGCGGCGGCAGTGCCGGCAGCGCGTTCGGCGTGGGGCAACTCGGCGGCTCGCAGGCCGGGCTCCGGCTCGCTTACGCCATCGGCCATGCACGACGGGTCGCGCTGGTCGGCCGGGTCGACACGCCGCTGCACGGAACCGGGCGCGAAGCGGCGATCGGCGTCGAATGGCGGCTGCGCGGCAATGCGCTGCGCTTGGTCGCCGAGGAGCGCGTACCGCTCGACGGTGGCCAGGCGGCGCCAGCGGCGGGCGTCATCGCCGGCCTGAACCCAACGCCCGTCGCCGCCGGTTTCCGGTTGGAGGCCTATGGCCAGGCAGGAGCGATCGATCGCGGCGGCGTGCAGGGTTTCGCCGATGGCGCCGCGCGGCTGACGCATCCGCTGCCCAGGATCGGGCCGTTCGTCCCCGATCTCGGCGCCGGCGCCTGGGGCGGTGCGCAGCAGGATGCCGCGCGGCTCGACATCGGGCCGTCGCTGGGCATGGCATTCCGGCTGGGCAAGCTGCCGGCGCGGGTGACGCTCGACTGGCGGCAGCGCATTGCCGGGCACGCGCGACCGGGCTCAGGCGTGGCGCTGTCGCTCGGCGCCGATTTCTGACCGACTGTTGCCGGCCGGCGCTTTCGCCCGCCCCGCGGACGGGATAACGATCGCCGACATGGACGTGTACCTGCCGATCGCCAACCTGTCGGTGAACGCACTCGTCATCGTCGCCCTGGGCGCCGGTGTCGGGTTGCTGTCGGGCATGTTCGGCGTCGGCGGCGGCTTCCTGACGACGCCGCTGCTGATCGTCTACGGCATCTCGCCGACCGTCGCCGCGGCGACCTCCGCCAGCCAGGTGACGGGCTCGTGCGTGTCGGGCGTGGTCGCGCATTTCCAACGCCGCGGCGTCGACCTGAAGATGGGGGCGACGATGGTCAGCGGCGGCGTGTTCGGCACGGCGCTGGGCGCCTGGCTGTTCCGCTGGCTGCAATCGACCGGCCAGATCGATACGGTGATCGCGCTGATCTACGTCGTGCTGTTGGGCAGCATCGGCATCCTGATGGCGCGCGAATCGCTGCAAAGCATCGGCGCGATGCGCAACGGCCGCAGGCCGCAGGCGCGGCGCCGCCGTCACCACCCGATCGTCGCCGCGCTGCCGTTCCGGACGCGCTATTATCGCTCCGGCCTCTATATCTCGCCGCTCGCGCCGATGCTGCTCGGCTGCTTCGCGGGCGTGATGACGACGCTGCTCGGCATCGGCGGCGGGTTCATCCTGATCCCGGCGATGCTCTACATCCTGGGCATGTCGACCGCGGTGGTCGTCGGCACGTCGCTGTTCCAGACGCTGTTCGTCACCTCGATCGCGACGATGGCGCACGCGACGGGTACCAAGTCGGTCGACATCGTGCTGGCGGCGCTGCTGCTGCTCGGGTCGGTGACGGGCGCGCAGATCGGCGTCCGGTTGGCGGTCAGGATCAAGCCCGAATATCTCCGCCTGATGCTGGCGGTGATGGTGCTGCTGGTCGCCGCGCGCATGGCGATCGGGCTCGGCTGGCGACCGAGCGACCTGTTCACCGTCGAGCTGGCGTGAGCCGGCGCCGGGCCTGGCTGGCGCTGCTCGCGGCGCCGTTGCTGGTGGGGGCGTCCAAGCCGGCGCTGGTCCCCGACGTGTCGAATCGCAGCATCGAGATCGCGTACAGCTTCACCGGCGCCGACCTGCTGCTGTTCGGCGCGATCCTCTATCCCGGCGGCCTGGCGCCGAAGCCGGGCAGCGACCCTGCCGATATCGTCGTGGTGGTGAAGGGGCCGGCGCAGTCGGTGCTGGTGCGCGGCAAGCAGAAGATCGCCGGCATCTGGGTCAATTCCGGCCGGATGCGGTTCCGCACCGCGCCCTCCTTCTACGCCGTCGCCTCATCACGGCCGGTCGACCGCCTGCTGGAGCCGAGGACGCGGGCAATCTACGAACTCGGGCTCGACAGCCTGCAATTGTCGCCGGCGTCGAGCGAACCGCTCGCCGAGCAGCAGCGATTCGCTCGCGGCCTGGTCGACCTGCGCCGGCGCGAAGGCCTCTATGCCGATCGCGGCGATGCCGTGCAGATCACCGACGGCGTGCTCTATCGCGCGCGAATCGCGATTCCCGCGCGGGTGCCGGTCGGCCGCTACACCGCCGAGACCTTCCTGGTGCGCGACGGCCGCGTGCTCGCCGCGGCGGTGCGGGAGGTGGATATCCGCAAGTCGGGCTTCGAACGCTTCGTCGCCCGCGCCGCGCAGCGCCATCCGGTGCGCTACGGCGCTGCTGCGGTGGCGCTGTCGGTGCTGCTCGGCTGGGGGGCGGGGCTGCTCGCGCATCGCCGCTGAGCCGGACCGGACATTTTCCAAACGCAATATTTACGCTTTTTCCGTCATGGTCGGTGCACCACCGCCCCAAGGACGAACGTGCGCATGACTGACAGCTTCAATCCGCGGACCTTCGCCGAGGCGTCGGGCGAGATGACGGCCGATCAGATGCCGGGCGGCGGCAACGACCATGGCATCGGTGCGGTATCGGATATCGGCGGCGCGAGCAGCCAGGTGATCCTGGACATCGCCGCGCTCGATCGCGCGGCGCTCAGCTGCGACCCGGTGGTGGCGAGCGCCGGCCAGGTCGGCAGCCAGATCAAGATGCGCGTCGGCGGCGCGTGGCTGATCGCCAACGTCCGCTCCCTCAAGCTGCTCGACCATCGCGACGGCCGCGTCGCGGCCACGGTCGACTTCCTCGGCGAGGGCGATGAGGAGCGGTTGACCGGCAAGCTCTACAACTTCCGTCGCGGCGTCACCCGTTACCCGACGCCCGGCTGCGCGGTGTTCCCGGTGTCGACGGCCGACCTGCGCCAGATCTACGCCGCTGAGGACCGCGCCCATGTCGAGATCGGCAGCGTCTATCCGACGCGCGACGTGCGCGCCGCGCTCTATGTCGACGCGCTGCTCGGGAAGCATTTCGCGCTGCTCGGTTCCACGGGCACCGGCAAGTCGACCGCCGCGGCGCTGATCCTGCACCGCGTCTGCGAAATGGCGCCGCAGAGCCATATCGTGATGATCGACCCGCACGGGGAATATGCCGCGGCGTTCAACAATACTGGCGCGCTGTACGATGTCGGCAACCTGCAGATGCCGTACTGGCTGATGAATTTCGAGGAACATTGCGAGGTGTTCCTGACCACCAAGGGCTCGGCGCGACAGGTCGATGCCGACATCCTGGCCAAATGCCTGCTCGCCGCGCGCGCCAAGGGGCGGATCGGGCAGGAGATCGGCAAGCTGACGGTCGATGCGCCGGTGCCGTACCTGCTCAGCGACCTCACCAGCATCATCCAGAACGAGATGGGCAAGATGGATCGCGCTGGCGATACCGCCCCCTATCTGCGCCTCAAGACCAAGATCGAGGAGATCAAGGCCGATCCGCGCTACGGCTTCATGTTCTCCGGCATGCTGGTCGCCGACACCATGGCCGACTTCATCAGCCGCGTGTTCCGCCTGCCAGGCGACGGCAAGCCGATCTCGATCATCGACGTGTCCGGCGTGCCGTCGGAGATCACCTCGGTTGTCGTCTCGGTGCTGAGCCGCATGGTGTTCGACTTCGCGATCTGGTCGCGCAACGAGCCGCAGCGGCCGATCCTGTTGGTCTGCGAAGAGGCGCACCGCTACATCCCGAGCGACGAGCAGGCCGAGCAATCTTCGGTCGGCCGCATCCTCAGCCGCATCGCCAAGGAAGGCCGCAAATACGGCGTGTCGCTGGGCCTGATCACGCAGCGGCCGTCGGACCTGGCCGAAGGCGTGCTGTCGCAATGCGGCACGATCATCTCGATGCGTCTCAACAACGATCGCGACCAGGCGTTCGTCCGTGCCGCCATGCCGGAGGGCGCGCGCGGCTTCCTTGATTCGATCCCCGCGCTGCGCAACCGCGAATGCATCATCTGCGGCGAAGGCGTCGCGGTGCCGATCCGGGTCGCGTTCGACACGCTGGCGGAGGGCAAGCGCCCGGCCTCGGGCGATCCGCTCTTCTCTCAGCTGTGGCGCAACGTCGGCGACGAGGATGCGATCATCGCCCGCACGATCAAGCGCTGGCGCGCCCAGGGGCGCTGACCGGCGAGAGCCAGGCCGGCGCGCCCCTCGGCGCGTCGCGGTGCAGGCGGGTGACGATGCCGAGCGCCCCCAGGGCGACCACAGCGCCGAGGATCATGTCGGTCAGGTAGTGCGTGCCCTCGACCGGCGTCGCCAACAGCATTGCCAGGTTGATCGCGACCAGCGGCACCCGGATCGCCGGCTGGCGCGCGGCGAAGGCGATCAGCAGCACGCCGGCGGCAGCGTGGAAACTCGGCGCCGAGACGAGGCCGACGAGGTGGCCGAGATCGACCACCGGCGCACTATGGTGACGCAGCTGCGGAATCAGCTCCGGCTGCCAGAGGTCGCTGACCGGCAGATAGGGGATCGGGCCGTGCCACAGATAGCCGAACGGGCCCACCGCGGGCATGAAGCGGAAGGCGGCGAGGGTGATTGCCGCGGCGATTGCGACGGCGACCAGGAAATCGTGCGCCTCGCGGCGTTGGTCGGTGACGGCCAGGAAGCCGAGCAGGATCGCCGGCGAGACGTAGATCATCGCATAGGCGGCGCGGCTGATCGGCTGCAACAGCGGGTGCGCGGCGACGAAGCCGTACCAGGCCAGCCAGCGGAAGTGCAGGGCGAGGTCGCTGCGGTGAAGCAGCGGGTCGACGAACCCGTGGCTGTTCGCCGCGATCGGATAGCTGGCGACCGCACCGACCAGCGAGATGGCGGTGAACAGGCCGAAATATTCGGCCGCGTCGCGCACGATGCGCGTGGGCTGCGACCGGGCGTGGCGCCGCATCCAGCGGGTGGCGCCGAGGATGGAGAAGGCCAGGACGAAATGGAGCGTGCCCGGCGCGCGCGGATCGATGCGCAGCCCTGCGCTGCGCATCAGTGCCGCCACCGCCGCGATCGCCGCCGCCAGCATCGCGAGGATCCAGCGGCTGCGGATCGCGTGGTGGTGCCGGTCGTGGAGAGCGGCGACGGGGGATTCGAAACCAGGCGACGACGGCGTCACGAACACGACAAGTCTCTCCGGCACACGGTACGGCCGCCGGACTGCGTTTGCGCCACGTGCCTGAGGCGCCAGCCTTAGGTCAGTCTTCCTGAACCGCCTATAGCCGATCGCGCGCGGCCACCGCGGTGTGCAGCCGTTCGGTCGCGAGCCCAGGGGCCCCGATTAGTTGGAAGCGATCTCGGTCGTGCTCGGCCGGGTCGCGAGCAGACTCGCGACATGCGCCTTGAACGCGCGCAGTGCGCTGCCCGACAGCTGCGCGACCTGGCTCATCGCTACGCCCAGCGGATTGACTGGCACGTTGTTCTTGCGAACCTCGTAATGGACGTGTGGCCCGGTCGAGAGGCCGGTCGAGCCGACATAGCCGATCACCTCGCCCGCCTTGACGCGCTCCCCGCGGCGCACGGCGATGCGGCTCATGTGGCCGAAGCCCGCCGTCATGTGGTTGCCGATGTTGATCCGCACGAAATTGCCGTAGCCGCCGTCATGGCCGGCGAACACCACCGTGCCCGGCGCGGTGGCGTGGATCGGCGCGCCATAGGAGGCGCCGACGTCGACGCCCTCGTGCATGCGCCAGATATGCAGGATCGGGTGGAAGCGGCGGCCGAAGGTCGAGCTGATGTGCCCGCCGGAGACGGGTAACCCGCCGGCACGCTCGACATCGTCGCTGCCGCGGCCGGAGGCGGAGAACCATTGATCCTTGCCGTCGAGCGTCCAGCGCGCGAGCGCCACCTTGCGGTTGCCCATGTCGAGCCCGGCGAACGCGAGCTGGCCGAGCTTCACCTCGCCGGTCGCGGCGCGCGCGCGGTCGACGATCAGGTCGAACGTCGCGCCTGCCGTGACGTCGCGGCCCAGCGACACGCGCGTGGCGATCGCCTTGATGTAGCTTTCGACGATCTTGGCCGGCACCCCGGCGGCGCGCGCCGAGCGATAGAGGCTGGAGCCGACGCGCCCTTCGACGCGTAGCGGCGTATGGTCGACGGCGATCGGCTGCGGCGTGATGACCAGTTTGTTGTCGGCGCGGCTGATCGTCAGGTTGAGATCGAAGCGCGCGCGGAACGAAAGCTTCTCCAGCGGCCGCGGCACCGACTTGCTGGCGCGCCGGCCGAGCGTGAGGTTCAGGCGCGTGCCGGGCTTCAGGTCGTCGACCGCCATCTGCCCGGCGATCAGGTCGGCCGAGCGCTGCGCCTCGGCATTGGCGACGCCGGCGCGTTCCAGCACGCTGGCAAGGTCGTCGCCCTGGCCCACCGTGGCGGTCAGGTCGATGATCGGCCGCTCGGGCGTCTCGGCGAGGGGCGCGACGAGGTCACCCGCCGCCTCGTGCCGGCCGGTGGTCGATCCCCAGGCGATCGGCGCGATCGATTGCGTGCGTGCCTCATCCCACGGCGTACCGGCGAGCGGCGCGGGCGGGGCAGCGACGATGGGGCGGGGGACCAGCGGCGGGGCCAGCAACCAGGCGCCGGCGAGCAGGCCGAGGCAGGTGGCAACGCCGCGGAACCATTCGCGTGAGCCGATGTTGGCGCCGAGGTCGGGCGTCCAGTCGATCGCCAGCGCGCGATCGTGCAGCCGGTCGACGATGTCGCGCACCGGGGCCGGCGCCGCGGCCGTGCGGCCGAACGCCGGCACAGCCGTGCTGCCGCCGCCTCCCAGCCCATGATCGTCACGCAAGAACAAGGCGCACGCCCCCGAAAACCCGCTCGCGGCCGTCGGCGGCCGCCCCGGCGAATCACTGTGGGAGCAAGGTTCTAAAGTCAAATTAACCGCGGACAGAGTGACTCCCCGGTGCGCCGAGCCGTGGCGGAGGGGGGATCAGGAGCACCGAAGCGGGGGAACCGCGCTTCCGCTTGCGTTGCGCGCCGCGAACCCCGATCTTGCATCGGTCATGACCGCGTTCGCCCGTTCCCCCGTCACCGCCGTCCTGGGGCCGACCAATACCGGCAAGACGCATCTGGCGGTCGAGCGGATGTGCGCGCACTCCAGCGGCATGATCGGTTTCCCGCTGCGGCTGCTGGCGCGGGAGGTGTACGACCGCGTCGTGGCGATGAAGGGGCCGAAGGAGGTTGCGCTGATCACCGGGGAGGAGAAGATCCTGCCGCCGGACGCGCGCTGGTTCCTGTGCACCGCCGAATCGATGCCGACCGACCGCGAGGTGAGCTTCGTCGCATTGGATGAGGCGCAGCTCGGCGCCGACCCGGAGCGCGGGCATGTGTTCACCGACCGGCTGCTCCACGCCCGCGGCCGTGACGAGACCATGATTTTGGGGTCCGAGGCGCTCAGGCCGATCGTGCGGTCGCTGGTGCCCGACGTCGAGGTGATCGGGCGCCCGCGCTTTTCGACCCTGAGTTATGCCGGGGCGAAGAAGATCTCGCGCCTGCCCAAGCGCTCGGCGATCGTCGCCTTCTCGGCCGAGGAAGTTTATGCCGTCGCCGAGATGCTGCGGCGGCTGCGCGGCGGCGCGGCGGTGGTGATGGGCGCGCTCTCTCCCCGCACCCGCAACGCGCAGGTGGCGATGTTTCAGGCCGGCGAGGTCGACTATCTGGTCGCCACCGACGCGATCGGCATGGGCCTCAACATGGACGTGGCGCATGTCGCCTTCGCCTCGCTGTCGAAGTTCGACGGGCGGCGGCAGCGACGGCTGACGGTGCCGGAAATGGCGCAGATCGCCGGGCGCGCCGGGCGGCACCAGCGCGACGGCACGTTCGGCGCGATCACCGAGGAGGGGCCCGGCGCCTTCACGCCCGAGGAGATCGACGCGATCGAGGGGCATCGCTTCCCGGAGCTCGACTTCGTCTATTGGCGCGAGGGCACGCCCGATCTCACCGGTATCGACGCGCTGATCGCCAGCCTGGAGGCGCGGCCCGATCATCCGCGCCTGCGCGCAGCACCCGAGGCGACCGACCTCGCCGTGCTGAAGCGGCTGGCCGAAGAGGGGTGGGTGCGCGACCGCGCGCGGCATCCGCGGATGGTCGCGCGGCTGTGGGCGGCGTGCGGCCTCCCCGATTTCCGTAAGCTCGGCGTCGATCCGCATGCGCGGTTCGTGTCGCGGCTGTTCGGGCATCTGTCCGAAGGCAGCGGTCATGTGCCGCACGACTGGTTCGCCGCCGAGATCGCTCGGCTGGATACGGTCCAGGGCGATGTCGAGACGCTCGCCGGGCGGATCGCGGCGGCACGCAGCTGGGCCTATATCGCGCACCGCGCCGACTGGCTCGCCGATCCCGCCCACTGGGCGGGCCGCACGCGCGAGATCGAGGAGCGTCTGTCGGATGCGCTCCACGCCTCGCTGACGCAGCGGTTCGTTGACCGGCGCACCACGGTGCTGATGCGGCAGATCGGCGCCGACGTATCGGCGCTGCCGGTGGTGGTCGGCGAGGAGGGCGAGGTGCTGGTCGAGGATCATCCGATCGGCCGGCTGGAGGGGTTCCGCTTCACCGTCGCGCCCGAGGCGCGCCATGCCGACAAGAAGCTGCTGCTCGCCGCGGCGGAGAAGCGGCTGACCGGGGAACGCGCCCGGCGCGGCGTTGCGCTGGCCGAGGCCGGGGATGCCGCGCTCACGCTGATCGCCGAGCCCGGCGCGGCGCCGGCGTTCGTCTGGCAGGGCGTGGTGGTAGCGGGTCTCGCCGCCGGCGCGTCGCTGGCGCGGCCGCGGCTGGCGCTCGACCGCAGCCTCGACTGCCTCGACAAGCCGCTCGCCGAGCGGGTGCGCGATCGGCTGCAGCGCTGGATCGACGAACAGATCGCGCGCCGCCTGGGCGTGCTCGGCGCGCTGGAGGCGCTGTCGCGCGACGCCGGCGCCAGTCCCGGCCTCCGCGCGGTCGCCGCGGCGCTGCTCGATGCCGGCGCGATGCTTGCCCGCCGCGCGGTGGGCGACACGATCGATGCGCTGGACGCGGAGGATCGCAAGCAGCTGCGCAAGGCGGGCGTGACGATCGGCTCGCTCGACCTGTTCGACGCGCGGCTGCTGAAGCCGGCGGCGGCGCGCTGGCGCGAGGCGCTGCTGGCGGCGCGGACCGGGGGCACGGTCGCGATGCTGCCGCCGCACGGCGCGACGGTGCTGCCGCGCCGCCACGTCGCCGGGTTCCGCGCGATCGCCGGCCAGGCGGTGCGCATCGACCTGGTCGAACGGATCGCGCGCGCGGCGCACGAGGGGCGCAAGGGGAAGGCGCCGTTCGCGCCCGATCCGGCGCTGGCGATCTCGATGGGGCTGGCGCCCGAGACGCTCGACCGGCTGATGGCGGAGCTCGGCTTCCGCAGCGCACCGGCGCATGAGGGTCAGGCGCGCTGGGAATGGCGCGGTCGTCCGCGCCCGCGCCGTCAGCGCAGCGAGACGAAGCCGCGGCCCGGCAACGCCTTTGCCGCGCTGGCCGACTGGGGATCGCAGGGTGGCTAGGCACCAACGGTGGGCGCATGACGACTGAGCCGGCGGCGACGATGCGGCTCGACCGCTTCCTGTGGTACGCACGGCTCGCCAAGACGCGTCCCTTCGCCCAGACGCTCGCGGCGGCCGGGCGGCTGCGCATCGACGGGCGGCCGGTCGACCGCCCGGCGGCGCCCGTCAGGGTCGGCAACGTGCTGACCTTTGCCGATCACCGCGGCCGGGTTCGCGCGATCCGCATCGCCGCCTTGCCCGCGCGGCGAGGGCCGGCGGCGGAGGCGCTGGCCTGTTATGTCGATCTTGCGAACGTCTCGCAGGACGCGGCAGGTGATTGACGAGCCCGCGTCCCCCGCATAGCAGCGGGGCGTTACACCACGTCACGCCGCCAAGGGAGTTTTCCGGCAATGACCTACGTCGTCACCGATGCCTGCATCCGCTGCAAGTACATGGACTGCGTCGAAGTCTGCCCGGTCGACTGTTTCTACGAGGGTGAGAACATGCTGGTGATTAATCCCAGCGAGTGCATCGACTGCGGCGTGTGCGAGCCCGAATGCCCGGCCGAGGCGATCCTGCCCGACACAGAGAAC
The DNA here is from genome assembly GCA_051955175.1 of Sphingomonas sp. Lineage (GTDB taxonomy): Bacteria > Pseudomonadota > Alphaproteobacteria > Sphingomonadales > Sphingomonadaceae > Sphingomonas. Next base: position 12,104 of record JBQCHA010000167.1, read on the forward strand.
GGCCTTGAAAAGTGGCTGGAGCTCAACGCGACCTTCTCCGCGCAATGGCCCAATGTCACGCGCAACGCCGGCCAGACGCCGACCGACGCCGACGAGCACAAGGGCGAAGAAGGTAAGTACGACAAATACTTCTCGCCGGAGCCCGGCCAAGGCGACTGATCGCCACCGCCGCCAGCCTCGTCCATCGCCGAAATCCGCGCCCCCTGCCGGTCACCTCGACCGTCAGGGCAATCACGTATTGCGCCATCGGATGTACGACTCACTGGTAATTTTATTGCGGTTGTGTTAAATGGCCAGTCGATGGGGGCAAGTGCTCGTTGCCTTCAGCAGGAGTTTGCTCGAATTCCTCCCGCGATGTGCCGCCGCCGGCAGCAGCGCCGACACCGCCATCCGCGTGGGAGATGACCCAAGGAAAGGCTCTATAATGGTCGCCAAGGCGCTGTCCTTCGATGTCGGAGATTATGTCGTTTACCCCAAGCATGGTGTCGGCCGCGTGGTTGAACTGCAGAAGCAGGAAATCGCCGGCATGCAGCTCGAACTCTACGTGCTGCGCTTCGAAAAAGAGAAGATGACGCTGCGCGTGCCCACCAACAAGGTCGAAAGCATCGGCATGCGCAAGCTGTCGAGCGACAAGACGCTGAAGGAGGCGCTCGACACGCTGAAGGGCAAGCCCAAGGTGAAGCGCACCATGTGGTCGCGCCGGGCGCAGGAATATGAGGCGAAGATCAATTCGGGCGACCTGGTGTCGATCGCCGAGGTGGTCCGCGACCTGTTCCGCGCCGACGACCAGCCCGAGCAGAGCTATTCGGAGCGGCAGATCTTCGAAGGCGCGACCAGCCGCCTCGCCCGCGAGCTCGCCGCGATGGAGGAAACCGACGAGCGTACCGCGCAGGAGAAGATCCTGGACATCCTGCGCAAGGCCGCGCCGCTCCACGCCAAGGACAAGGTCGAGGCCTGACGGCAAACCCCTCACCGGGGGAAGGGCGGCCCGCTGCGGCCGCCCTTTTTGTTTGTGCCCGCGGCTTCAGTGTGTTACGCAAACAATACACAATAGGAGGCCGATGATGCGCAAGTTGTTCCTGCTGCTCGCCCTGCCGCTGGTTGCGTGCGGCAGCCATGGCGACGATGCCAGTGCCGCGGGCGTACCGCCGAGCGGCGGCGGCACCTCGCGCAGCTATGACGTGAGCGGCTTCACTGGTGTCGCGTTGACCGGCTCGGACGATGCCGACGTGCGCACCGGCGCCGCCTTTGCGGTGCGTGCGCAGGGCCCGGCCGACCAGCTCGACGACCTCGTCATTCGTCGCCGCGGCGACACGCTGGTGATCAGCCGCAGGCCGCACAGCGGGTTCCACTGGGGCGGCCGCAAGGTGAAGGTGTTCGTCACCATGCCGACGATCGACAAGGCGCGGATCGCCGGCTCCGGCGACATGACGGTCGATACCGTGCGCGGGCACGGCTTTTCGGGCGCGACCGCCGGCTCGGGCAATCTGTCGGTGCATCGCGTGAGCGTCGACAGCCTCGCGCTGGCGATCGACGGCTCGGGCGATATCGCCGCCGACGGCAGCGCGCGCACGCTGAGCGCCTCGGTCAACGGCTCGGGCGACATCACCGCCGGCGGTCTCACCGCGCAGCAGGCGGACGTCTCGGTGGCGGGATCGGGCGACATCAAGGCGACGGTTAACGGCCAGGCGAGCGTGTCGATCATGGGCTCGGGCGACGTCGATCTCGGCAGCGGCGCGCGCTGCACCGTTTCGAAGCACGGATCGGGCGAGGTCCGCTGCGGCCATTGATCGGCTGAGCGTTCGGTGCGATCAGGCGAGGCGATGATCCGCCTCGTTCTCGCGCTCGTCCTGCTCGGTGTGCCGTCGCTGGCCCACGCCGCCACGCGGACCTTCACCATCGGCAGCTTCGAACGGCTGCGCGTCAACGGTCCGTTCGCGGTCACCGTCACCACCGGCCAGCCGCCGTCGGGCAGCGCCACGGGCAGCCTTGATGCCGTTCAGGGCATCACGCTGGAGGTCGATGGCGACACGCTGGTGATCAGCATGGGCGCGCGCAACTGGACCAGCGACGCGGGCCAGGCGATCACGCCGCCCACCATCACCGTCAGCACGCCATCACTGAAAAGCGCGGCGATCAACAGCGGCGCGCTCGTCTCGATCGATGCGGTGAAGGGGCAGATCGTCTCGCTGACGCTCAACGGATCGGGCACCCTGACGGTCGGCAAGGTCACCGCCGACCAGTTCGCGGCGACGATCGTCGGCACCGGTGCGATGACGCTCGCCGGCACCGCGGGGAAGGGGCGCTTCATCGTCTCGGGGCCGGGCAGCTTCGATGCCGACAAGCTGATCGTCGGCGACCTGACCGCACGATCGGACGGTTCAGGCGAGATGCATCTCGCCGCGCGCTACACCGCGTCCGTCACCACCACCGGGCTGGGGCCGGTGACCGTCGCGGGATCGCCGTCCTGCACCGTGCGCGCCATCGCCGGCGGTCCGGTGCAGTGCGGCAATGCGGGCGACTGATCCAGCCAACCCGATGCAGTGTCTGGATTTCCCCGGACGTCCGGCTATCCGCATGACATGATGATGAGGACGCGAGTGATGAAACGATCGTGGTTGGCCGCCGGCACGAGCCTGCTTGCGAGCGCGATGCTGGCCACCAGCGCGCTGGCGCAGACCCAGGTGCAGCCGACCGCGCCCACCGCGGCAGCGCCGGCGCAGGACGCCGGCGGGGCGGCGATCGCGACGACCACCTCCTGGGAGCATCAGGGTAGCGACATCCCCGCCGATCCCACCTGGGTGACCGGCGTACTGCCCAACGGCCTGCGCTATGCCGTGCGGCAGGACAGGATTCCGGCCAACACCATCAGCATCCGTGTCCGCATGGGCGTCGGCGCGCTGATGGAGGATGACGATCAGCAGGGCTGGGCGCATCTGCTGGAGCACTTGGTGTTCCGCGGCACGCGTGATTATCCCGACGGCGACGCGGTCAAGATCTGGCAACGGCTGGGCGCCAGCTTCGGCAAGGACACCAATGCCCAGACGACGCTGACCGCCACCACCTTCATGCTCGATCTGCCGCGGTCGGACCAGGCGTCCTACGCCCAGGCGCTCGACGTGATGGCCGGGATGATGCGCAACGCCACGATCAATCCGCAACTGCTGGCGACGGAAAAGAAGGTGGTGCTGGCGGAGCGCCAGGCGCGTGTCACGCCGCTGCGCCGCAAGGTGCAGGATGCCGATCAGGCGATATTCCTGACCGGGCTGAAGGCAGCGAAGCGCGACGTTGGCGGCACCGATGCCGCGCTGGCCGCCGCGACCGCGCCCGAGCTGAAGGCGTTCTACAAGAGCTGGTATCGTCCCGACGACGCCGTGGTGGTGGCGGTCGGCGATGCCGATCCGCAGATGCTGGTCGCCGGCATCCGCAAGGCGTTCGGCGATTGGCAGGGCGAGGGCAAGGCGCCCGCCGAGCCCGATTACGGCGCGCTGAAGCCGCCGCCCCAGCCCGCGGCGGTGGTGGTCGATCCGCAGGCTCCCGACCTGATCCAGCTCGGCTGGATGCATCCGCACGACGATGCGCCGATGACGATCGCGCGCCAGCAGGCGCAGTTCGCCCAATTCGTCGCCACCGCCATCATCCGGCAGCGGCTGCAGACCGCGGCGCAGGGCGGGCAGGCGATCGTCAACGCCAGCGCCGGCTATGACGCGACGCGGCACGTCGCCGACCGGTTCGGCGTCACGCTGGTGCCCAAGCCGGGCCAGTGGCAGGCGGCGCTCGACCAGGCGTTCGGCGTGCTCAACGGGCTGCGCGACACGCCGCCCTCGCCGCCAGAGATCGCGCAGCAGGTCGCCTCGATGGAGGAAATGCTGCGCAAGTCGGTCGATGCGCGCCAGACCGAGACCGCGCCGGCGCTGGCCAACACCTATATCCAGGATGTCGATTCGGGCGACGTCACCGCGGCGCGCCCCTTCTACCTCAAGCTGTTCAAGGCCGCCGAGCCGTCGTTGACGCCCGAGGCGGTGGGGCAGGAGATCAACAAGCTGCTGGCGCCCGATCCGCGCATGGTGCTGCTGTCGTCGCAGCCGGTCGCCGGCGGCGCGGCGGCGGCGCAGGCGGCGCTCGCTTCGGCGCGCAAGGCCGCCGCGGCGAGCACCGAGCAGCTGCGCAAGGTCTCGCTCGACGAGCTCAAGATCCCGCATGCGTCGGCCAAGGTCGTGTCGCGCACGACGGTGCCGGGGCTCGGCATCGAGCGCGTGCGCTTCGCCAATGGGGTCGAGCTCGACTACAAGCAGACGCCGTTCGAAAAGGACGCGATCCGGCTGCAGGTGAAGATCGGCCATGGCCTCTATGGGCGCCAGCCCGGCGATCCGGGCCTGTTGTGGAGCTCCGGCGCGCTGGCGGCGGCCGGTATCGGCCCGTTCACCCCCGATGAGCTGACGCGGCTCACCGCGGGGCGGCAGGTCGGCTTCGGCATCGAGCAGCAGCCCGATGCCTTGTCGATGAGCAGCCGCACCGACCAGGAAGACATCGCCGATGCGATGAAGCTGATGGTCGGCGCGCTGACGCAGATGCGCTACAGCGAAACGCCGCTGGACCGGCTGAAGAACCAGTTCCAGGCGACGTATCAGGCCTATTTCAGCTCGCCCGGATCGGTGCTGCAGGCGTTCGGCGCGCCCTATTTCCACGGCGGCGACAATCGGTTCCGCGCCGTGCCGCCGCCCGACGCGGTCGCGTCGCTGACGCTGCCGCAGTTCCGCAGCTTTTGGCAGCAGCAGCTGTCGCAAGGGCCGATCCGCGTCGTCGCGGCGGGCGACCTCGATCCCGACAAGCTGGTCGCGGCGGTGGCGAAGACGTTCGGCGCGCTGCCGACCCGGACGGATGACAAGCCGACCGCGGCCGAGCTCGCCGTCAGTGCCGACTGGACCGGCGACAGCCCGGTGATCCTGCGCCACAAGGGCGATCCCGACCAGGCGGCGGTGGCGATGGTCTATCCGACCACCGGTATCCTGAAGGACGTGCCGCAGAGCGTGGCGCTGGATATCGCGGCCTCGGTGATCCAGGACCGGCTGACGGAGGGCTTCCGCGAGAAGCAGGGCGGCACCTACACGCCGTTCGCCGATTCGACGCAATCGGTGGAGCTGCCCGATTACGGCTTCGTGCTGGCCGGCGCGCAATTGAGCGTCGAGCGGATCGGCGATTTCTACACCGCGCTCGACGGCATCGTCGCCGATCTTGCCGCGCACGACCCCAGCGCCGACGAGCTGAAGCGCGCGATCGCCACCAAACAGGCGGCGGCGACGCGCGCGCTGACCACCAACACCTATTGGCTGAGCCGAATGGCGGGCGATCTCGATGATCCGAAATATGTCGATGCGGTGCGGTCGATCCAGGACGATATCGGCAAGGTCGATGCCGCGGCGGTACAGGCGGCGGTGAAGCGCTGGCTGGCGACGCCCCGGCATGCCTTCAAGGTCGAGGCGCTGCCGGAGAAGGTGGCCAGATAGGGCGGTCCGGGTGCCGGCGGATTTCCGCGGAGCGGTCATGGATGCGTCGGGCCTGACGCCGCCCATGGACAAGACCGACGAACCGCCGCACCGTGGCGCAATGTCCGCGCCTGCCCAGCATCCTCGCCTGCTGCGCCGCCTGCTGCGTGCGCGAGACCGCATGGACGCCGCGTCGCACGAAGAATGGCCGGTGCGGCGGCTGGCGGAGGTCAGCGGCGTTTCCGCGGCGCACTTCGCCCGGTCGTTCCGCCAGGCGTTCGGCATTCCGCCGCACCGCTACCTGCTCACGCGCCGCGTCGAGCGCGCAACGGCGCTGCTGCGCGACACCGACCTGCCGATCACCGACATCGCCTTTCAGGCCGGCTGGAACAGCCTCGGCACGTTCGGGCGGACCTTTCGCGCCGTGACCGGCGAGAGCCCGGGCGACCTGCGTCGGCGCGCGCGCCGTGCAACACGATCTGGCGCGCGTGCCGCACTGCTACGTCAGCGCCGCGCAGCGGCCCGACCTAAAGACCGCAGTTTCGGAGAAGCAGCGCCTGGAGGCCGACGGTAAGAGCCGTCCGGCAGAAAGGAAGGTCCCATGAACCAAGGTATCCAAACAGCCGGCCTGTATGTCCGCGATCAGGACGAGGCGCTTCAATTCTATGTCGAAAAGCTCGGGTTTCGTGTCCACACCGACGCACGCAACGGCGATTATCGCTGGCTGACGGTGCAGCATCCGGATCAACCGGATTTCCAGCTCGGCCTGTTCAAGCCGCAGGCGCCGACCGTCGACGAGGCGACGGCGCGGACGCTGCAGGAAGCCGTGGCGAAGGGTGCGATGCCGCCGCTCGTGCTGGCGGTGACGGACTGCCGGGCCGCCTATCGCGAGATGCGCGGGCGTGGCGTCGAATTCACGCAGGAGCCGGTCGAGCGCTACGGGGCGGTGGACGCCAGCTTCCGCGATCCGTCGGGCAACGGCTGGAAACTGGTGCAGGCGCGCGAAGGCTGACCGGCCCGAGCGCACCGTTCATCGCGCGGTCGCCAGCCGCGCGGGAACCGGCTAGGGCGGCCGGATGCCTGATCTTGCCGCCCTGCATGCCGATCTGCGCGCGCTGAAGGCGCAATCCCGTCTGCGGACATTGGCGCCGCGGCGGGGGATCGATTTCAGCTCCAACGACTATCTCGCGCTGGCCCGATCGCCGCGTCTCGCTGGTGCGATCGAGCGGGCGATTTCGGAAGGCGTCGCGGTCGGCTCGGGCGGGTCGCGGCTGCTGCGCGGCAATGACGCGGCGCACGTCGCGCTGGAGCAGGATGCCGCCGCGTTCTTCGGCAGCGAGGCGGCCTTGTTCTTCTCGACCGGCTTTGCCGCCAACGCTTGTTTCTTCGCCACCGTACCGCAGAAGCAGGACCTGATCCTCTACGACGCGCTGAGCCATGCCAGCACGCACGAGGGGCTACGGCTGGCGCGCGCCACGCATCGGGCGTTTGCGCATAATGACGCGCAGGCCGCCGACGATACACTGGCGGCGTGGCGGCGCGCGGGCGGCACCGGCGCGCCGTGGATCGCGGTCGAGAGCCTGTACAGCATGGACGGCGACCGTGCGCCGCTCAGCGATCTCGCCGCGGTCGCCAGGCGGCACGACGCCATGCTGGTGGTCGACGAGGCGCATGCCACCGGCGTGTTTGGACCCCAAGGTCGCGGGCTCGCCACGCACGTTCCGGCCGAGCGGCGGGTGACGCTGCACACCTGCGGCAAGGCTTTGGGCGTCGAGGGCGCATTGCTCGCCTGCCCGGCGGTGGTGCGTGATTTCCTGGTCAATCGCGGCCGCGCGTTCATCTTCTCGACCGCGCCGTCGCCGCTGATTGCGGTCGCCGTGCGCGAGGCGCTGATGATGCTGGCCGACGAGCCCGAGCGCCGCGACCGGCTGCACGCGCTGGTCGGCCATGCCGAGGCGGCGCTGGCGCCGTGCGGCGTCGCGGCGACGGGATCGCAGATCCTGCCGCTGGTGCTGGGCGACGATGCCCGCGCCATGGCGGTGGCGGCGCGGCTGCAGGCGGCGGGGTTCGACGTGCGTGGCATCCGGCCGCCGACGGTGCCCGCCGGCACCGCGCGGCTGCGCCTGTCGCTGACGCTCAACGTCACCGCCGCCGACGTTGACGCGCTGGCCGCCGCCTTGGCAGAGGCTTTGGCATGAGCATCACCATCGTCACCGGCACCGATACCGACATCGGCAAGACCGTGTTCGCCGCCGCGCTGGCCGGCGCCCTGGGCGCCTCTTACTGGAAGCCGGTGCAGGCCGGGCTCGACGACGGATCGGATCGCGAGCGCGTCGCGCGGCTGTCGGGTCTGCCCGACGACAAGCTGCTGCCCGAGGCCTATCGCCTGACCACGCCCTGCTCGCCGCACCTCGCCGCCGAGATCGATGGCGTCGAGATCGATACCGACCGGCTGATGCTGCCGCAGGTCGATGGTCCGCTGGTGGTCGAGGGCGCCGGCGGCGCGCTGGTGCCGGTCACGCGCAGGCTGTTGTTCGCCGATCTGTTCGCGCGCTGGCACGAGCCCGTCGTGCTGGTCGCGCGCACCGCCCTTGGCACGATCAACCACAGCCTGTTGTCGATCGAGGCCTTGCGTGCGCGCGGCGTGGCGATCCGCGGCATCGCCTTCGTCGGCGACGCCATGGAGGACAGCGAGGCGACGATCGCCGCGATCGGCGAGGTCAGACGGCTCGGCCGCCTGCCGCTGCTGCCGACGCTCGACCGTGCGGCGCTGGCCGAGGCGTTCGCCGCGCATTTCGACCTGGAGGATTTCCGGTGAGCTCGCGCGTCTGGCATCCCTTCACCCAGCATGGCCTCAGCGAGCCGATCCCGCTCGTCACGCATGCGGAGGGCGCGGCGCTCCACACCCAAGACGGCCGTCGCATCATCGATGCCATCTCGTCCTGGTGGGTGACGACGCACGGGCACAACAATCCGCGGATCATGGCGGCGATCGCCGAACAGGCGCAGCGGCTCGACCAGATCATCTTCGCCGGCTGGACGCACGAGCCCGCCGAGACGGTGGCGCGCGAACTGGCGGCGATCATGCCGCCCAGCCTCGAATACGTCTTCTTCTCCGATTCGGGATCGACCAGTGTCGAGGTGGCGCTGAAGATGGCGCTCGGCTTCTGGCGCCATCGGGGAGAGGCGCGGCATCGCATCCTGGTGCTCGAACACAGCTATCATGGTGATACGATCGGCGCGATGTCGGTCGGCGAGCGTGGTGTCTACAACCAGGCCTATGCGCCGCTGCTGTTCGACGTCGGCACAATACCATTCCCCGCCGCGGGCGCCGAACAGGCGACCTATGACGCGCTGGAGGCGCAATGCCGTGCGGGCGCCGCGGCGTTCATCGTCGAGCCGCTGTTGCTGGGCGCCGGCGGCATGCTGGTCTATCCGCCGCAGGTGCTGGCGGAGATGCGGCGCATCTGTGCCGCGCACGACGTGCTGTTCATCGCCGACGAGGTAATGACCGGCTGGGGCCGCACCGGCACGCTGCTCGCCTGCGAACAGGCGGACGTGGTGCCCGACATCTTGTGCCTGTCGAAGGGGCTGACCGGCGGCGCAGTGCCTTTGGCGGTGACGATGGCCAGCGCACCGATCTACGACGCGCATCTGTCGACCGATCGCGCGACGATGTTCTTCCATTCGTCGAGCTACACCGCCAACCCGATCGCCTGCGCGGCCGCGGCGGCCAACCTGGCGATCTGGCGCGAGGAACCGGTGCTCGAGCGTGTCGCCACGCTGGGCGAGCGGCAGGCGGCGCGGCTGGCGGCGCTCACCGACCATGCCAACGTCCGCAACGCGCGGCAGATCGGCACCGTCACCGCGATGGAACTGAGCGAGAGCGCCGGCGATTACCTGTCGTCGCACGGTCCGGCGCTGCTCGCCTTCTTCCGCGAGCGCGACCTGTTGCTCCGGCCGCTCGGCAACACCGTCTACGTCATGCCGCCTTATTGCATCGACGAAGACGATCTCGACACCCTCTATGCGGCGATCGGCGAGGCGGCCGACCGCCTGCCCGGGAGCAACTGATGCGCCAGGCGACCACCATGCTGACGATCGCCACCGACCGCCAGGGGCTGATCGAGGTGACCGACGACGTGGCGCGCTGGGTCGCCGATCAGGACATGCACGACGGGCTGCTCACGGTGTTCTGCCGCCACACCTCGGCGTCGCTGCTGATCCAGGAGAATGCCGCCCCGGCCGCGCGGCACGACCTCGAACGCTATTTCGCGCGGATCGCGCCGGAGTCGACGGACTATGAGCATGACGACGAAGGCCGCGACGACATGCCGGCACATTTGCGCGCGGCGCTGACCGCGACGCAACTCACCATCCCGCTGATCCATGGTGCGCTGGCGCTGGGCACGTGGCAGGGCATCTATCTGTTCGAACACCGCCGCCGCCCGCACCGCCGCACGCTGGCGCTGCACCTGATCGGCGATTAGCGCGGCGCGTCGATCGCCGCGGGGGTGCACGGCAGGCCGTGCATTGCGGCCCAGGCGACCCGCTGCAACCGCACGGCGTCGGCCGGCGCGATGCCGAGTTCGTTGGCAGCGGTCTCATGCTCGCCGAACGTGCGTGGATCGACGCCGGTGACGTCGATGAACACCGTCAGCGCCTCGAGATAATCGCCGAAGCGGCTGGCGTGGTAGTGATCGAACGCCCAGAGATCGACCGTGCCGAAGCTGGTGCCGTCATAGGGATCGGGATCGGCCACCCCCGCAGCGATGGCGCAGTTGAACGCGCTGCCGACCGGATTGACGCGGTCGATGGCCGGCGTCGCGGCCGCCGCGGCTTCGTCGCCATGCTGGATATCGAGCGCCATCGCCGTGATCGGCTTGCCGTACCAATGGCCGCCCGGGCGATAGGTCTGGTCGGGGCGCGACCAGGTCGCGGTCAGGCTGATCGCGACCTTGGGATTGGCCGCGGTGAACAGGTGCGCCAGCCGTGCCGCATCCGCGATCGTCGTCGCCGGATCGCCGGGATGATCCGGATCGAGCGTGCTGTATTGCTGCAGCACGACGTGATCCCACGGCCGGTCGAGCAGCGCGCTTTTGTTCGCCAGATGCCAGCCGAGCGTCTTTCCGCCAGACGCCTCCAGGCTGACGGCGTAGTTCAACCCGGCCTGGACCGTGAACAGCTTGAACAGCGCCGGCACGCCGCCGACGCCGTCATGGTTGAGATCGGCGACGCTGTCGGCGCGATATTTCCACACCGGCGAATTGGCGCCGAAGGTGAAGCTGTTGCCGACGAACAGGATCGTCTGCGGCGCCGAGTCGGCGGTTGCCTGCACCGGCGCGGCGGCCAGCGCGGCGAGCAGCAGGGGCGACGCGATCACCAACGCGCGCGGTCAGGCGACCGGATAGCGCAGGCGGCCGATGAAGCGCGACAGGCTCGGCATCCGCTCGCGGCGCTTGAGCAGGTTCGCCTTGGCCTTTTCAAAGCGCAGGATGCCGTCGATCCGCCGCTGCAGAAAGGCGCGCGTGGCGGCATGGCCCTCGCTCTCGTCGTCGAGGAACACCGTGATCGTCGATGCATAGACGGCGCCCAGGATCGTGCGCTTGGTATAGTGATTGTAATCGGTCGCGGTGTCGCCGGCGCGGCGCCACATCAGGTCGGCGGCATGCCAGCCGAGCTTCGCCGCGCGCACCGCATTCTGCGGCATCGCCAGGATCGCCAGCGCGCGGCGCAGCGCCTCGCGGTCGGGGGCGAGCGCGTCGAGCCGCGCCTCGACCTGGGCGGCGATCCGTTCGCGGATCTTCATCGTGGCGAGCGCCTCGTCGGGGACGGCGGCGATCATCGCGCGGTCGATGCATTCGAACCACGCCTGGATCATGTCGGCCGCCCCGCCGGGGAAGGCGAGCCGCGCGACGTCGGGATCGACGCCACTGGCGCCGGCCGCCATTTCCAGCGCAGCCTCCGACCAGCCGTCGAACGCGGCATTCTGGGCCAGCGCCGGGGCGAGCGCGGCGCGGATTTCGTCGAGCGTGGCGTCGGGCGATAGCGTCGTCATTACGCGTCGACCTTAGGCGCTTGCGGCTCGATCGGCAATGTCGGGACGCGGCGCCGGACCAGCACCAGCGCGACCGCAACCAGCGCTGCGCCCGTCAGGTCGGCGGTGCCGAGAGTCTCGCCATAGACGAGCCAGCCCACCAACCCGGCGATCACCGGCTGGGTGAGCAGCGCGATGCCGACCACCAGCGGCGGCAGCTTGCCCAGCGCATAGATCATTGCGCCTTGCCCGATCAGCTGGCTGACCAGCGCGACGCCGATCAGCGGCGCCCAATGCTGCGGCCAGATGCGCTCGCCCATCACGGCGGCGATCAGGAGCAGCGACGGCACGCTGGCGAGCGACGACAGCGCCAGCGTCGGCAGCGGGCCCAACGCCGTGCGGGCGCGCGCCATCAGGATGAAATAGCCGGTGTAGAGGATGCCGGCGATCAGGCAGAGCCCGTCACCGGCCAGATTGCGCGTCGACATCTCATAGGACCGGCCCATCAGCAGCGCGGCGCCGATCGCCGCCATGACCAGCGCCAGCGCCTGCAGGCGCGTCGGCAGCGCGCGGGCGATGATGAAGCCGTAGATCGGGTAGAACAGGGTCGCCGAATTGCCGAACAGCGTCGCGTTGGCGAGCGTGGTACGCAGGATACCGATGTTCCAGCTGGCGATGTCGACCGCGAAGCACGCGCCGCCGGCGATCAGCGTCAGCCACAGCGCGCGGCCGAGCCCGACCGGGCGCCAGCCGCCGGCGAGCGCCGCCACCATCATGACCGGCGTGGCAAGGCCGACGCGCCAGAAGCCGACCGCCACGGGGCCGACGTCGGCGAGCCGCACGAACCAGGGCCCGAACGCCAGTGCGGCATTGGCGACGATCAGCGCGACGAGCGGCGCCGCGGCGACTTCGCTCGGCGGCGCGCTTGGCGACGGGCTAGAAAAACTTTGGGTTGGCTTCTGGTGCATGCGGCCGCGCGGCCCCCTATCTCGCGGCGGTTCCGGTAGCAAAAGGAGCCTCAATGCCAAGCCTTTTCGACGCAATCGATCTCGGCGCAATCCATGCGCCCAACCGCATGCTGATGGCGCCGCTGACCCGCGGCCGCGCCACGCGCGAGCACGTGCCGGTGCCGATGATGGCGGACTATTATGCGCAGCGCGCCTCCGCCGGCCTGATCATCTCCGAAGCCACCGGCATCAGTCGCGAAGGCCTCGGCTGGCCGTTTGCGCCGGGCCTGTGGACCGACGAGCAGACCGAGGCGTGGAAGCCGGTGACCAAGGCGGTGCACGATGCCGGCGGCCGGATCGTCGCGCAGCTCTGGCACATGGGCCGCATCGTCCATTCCGACTTCCTGGACGGCGCGAAGCCGGTCTCCTCCTCGGCGACCACCGCGCCGGGCCAGGCGCACACCTATGACGGCAAGAAGCCCTATGGCGAGGCACGGCCGCTCGAGATCGACGAGATCCCGCGGCTGCTCGACGATTACGCGCGCGCGACGAAGAATGCGATCGCCGCCGGGTTCGACGGCGTCCAGCTGCACGCCGCCAATGGCTATCTGATCGACCAGTTCCTGCGCGACGGCGCCAACCGGCGCGACGACAAATATGGCGGCAGCCCGGAAAACCGCATCCGCCTGCTGCGCGAAGTGGTCGAGCGGATCGCCTCGGTGGCGGGCGCCGATCGCACCGCGGTGCGCTTCTCGCCCAATGGCGACACGCAAGGCGTGATCGACAGCAATCCCGCGGCGGTGTTCGTGCCGGCGGCGAAGGCGCTCGACGAGATCGGCATTGCATTCCTGGAACTGCGCGAGCCCGGGCCCGACGGCACGTTCGGCAGCACGACGCAGCCCAAGGTGTCGCCGGCGATCCGCGAGGTGTTCTCGCGGCCCTTGGTGCTCAACCAGGACTTCCGCCATGCCGACGCGCAGGCGGTGCTCGACGAGGGGCTCGCCGACGCGGTGGCGTTCGGGCGGACGTTCCTCGCCAACCCCGACCTGCCCGAGCGTTTCAGGCGCGGGGCAGAGCTCAATCCCGACGATATGGCGACGTGGTACAGCCGCGGGCCGGAAGGGTATGTCGACTATCCAACGCTGGAGACCGAAGCGGCGGAATGAGTGGGGCGCTTAGTGGCTACCACGGCCGTTCGCCCTGACCCTTCCGGCGCTTCGCGCCTCCCTCCCTCTCCCAGCGGGAGAGGGAAGGGGCCCATCGCGAAAGCGATGGGAAGGGTGAGGGTGATTCGCCTTCCGCTAGACCCTCAGTGCTTCAACAAGTCCGGATATTCCGGGTGCCGCTCGATATAGGCCGCGACGAACGGGCATTGCGGCACCACCGTCAGTCCTTCGTCGCGCGCGGCGTCGAGCGCGGCGCGGATCAGCTTGCTGCCGACGCCGCGCCCCTCGATGGCGTGCGGCACATGGGTGTGGGTGAAGACGATCGTCCCGCCCTCCCGCTGATAGGCGGCGACGGCGCGATGTCCGTCGACCTCCAGTTCGAATTCCTGTTCGGCGCGATTGTCGCGCACATTGTCCTGGCTCATTCATCGTCCTTTTCTGCCGCCCGGCTTGCACATCGAGGGGGCTTCGGCGCAAGAGCCTAGACCGATGACCCCCGATCCCCGTTCCGTCCTGCGCTCCACCTTCGGCTTCGCGGGCTTTCGCGGGGTGCAGGAGCAAGTGGTGTCGCGCGTGCTCGATGGCCGGCGCACGCTGGCGGTGATGCCGACCGGTGCGGGCAAGTCGCTGTGCTACCAGTTGCCGGCGGTGATGTTCGAAGGAACCTGCGTCGTCGTCTCGCCGCTGATCGCGCTGATGCACGACCAGCTGCGTGCGGCCGAGGCGGTCGGCATCCGTGCCGCGACGCTGACCTCGGTCGACACCAACCGCGCCGAGACGATCGCGCGGTTCCGCGATGGCGCGCTGGACCTGCTCTATGTCGCACCCGAGCGCGCCTCGTCGGACCATTTCCGCGAGCTGCTCGGCCGCGCGCCCTTGTCGCTGTTCGCGATCGACGAGGCGCATTGCGTCAGCGAATGGGGCCATGATTTCCGCCCCGATTATCGCCTGCTGCGCCCGCTGCTCGACGCTTTTCCCGAGGTGCCGCGGCTCGCGCTGACCGCGACCGCCGACACGCACACCCGCGCCGACATCCTGGAACAGCTCGGCATTCCGCACGACGGCCTGATCGTCGCCGGGTTCGACCGGCCCAACATCCGCTACGCGATCAGCCCCAAGGCCGGGACCACGCAGCAGATCGCAGAGCTGATCCGCGACACGCCCGGCCCCGGCATCGTCTATGCGCCGACCCGCGCGGCGACCGAGAAACTGGCCGAGGCGCTGAGCCGCACGGGGCGGCCGACGCGCGCCTATCACGCCGGGCTCGATCCCGCGGTGCGCGCGAAGAACCAGGCCGATTTCGTTGCCAGCGAGGACATGGTGATCTGCGCGACGATCGCCTTCGGCATGGGCATCGACAAGCCCGACGTGCGCTTCGTCGCGCATGCCGCTTTGCCCAAGTCGATCGAGGCCTATTACCAGGAAACCGGCCGCGCCGGGCGCGACGGCGATCCGGCGGTGGCGCACCTGTTCTGGGGCGCAGAGGATTTCGTGCGGGCGCGCCAGCGCATCGCCGAGGTGGAGCCCGAGCGGCAGGCGGGCGAGCGCGCGCGGCTGACCTCGCTCGGCGCCTTGGTCGAGACCGCCGGCTGCCGCCGCGCGATCCTGCTGCGCCATTTCGGCGAGGACCCGCCGGCTGCCTGTGGCAATTGCGACAATTGCCTCAACCCGCCCGCCGCGATCGACGCGACCGAGACCGCGCGCAAATACCTCTCGGCGGTGTTCCGCACCGGGCAGATGTTCGGCACCGGCTATATCGAGGAGGTGCTGACCGGCCGCTCGAGCGAGCGCAGCCTGATGAACGGGCACGAGACTCTGTCGGTCTGGGGCATCGTCGACGGCGAGGAAGCCGCGCTGCTCAAGCCCGTTGGGCGCGCCCTGCTGCTGCGCGATGCGCTGCGCACCAATCCCCATGGCGGGCTTGAGTTCGGCCCGACGGCGCGTGCGCTGCTGAAGGGCGAGGACACGATGGCGCTGGTATTGCCGCCCCGTCGCGAGCGTCGACGCGGCGGCCGCAACGGCGCGGCGGTGGCCAATCCCAGCGGCGATCCGCTGTTCGAGGCGCTGCGCGAGAAGCGGCGCGACCTGGCGAAGGACGCGCAGGTGCCGCCCTATGTCATCTTTCACGATTCGGTGCTGCGCGAGATGGCGGTGATCAAGCCGGTGAGCCTCTCCCAGATGAGCAGCATTTCGGGTGTTGGCGCGAAGAAGCTGGACGCCTATGGCGAGGCTTTCCTTCAGGTTATCCGTGAGGCGGCATAATGGACATCCGCAAGATCGACGACCATTTCTCGGTCTCTCCGCAGATCGATCCGGCCGACGTCACCGAGCTCGCCGCGCAAGGCTTTGCCGCGATCGTCAACAATCGCCCCGACCATGAAGAGGCGGGCCAGCCGGAGGGCGAGGCGATCGCCCGCGTCGCCGCGACGCTGGGCCTGAAATACGCGGAAATTCCGGTCACCCAGGCGGGTTTCTCGCACCCGCAGATCGCCGCCATGCGCCAGGCGATCGACCAGGCCGGCGGGCCGGTGCTCGCCTTCTGCCGCTCGGGCACGCGGTCGACCAACCTCTGGGCGCTGGCCGAGGCCGAAAAGGGGGGTGATCCCGACGAGATCATCGCCAGGGCAGGGGCGGCGGGATACAACATCGCGGGCATCCGGCCGCTGCTGGACACCTTGTCGGGCAAGGCGTGAACTGACCGCAGATGAACTGGCTGTACCTGGCGGGCTCGCTCGCCGCGATCCTGATTCTCGCCGCGCTCGCCTGGGCGCTGAAGCTCGGCCGCGCCGGCAACGAAGCCGCGATCGAGGAGCCCGACATGGCGACCGAGGCGGCCGAGCAGGCGCTCGCCGGATTCCACGCGCTGGGCGCGCTGGTCGGCGAGGATCGCGCCTCCGCGCTGGTCGCCGGCCGCTCGGGCCGCGTGGCGGTGATCAAGCGCCACGGTGCGCGGCTGGCGGTGCGCGAGGTGCGCTGGGGCCAGGTCCGCGCCACGCATGACGGGTTGTTGGTCGAAACCGGCGATCGCCGGTTCGGCGCGGTGCGGGTCGACGGCGTCAACGTGCTCGACGTCAGGCGGCTGGCGCCCTCGCTGACATCAGTGTAAATATGCCGGCATGGAGCTGCCCGACCCGGTCCTCTATGCCACGCCTGCCTTCGTCCTGCTGGTCGCGGCGGAGATGCTGGTCGCCTGGGCGCGCGACCGCCGCCGCTATGAACCGCGCGACACGCTGACCTCGCTGGCATTGGGGCTGGGCAGCACGGTGGCGGGCGTGATCACCGCCGGCGCCGTCTATGCGCTGGCGACCTGGGTGTGGCAGTTCCGCCTGTTCGACATCGGCTGGCAATGGTGGTGGTTCGTCATAGCCTTCGTGATCGACGATTTCTTTTACTACCTGTTCCATCGCTCGGCGCATCGCGTGCGATGGTTCTGGGCGAGCCACGTCATCCACCATTCGAGCCAGCACTATAACCTGTCGACCGCGCTGCGGCAGACCTGGACCGGGTTCGTAAGCCTGGCCTTCATCTTCCGGCTGCCGCTGTTCCTGATCGGCTTTCCGCCGGCGATGGTGTTCTTCGTTGCCGGGGTGAACCTGGTCTATCAGTTCTGGATTCATACCGAGGCGATCGGGCGCTGCCCGCGCTGGATCGAGGCAGTGATGAACACGCCGTCGCATCATCGCGTCCACCACGCCACCAACGCACGCTATCTCGACCGCAACTATGCCGGCGTGTTCATCGTCTGGGATCGGCTGTTCGGCACGTTCGAGCCGGAGCGAGAAGACGATCGGCCACGCTATGGCATCGTCAAGAATCTGGGATCGTTCAGCCTGTTGTGGGCGGCGTTCCATGAATGGATCGGGATCGCCAAGGACGTGTGGACGGCGCCGGGCTTGTCGAACAAGATCGGCTATATGGTTCGCGAGCCGGGGTGGAGCCATGACGGCAGCCGGGATACGTCGGCGACGATCCGGGCGCGGTGGGCGGAGCGGGAGGCTTTGGAACAACGGGCGTCCGTTGTTTACCCTCACCCTTCCGGCGCTTCGCGCCTCCCTCTCCCACCGGGAGAGGGAAGGGGCCCGCTCGGCGCAGTCGAGCGGGAAGGGTGAGGGCGAATTAGCGACGTTACAGAGGGAGTGTGGGGGGTGGAAGAAGCCGACATCGTCGTCGTCGGGGGCGGATCGGGTGGCTGCGCCGTCGCGGGGCGGCTGAGCGAGGGCGGCCGGTATACGGTCGCGGTGCTGGAGGCGGGTGGCGAGAACCGCTCGATCCGCACGCACTGCCCCGGCTTCCTGGCGTTTCCCGGGCGCGGCACCAACTGGCGGTTCGAGACGGTGCCGCAGCCGGGGCTGGGCGGCCGACGCGGGTATCAGCCGCGCGGGAAAGGCATGGGCGGGTCGTCGGCGATCAACGCCATGCTCTATGTGCGCGGCAACCGCTGGGACTATGACAATTGGGCCGCGATGGGCTGCACCGGCTGGTCGTATGACGAGGTGCTGCCCTGGTTCATCCGGGCCGAGCATAACGAGCGTGGCGCCGACGCCTGGCACGGCGACAGCGGGCCGATGTGGGTCAGCGACCAGCATTGGGCGCATCCCGGCAGCCGCGACTTCATTGAGGCCGGGCGCCAGCTGCAGATTCCCGAGAACCCGGACTTCAACGGTGCGGCGCAGGAAGGCCTCGGCCTCTATCAGGTGACGCAGAAGCATGGCGAGCGCTGGACCGCCGCGCGTGCCTATCTTGGCGATGGCACGCCGCCCGACAATGTGGCGGTCTTGACGCAGGTGCTGGTCGAGCGCGTGCTGTTCGACGACGGCCGGGCGTGGGGCGTTGCCTATTCGCGCGGCAACGAGGCGCATGTCATCCGTGCGCGGCGCGCCGTGGTGCTTGCCGGCGGCGTGTTCGGGACGCCGCAACTCCTCATGCTGTCGGGCATCGGGCCGGGCGACCAGCTCGCCGCGCACGGCGTGCCCGTTCGCATCGAGCGCGACGCGGTGGGCGCGAACCTGCACGACCATGTCGATTACGTCGCCAGTTTCGAGACGCCCGGCCGCGACTTCATCGGCCGCTCGCTCGGCGGCAGCGTGGCGGTGGCGCGGGCGATCGGCCGCTGGATACGCTCGCGCACCGGGCTGATGACCACGCCTTATGCCGAGGCGGGCGGCTTCCTGACGGTGATGCCGGACGCTCCGGCGCCCGACGTGCAGCTCCACTTCCTGATCGCGCCGCTGGAGGACCACGGCCGCGCCGACGTGAAGGCGCACGGCTATAGCTGCCATGCCTGCGTGCTGCGCCCCGAAAGCCGGGGCAGCGTGACGCTCGCCAGCCACGATCCCCGCGACGCGCCGCTGATCGATCCGGCGTTCCTGACGGACGATCGCGACATGGCGGTGCTGAAGGCCGGCGTGCGCGCGATGTACCGCATCCTGCAGGCGCCGGCGATGGCCCGACATCACGGGCGCGATCGCCATCCGGTCGATCTCGACGACGATGCGGCGCTGGAACGGATCATCCGCGCACGGGCGGACACCATCTACCACCCGGTCGGCACTTGCCGCATGGGATCGGACGAGGCGGCGGTGTGCGACCCGCGGTTGCGCGTGCGCGGCGTCGAGGGATTGTACGTCGCCGACGCCTCGGTGATGCCGCAGCTGGTGTCGGGCAACACCAACGCGCCGACGATGATGATCGGCGAGCGCTGTGCCGACTTCATCGCGGCCGATCTGCGCTGACGCACGGCTGATCGAGATCAGTACGATTTCGCGGACGAAGCGCGCAACGTGTCGAGCCTCGCGTCGTTTTGCCGGTGAGGGATGCGCGGCGAGGCGATGCCCCGTGTCCGCCAGCCGGGAGAGACACAATGGGCCTGTTCACCAAGGACATCGAGACGCTCGACGACCTGTTCCTGCACATGCTGCAGGACATCTATTATGCCGAAAAGCAGATCACAAAGGCGCTGCCGAAGATGATCGAGAAGGCGACCGACCCGCAGCTGAGCCAGGGCTTCGAGACGCACCTGCGCGAGACCGAGGGGCAGATCGAGCGGCTCGACCGCGTCTTCTCGATGCTCGGCAAGGATGCCAAGGGCGTCACTTGCCCGGCGATCGACGGCATCATCAAGGAGGCCAATGAAGTCGCCGGCGACATCGCCGACAAGAAGGTGCTCGACGCCGGCTTGATCGCCGCGGCGCAGGCGGTCGAGCATTATGAGATCACCCGCTACGGCACGCTGATCGCCTGGGCGCGTCAGCTCGGCCGCAGCGACGTGGCAGACGTCCTCAAGCAGACGCTCGACGAGGAATATGCCACCGACGACAAGCTGACCCGGATGGCCGAAAGCTCGGCCAACGCGGAGGCCGAGGCGGTCGGCTGACGCCGCCGCCCCCCGGCCCGTCCGGTCCGGTGAGGCGACCACCGGGCCGGGCTCGCGGGTCGGCTATCCCGTTGCTTCGGGATCGTCGCGCACGATGTCTTCGGGCAGCGACCACAGCAAGTCATCGCGGGTGAGCACGCGGCCGTCATGGGCGTGCACGCGGATCGGCGCGATCGGGCGCCGGTCGCGCGCGTCGACCAGCACGGGGCTCGCCGGCACGCCGGTCTCCCACCGCTCCCCCCATTGCCGGAGCGCGATCAGCATCGGCAGCAGCGCCATGCCCTTTTCGGTCAGCCGATATTCGATCTTGCGCCGATCCTCGGCCAGCGCGTGGCGCTCCAGGATGCCGTGATCCACCAGCCGTGACAGGCGGTTGGCCAATATGTTGCGCGCGATGCCGAGTTCCGACTGGAATTCCTCGAAATGGTGCAGCCCGTTGAAGGCGGCGCGCAGGATCAGGAACGACCAGCGCTCGCCCATTGCCTCCAGCGCGGCGGGCAGGCTGCATTCATTGGCGATCTGGCGCAGGGGTTCCCGCAGCTTTTCGGTCATTACCGCACCAACCTATCGCAAAAAGAGCGATGGCGAAACGGGATATCAGTTTCAGGTTGAAACTCGCAACTGCACAATGTAAGTAGCGATTCGCAACCTAGTTGTGGAGACCGAGCATGACCCGCGTTGTTCCCATCGTCGCGGCCGCTGTCGCCGCCCTGTCGTTTCCCGCCGCAGCCGCGCAGGCGCAGCCGCGCGGCGTCTATTATGTCGCGATGCCCAGCGCCGCGCCGGCCAGTGACAGCTTCGTCACGCGCGACACCATCTGGTCGTGCAACGATCACGCCTGCGTCGCCGACAAGGCCGCCGACCGCGCCGACGTGATGTGCCAGCGCGTCGCCAAGCAGCTCGGCAAGCTCGACTCGTTCACCGCCGGCGGCAATGCGCTGGATGCCGAAGCGTTGGCGCGGTGCAACAGTCACGCGCGATGATGCGCGCCCGCCGGCATCGCGGCTGAATTTGTATTGCAATGCCGCAGGACAGCACCCGATATGCAAGGTGTGCTGCGTCAATATGAACTAGTCGATCGAGTCCTGGGCTACGATCCCGATGCCGACGAGGCGCTTCTCAATCGCGCCTATGTCTTTTCGATGCACGCCCATGGCAGCCAGAAGCGCG
>JBQCHA010000168.1:0-3433 GCA_051955175.1 Sphingomonas sp.
GGCGTCGCGCACGATCGGCCGCGGCGACGATGCCGCTGCGGCGCTGGAGACCGCCCGTACCACGCTCGCCAATGCCGGGTTCGAGGTCGAGTATGTCGAGCTGGTCGATGCCGAGACGCTGCAGGGCGATCCCGCCGCCGACCGGCCGCGCCGCCTGCTCGCCGCTGCGCGGATCGGCGGCACCCGGCTGATCGACAACGTGGCGGTGGAGGCCGCCGGCTGACGCTGCATTTCTGCGGTCGTCGACGTTAACCATTTATTTGAACCATGTCGCGCAAACCTCGGTGCCGTTCTGGCAACCGCACGAGGTGTCGACATGGGGAACGAACTGAAGCAGGCGCATCGCCACATCGAACGCCGCCTTCGCGAGGCGGCCGGCGGCGATGCCGGCGCATGCTACGATCTCGGCATGATCTATTCGACCGGGGCCGGCGGCAACGCCGTCAATCTGATCGAGGCGCACAAGTGGTTCAATCTCGCCGCCGTGGCCGGCAGCGAGGCCGCCCAGCATTGCCGCGCCGAAATCGCGTGTGACATGAGCCAGCGCGACATCGTCGTCGCCCAGCGCGCCGCGCGCGACTGGCTGGCCACCGCCAACCGTCGCGCCGCCTAAAGCGCCCTCCCGCCCGCGGGCGGGAGGACGCTCTCAGGCTTTCGCCGCCGCTTTCTTGGCCGGCGTCTTCTTGGTTGCAGCCTTCTTCGTCGTGGTCTTCTTGGCGGCGGTCTTGCGGCCGCCCTTCTTGGCCGGCGCGGAAGCCGCCTTGGTATCGATCAGCTGCGCCGCCTCCTCCAGCGTCAGCTTGTCCTTGTCGATCGACTTGGGCAGCGTCGCGTTGGTCGTGCCGTCGGTGACATAGGCACCGTAGCGCCCCTCCATCAGCTTGATCTCCGCCTCGGTCCGCGGATGCGCGCCGAGCACCTTGAGCGGCTCGCGCGCCGCGCCACGTGCCGGCCGGCCGCCGTTCGCCACCGCTTCGGCGAGCTTCACCACCGCGGCGTTCATGCCGGTCTCGAACACGTCGGCCGTCGAGGACAGGCGAGCATATTTGCCGTCATGCTTCAGGTAGGGGCCATAGCGGCCGATCGCCGCCTCGATCGGCTGGCCGGTCTCGGGATGATTGCCGATCACCCGGGGCAGGCTCAGCAGCTTCAGCGCCCATTCCAGGTCGAGCTCGCCGATATCCTTCGGGATCGACGCGCGCTTGGCATCCTTGCCCTCGCCGAGCTGGATGTACGGGCCGAAGCGGCCGGACTTGCGCTCAACCGGCAGCCCGGTGTCAGGATCGGTGCCGAGCGTTTCCGGTCCGGAATCCTCAGCGCCCAGCCCGCCGGGCTGCGCGAAGGCGCGGGTGTACTTGCACTCGGGGTAATTGGAGCAGGCGACGAACGCGCCGAACTTGCCGCCGCGCAACGCCAGCCGACCGTCACCGCAATTGGGGCACGCCCGCGGATCGCTGCCGTCCGCGCGCGCCGGGAACAGATAGGGCTCCAGGAACTGGTCGAGCTCGGCGGTGACTTCGGACGGCTTGAACTCCATCACCTCGGTCGTGCGCGGCTTGAAATCGCGCCAGAAGGCGTCGAGCACCGCCTGCCACTGCGCGCGGCCGCCCGAAATCTCGTCGAGTTCGTCCTCCAGGTCGGCGGTGTAGCCATATTCGACATATTTGGCGAAGAACCGCTCGAGGAACGCCGTCACCAGCCGCCCGCTCTCCTCGGCGAAGAAGCGGTTCTTCTCGACGCGGACATAGGCGCGATCCTTGAGCACCTGGATGGTCGAGGCATAGGTCGACGGGCGGCCGATCCCCAGCTCCTCGAGCCGCTTGACCAGCGACGCCTCGGAGAAGCGCGGCGGCGGCTGGGTGAAATGCTGTTCGGCATCGACGCCCTTCTTGGCCGGGGCATCGCCCTCACGCAGGCGCGGCAGGCGTCGTGCATCCTCGTCCTGGCTGTCGTCGCGGCCTTCCTCGTAGAGCGCGAGGTAGCCGGGGAACAGCACCACCTGGCCGGTCGCCCGCAGCGCGTGCTGGCCGGTGCCGTCGACCAGCTCGATCGTCGTGCGCTCCAGCCGCGCCGACGCCATCTGGCTGGCCAGCGCACGCTTCCAGATCAGATCGTAAAGCTTGGCATGGTCGCCCGAGCCCGCCCGATCCTTCGAGAAGTCGGTCGGGCGGATCGCCTCATGCGCTTCCTGCGCGTTCTTGGCCTTGGTCTGGTAGACGCGCGGCTTGTCGGGCACGTAGCTCGCGTCATAGCGATCAGCGACCGCCTTGCGCGCGGCCGAGATCGCCGCCGGGTCCATCTGCACGCCGTCGGTACGCATGTAGGTAATCGCGCCGTCCTCATAGAGGCTCTGGGCGATGCGCATCGTGTGGCTGGCGGAGAAGCCGAGCTTGCGCGCCGCCTCCTGCTGCAGCGTCGAGGTGGTGAACGGCGGCGCCGGGTTGCGCGTGGCGGGCTTGGTCTCGACGCTGTCGACCGCGAAGCGCCCCTCTTCGACCGCGCGCTTGGCCGCCTCGGCATCGCCCTGGTTGCCGAGCGACAGGCGGTCCAGCTTCGTGCCATTCCAGCGTGCCAGCCGCGCGTCGAAGCCCTGACCGTCATGCTCCAGATGCGCGGTGACCGACCAATATGCCGGGGCCGTGAACGCCTCGATCGCGCGCGCGCGCTCGACGATCCGGCGCAGCGCGACCGATTGTACCCGGCCGGCCGACTTGGCGCCCGGCAGCTTGCGCCACAGCACCGGCGACAACGTGAATCCCACCAGATAGTCGAGCGCTCGGCGCGCCCGATAGGCGTCGATCAGGTCGGTATCGAGCTGGCGCGGATGCTTCATCGCCTCGGTCACCGTCGCCTTGGTGATGGCGTTGAAGGTGACGCGTTCGACCTCCTTGGGCAGCGCGCGGCGCTTCTGCAGCACCTCCTGCACGTGCCACGAGATCGCCTCGCCCTCGCGATCGGGGTCGGTCGCCAGGATCAGGCGGTCGGCGCCCTTGGCGGCATCGGCGATCGCCTTCAGCTGCTTGGCCTTGTCGGCGTAATTCTCCCAATCCATCGCGAAGCCCTGATCGGGATCGACCGACCCGTCCTTGGGCGGAAGGTCGCGGACATGGCCGTAGGACGCGAGGACGCGATAATCGGGGCCGAGATACTTCTCGATGGTTTTCGCCTTGGCGGGCGATTCGACGATGACGAGCTGCATGTGTGGGATAAGCTTCCTTCCGTGTACGCGCGAAAATGGGGGGCGGAGTCCGATGTCGTCAAGCGGGACCGGCAAACGGGAGGCGACACGCACGCGAAAGGGCGACCTCTTTTCGGACGCGCTATGCGCAATCACCATCGCGCCGCTGGTGTGCCGGACCGGCCGCTGCCGACGCTGAAGGATCACAGCATCGCGCCGTTCGTTGCCAAGAGGAAAGGAGAGCAAATTGGCCGA
>JBQCHA010000169.1:0-4288 GCA_051955175.1 Sphingomonas sp.
CCCGTGGGGGGTGCGGGAGGGGGCCCGCGCGCCGCCGGCGTGTGGTATGGGTGCGGGCGACCGCTGACCTTGGAGGCGCTCCCCCAACCCCTGACCGACTGGTTCGCCGCTCGCGGGTGGCGGCCGCGCCGGCATCAGCTCGACATGCTCGCCGAGGCGCGCGCCGGGCATCATGCGCTGCTGGTCGCGGCGACCGGCGCGGGCAAGACGCTGGCGGGGTTCATGCCGAGCCTCGCCGAGCTGATCGAGAACCCGGTCGACGGGCTCCACACGCTCTACGTCTCGCCGCTCAAGGCATTGGCGGTCGACGTGCAGCGCAATTTGCTGACGCCGATCGAGGAGATGGGCCTCCCGATCCGCGTCGAGACGCGCACCGGCGATACGCCGAGCGACCGCAAGGCGCGGCAGCGCGCGCGGCCGCCGCAAATCCTGCTGACCACGCCCGAATCGCTGTCGCTGCTGCTCAGCTATCCGACAGCTTCACCATGTTCGCGGGGCTGAAGACGATCGTCGTCGACGAGGTCCATGCCTTCGCGACCGGCAAGCGTGGCGACCTGCTCGCGCTGTGCATGGCGCGGCTGCAGCGCCTTGCGCCCGCCATGCGCCGCGTCGCGCTGTCGGCGACGGTCGCCGATCCCGACGACTATCGCGCCTGGCTGGCGCCCGACGGCGATATCGACGCGGTCGCGCTGGTCGAGGGCGAGCAGGGCGTTGATCCCAACGTCGCGATCCTGCTGCCGCAGGGCCGCGTGCCCTGGTCGGGCCATTCGGGCCGCTACGCCGCCGAGCAGGTGATGGCGGAGATCGAGACGCACAGGACGACCATTGTGTTCTGCAATACCCGCAGCCTCGCCGAGCTGATCTTCCAGGACCTGTGGAAGGTCAACGACATGAGCCTGCCGATCGGTGTCCACCACGGCAGCCTGTCGATCGAGGCGCGGCGCAAGGTCGAGGCGGCGATGGCGGCGGGGCGGCTGCGCGCGCTGGTCGCCACCGCCAGCCTCGATCTCGGCGTCGACTGGGGCGATGTCGATTGCGTGATCCAGATGGGCGCGCCCAAGGGATCGTCGCGGCTGCTGCAGCGGATCGGGCGCGCCAACCACCGGCTCGACGAGCCGTCGGAGGCGGTGGTGGTGCCGGGCAACCGCTTCGAATATCTCGAGGCGCGCGCGGCGCTGGACGCGGTGGAGGCGGGCGACCTCGACGAGGAGCCGTTCCGCGCCGGCGGGCTCGACGTGCTGGCGCAGCACGTCATGGCCTGCGCCTGCGCCGGGCCGTTCCGCGAGGAGGAGTTGCGCGACGAGGTGCGGTCGGCGCTGCCCTATTCGGCGCTGACCGACGAGGCGTTTTCGCGGGTGCTCGGCTTCATCCGCGACGGCGGCTACGCGCTGAAGGCCTATGATCGATTCAAGAGGCTGACGCAGGACGCCGATGGCACCTGGCGCGTCAGCCATCCGCGCTTCGTGCAGCAGCATCGGCTCAACGCCGGGATCATCGTCGAGGCGACGATGCTCAACGTGCGGTTCAAGAACGGCCGCCACCTCGGCAAGGTCGAGGAAGGCTTCGCCGCGACGCTGAGCCACGGCGACACCTTCTTCTTCGCCGGCCTGAGCCTGGAGGTCGAGCGGATCGACACGGAGGATCTGATCGTCCGCGCGACCAGCCGTCCGGCGCGCATCCCGACCTATGGCGGCGCGCGCATGCCGATCTCGACCAACCTCGCGGGGCGCGTGCGCCGTTTTCTGGCGACGTCCGAGGACTGGCATCGCTTCCCCGACGACGTGCGCGAATGGCTGGAGATGCAGGCGCGACGATCGGTGCTGCCGGCGCCCGACCAGTTGCTGGTCGAGACTTTCCCGCGCGAAGGCCGGCATTACATGGTCGCCTACAGTTTCGAAGGGTGGAACGCGCATCAGTCGCTGGGTATGCTGGTGACGCGGCGGATGGAGACGCAGGGGCTGAAACCGCTCGGCTTCGTTGCCAGCGATTATGCCATAGCCACCTATTCGCTCGACCCCGTCGCCGATCCCGCCAGCCTGTTTTCGCCCGACATCCTGGAGCACGAATTCGTCGACTGGGTGCAGCAATCGCACCTGTTGAAGCGGGCGTTTCGCGAGGTGGCGGTGATCGGCGGGCTCGTCGAGCGCCAGCACCCGGGCAAGCGCAAGACCGGCAAGCAGGTCACCTTCTCGACCGACCTGATCTACGACGTGCTGCGCAAATATGAGCCCGACCATCTGCTGCTCACCGCCGCCTGGGCCGACGCGCGGGCGAAGATGACCGATGTCGGCCGCCTCGCCGACCTGCTCGACCGCGCGGCCGAGACGATGGTGCATGTCGATGCCGACCGCGTGACGCCGCTGGCGGTGCCGGTGCTGACGCTGATCGGCCGCGAGCGCGTGGCCACGGGAACCGCCGACGACGCCCTGCTGGCGGAGGCGGAATTGCTCGCGGCGGAGGCGATGCGGCCCGACTGAGCGGCACCGGATTTGCTTGATGTAGGTCCGGATCGGGCGTAATAATGGATCATGTTGGGGATGTCGCTTCTGGCGCTCGCCGCCCTGTCGACCACCGCGCCGCCGTCGGTGCAGAGCGTGCCTACTTTGCCGATCGCGGTGGCCGAGCAACCGCCGCTGCCGCCGAGCAGCCTTGCGTTCGGCTCGATCGAATCGCGCATGACCGTGCCGGTGTCGATCGGCGAGCGCGGGCCCTATCGCTTCATCGTCGACACGGGGGCGGAGCGAACGGTCGTGTCGCACGATCTCGCCGGGCTGCTCGGGCTGGAAGCCGGCGGGGTGATCCGCGTGACGGCGATGACCAACAGCGCCAATGTCGGCACGGTGCGCGTGCCCTCGCTGCGCATCAGCCGCATCGCCGCTGAGACGATCGACGCGCCGGCGCTGGACCAGGCCAATATGGGCGCGCCGGGCATGCTGGGGATCGACGCGCTGCAGGGGCATGCCGTGTCGATCGACTTCGATCAGCGGCTGATGACGATCACCCCCTCGCGGCGGCGGCATGCCCCGTCCCCCGGCCCGGACGAGATCGTTGTTACCGCGCGCAACCTGTTCGGCCAGCTGATCGTCACCGATGCCCGCTTCCATGGCCACCGCGTCGCGGTGGTGGTCGATACCGGCACGCCGGTGTCGATCGTCAACGCCGCGTTCGTCAAGCTGATGGGCAAGGCGCCGCGCACGCTCGGCACCGTCGACCTGATTTCCGCGCTGGGGCAGGAGACGATCGCGCCGCTGGTCGTCGCCGACCGCGTCGAGATCGGCGGGGTGGCCTTCAACAACATGCCGCTCGCACAGATCGAGGCGGAGCCGTTCCGGCGGTTCGACCTGGTCGACGAGCCGGCCCTGCTGCTCGGCATGGATGCGCTGCGGCTGTTTCGGCAGGTGCGGATCGACTTCGCCAATCGCGAGATCCGCTTCAGCATGCCGGTTGCGGCGGCGGTTCAGGCCGGCTGATCAGGCGGCGAGCAGCGATTCGGCCCCGCCAAGATCGACCGACACCAGTCGGCTGACGCCGCGCTCGATCATCGTCACGCCGAACAGACGGTCCATCCGGCTCATCGTCACGGCATTGTGGGTGACGATCAGGTAGCGCGTGCGCGTTTCCTGCGTCATGCGTTCGAGCAGCGCACAGAACCGCTCGATATTGGCGTCGTCGAGCGGCGCGTCGACCTCGTCGAGCACGCAGATCGGCGCCGGGTTGGTGAGGAACAGGCCGAAGATCAGCGCGACGGCGGTCAGCGCCTGCTCGCCGCCCGACAGCAAGGTGAGCGACTGCAGCTTCTTGCCCCGCGGCTGCGCCAAGATCTCCAGCACGGCCTCCAGCGGATCGTCCGAATCGACCAGCTCGAGATGCGCGCTGCCGCCGCCGAACAGCGTGGTGAACAGCCGCTGGAAATGGCCGTTGACCGCCTCGAACGCGGCGAGCAGGCGCTGGCGCCCCTCGCGATTGAGGTTGCCGATCGAGCCGCGCAGGCGATTGACCGCCAGGCCCAGCTCCTCGCGCTCGGCGGCGTTGGTGGTGCGCGCCGCGTCGAGCTCGGCGAGCTCGGCCTCGGCGACGAGATTGACCGGCCCGATCCGTTCGCGCTCGATCAGCAGCTTGTCGTGGCGCGCCGATTCCATGTCGGGCGCACCGACCTCGGCGCTGGCGAAGCCCAGCCGCTCAGGCAGCACCGGCGGCGGGCATTCGAACCGCTCGCCCGACAGTCGCCCGGTCTCGACGCGCCGCTGCTCCTGGTTTTCCGCGCGCGCGACGGCGCCGGCACGCGCCT
>JBQCHA010000170.1:0-8985 GCA_051955175.1 Sphingomonas sp.
TTTAAAAAAGTACTGCGGGCTGCCGTGTTTGCTTTTGGGCCTGGGGGGGGGGAGCTGGGGGCTGGGGTTTTCCCGGGGAACCCACATCGGACGAGCGCGGGGGGGGCCCCATTCGGGCGCCCCCCCGCGACAATGGCGCGGCTCGACACGCGCCCAACGAGAGGAAGCCCATCATGGCCAGTGACCCGGTCGCCACGCTGGATACCGCCCCTGCCCCGGCCCGGCAGCGGCCGATCCGGCTGATCAACTTCCTCGCCTATGGGTCGAACGACTTCCTCGGCGCCGGATCGATGGCGGTCGTCTCGGGCTGGGTGCTGATCTTCTACACCAAATTCTGCGGGCTGACCGCCGGGCAGGCGGCGACGATCTTCGCCATCGCGCGCATCCTCGACGCCTTCACCTCGCCGGTGATCGGGCATCTGTCCGATCATTTCGGTGGCACCTGGCTGGGGCGGACGTTCGGGCGGCGGCGGTTCTTCATCCTGGCGGCGATCCCGCTGCTGCCGGCGTTCGCGCTGATGTGGCTGCCGGGACAGGCGTTCCTTTATTATCTCGTCACCTACATCCTGTTCGAGATGGTCTATGCGATGGAGATCATCCCGTTCGAGACGCTCGCCGCCGAAATGTCGACGAGCTATCGCGACAAGACCAAGTTCGCGGGCTTCCGCATCTTCACCGGCCAGATCGCGGCGATCCTGGCCGGCTTCATGCCGATGTGGATCATCGACTATCTCGGCCGCGACAGCGCCTGGACCTTCTTCTACATGGGCGCGATCTTTGCGGTGCTCTTCATGGCAACCGCCGGCTTTCTGTACGCCTTCAGCTGGGAGCGGCAGCGCCCGCCGGCTCAGCCGAGTGAAACCGCCGCCGAGCGTGTCGGCATCGTCGAGACGTTCACGACGCTTTACCGCAACCTGTTTTCGACCATGCGCATCCGCGCGTTCCGCCTGCACCTCGGCATGTATCTCGGCGGCTATATCAGCCAGGACGTATTCAACGCCGCCTTCACCTTCTTCGTGATCTTCGCGCTGGCCGGCACCACCGCGATTGCCTCCGGGTTGCTCGGCTGGATGTACGTCGTGCAGCTGGTCGCGGTCGGCATCGCCATCAACGTCGCGCTGCGCAGTTCGCCGGGACGCGCCTATCGCATCGCCGCGGTGTCGTTCGGCGTCGGCACCGTCATCCTGATCGCGCAGTGGATAGCCGGCGTGCGCGGCGACAGCTGGATGCTGTGGATCCCGATCGTGTTCGCCGGGCTGGGCCGCGGCGCGCTCAACTACATTCCCTGGGCAACGTACAATTACATGGCCGATGTCGATGAGATCGTCACCGGACAACGGCGCGAAGGCAGCTTTGCCGGCGTGATGACCTTCATCCGCAAGGCGGCGCAGGCCGCCGCCGTGGCGGGCGTCGGGCTGATCATGGACTGGGGCGGGTTCCAATCGAAGGCGGCGGTGCAGAGCCCCCACGCGATCCACGTCGTCGTCTGGGTACTCGGCGCGGGCACGCTGGCGGTGCTGGTGTTCGGCATTCTGGTCTCGCTGCGCTTCCGCATCGATCCCGTCACACACCGCATCCTGATGGAGGAGATCGAGCATCTGCGCGCCGGCCATACCGAGCCGAGTTCGCCCGAGGCCAAGGCCATCGCCGAGAACCTCTCGGGCTGGCGGTACGATCAATTGTGGGGCCGCGCCATGCGCGGCGCATGAGAAGGAGCGGAACGATGGAGCCAA
Organism: Sphingomonas sp.; assembly: GCA_051955175.1. GTDB lineage: Bacteria > Pseudomonadota > Alphaproteobacteria > Sphingomonadales > Sphingomonadaceae > Sphingomonas. The sequence goes on from JBQCHA010000170.1 coordinate 1,734, forward strand.
CCCGACGCGGCATCCTGGCCGGCGCGCTCGCCGCCGCGGCGGCGGCACCGGCGCTGGCGGCGAGCGACGACGATCTGACGATAGAGCGATTTCCGATCTGGCCGGGGCCACCGCCGGGGCCTGCTACGGCGCCCGTCAAGGACGTGTTCGTCAAGCGCTCGCCCGACGGCCCGCCCGACGATATCGCCTGGACGCACGTCGCTACCCCGATGCTGACGGTCTTGAAGCCGAAGAACCCCAGTGGCGCCGCGATGCTGGTGGTGCCGGGCGGCGGCTATGTCCGCGTGGCCGTGGGACGCACCGGCTCCGGCATTGCCCGTTCGTTCGCCGCACGGGGGATCACCACGTTCGAATTGCTTTATCGTCTGCCCCACGATCATTGGGCCGCGGGCCCCGACGTGTCGCTGCAGGATGCGCAGCGCGCGATGCGCATCATCCGCGCCGGTGCGGGATCACGCTGGGACGTCGATCCCAAACGAGTGGCGATCTCGGGCTATTCGGCCGGCGGCCATCTCGCCGCGCGGACCGCCAGCCGGTCGGCGCTACAGACCTATCAGCCGATCGACACCATCGACCGGCAGTCGGACCGACCCGACGTCGCCGGGCTGTTCTTCCCGGTGATCACGATGATGGACCAAGGCGTTCATAAGCAGTCGCGCGAGGAGCTGCTGGGTAACCGTCTGCACGATGCACAGGCGCAGCATCGCTGGTCGGCGCAGCTCGACCTGCCGGGGTACATGCCGCCGACGTTTGTCGCCTGCAACGCCGACGATCCGGTGGTGCCGCCCGAAAACAGCATTCTGATGTTCCAGGCGCTCAATGCCGCGAAGATTCCGACCGAGTTGATGATCTTCGAGAAAGGCGGCCACGGCCCGCCCGCGCCGCACAAGGATGGCCGGCCAGTGCCCTGGCAGGAGCTGTTCATCGCCTTCACGCGCGATCACGGCTGGCCGAGCTGACCAACGACAAAACAGGAGGGGGGCATATGACATCATCGATCACCCGGCGCGCCGCCGCCGCATTGCTGGCGGCGGCCAGCCTGAGCGCGGCTGCTCATCCGGCTCCGCCCGCAAAACCCGTCACCCATCGCGTTACGTTCGATCATTATTCGCTGATCATCGACGGCAAGCCGACCATGATCTGGTCGGGCGAGTTCCATCCCTTCCGCCTGCCCTCGCCCGATCTGTGGCGCGACGTATTGCAGAAGATGAAGGCGAGCGGATTCAACGCCGTGTCGCTCTATTTCGACTGGGGCTATCACACATCGAAATCGGGCGAGTACAACTTCACCGGCATCCGCGACATCGATCGCCTGCTCGACATGGCGGCCGAGGAGCATCTCTACGTCATCACCCGCGCAGGCCCCTATGTGAACGCCGAACTGTCGCGCGGCGGCTTACCCGGCTGGCTGGTCAACCAGAAGGCCAAGGCACGCACCGACGATCCCGAATACATCGCCGCAGCCGATCAATGGCTGAGCCGCGTCAACAAGATCATCGCGCGGCACCAGCTCGACAATGGCGGCGGCACGGTGATCCTGCACCAGATCGAAAACGAACTGGGCGCGACCGCGCCAACGCAGCAGCGCTATATGCAGCATCTCTATGACGAGGCGCGCGCCGACGGTATCACCGTGCCGATCTTCCACAACGATGCCGGCCGCCACGGCCGCTGGGTGCCGGCATCGAGCGATGTATCGGGTACGGTGAAGGGCCCCAACGATCTCTACGCCTTCGACGGCTATCCCGGCGGCGTCTGCTCGGTGCACAACCTGCCGGCCAAGGGCAGCCCGGCGCCCGACTGGGGACTGTACAGCGCGGGCGGTGCCGATGGCGGCGCCAGCGCCTCGCCGCACACGCCGGGCTTCGCCGCCGAGTTCGGCGGCGGCTGGTTCGATTATTGGGGCTCCAACGGCATGTATCCTTGCAACGCGGTCCAGCGCGGGCTCGGCTACCAGCGCGTATTCTACGGCACCAATATCGCCAACGGCATTGCCATCCAGAATTTCTACATGACCTATGGCGGCACCAGCTGGGGCTGGCTGCCGGCGCCGGTGGTCTACACCTCCTACGATTATGGCGCGGCGATCGACGAGGCGCGCAACCTGCGCCCCAAGGCGCTGGAGCTCAAGCAGCTCGGCGAGTTCGTGCAGGCGGTGCCCGATCTTGCGCGGCTGGAGAAGGCCCCGCCGGTGACGGTCTCCAGCGATCGCGTGCAGGTCTATCACGATCAGAATCCGGATACGCACGCGCAACTGCTGTTCGTCGCCCACAAGCCGTCCAACGCGCGCACCGACGACCGCTTCACCGTCACCGCCGACCTGCCCGACGGGCACTACAGCTTCCCGATGCAGTTGAACGGACAGGATGCCAAGCTGCTGCTCGCCAGCACCGATCTCGCGCGCCAGCATCTCGTCTATTCCACGTCCGAACTGCAGACGGTGCTGCGCCACGGCGACGAGGACATCGCGCTGTTTTACGGCCGCGCCGGCGAGCCGGGGCAGACGGTGCTGCGCTATGTGAGCGCGCCCAAGGTCGAGGTGCTCGCCGGATCGGCGCAATCGCGCTGGGATGCCGCGCACCACGACCTCCATCTCGATTACGCCCATGACGGGCTGGCGCGTGTGCGGGTCAGCGGCGGCGGGCACGCACCGTTGCTGCTGCTGATCGGCGACGAAAATGCTGCCCAGCAGTTCTTTCGGCAGGACGACGTCCTCGATCGCGGACCCTCGCTCGTTCGCCATGCCACGGTATCCGGCAATATGCTGGCAATGACCGGCGACACCAAGGCGGCCGAACCGCTCGAGGTGTGGGCACCAGCGGGTGTCGACAAACTCACCTGGAACGGGGTGCCGGTTGCGACGCGACGCAGCCCGAGCGGGAGCCTGATCGCCACCGCGCCGTTGCCCGGTCCGCAGCCGCTCGCCCTGCCCGATCTCACGCGCGCTACCTGGCGCTATCACGCGGGTTCGCCGGAGGCGCAGCCCCGCTTCGACGACGGCAGCTGGATCAAGGCCGATGGTGCGCCCGATCGCTCGACTATCCGTCCTCCCACCGGCGAGCCGACGCTGCAGATGGACGCCTATGGCTTCCACGATGGCGACGTGTGGTATCGCGGCCGCTTCCGGGGCAGCGTCGACGCGCAGCAGATCGCGCTCCATTATGGCGGCGGCGGTGCCGGCATGTTGCAACTGTGGCTCGACGGCCAGTTCGTCGGCCAGCATGAACTTCCCGCCGGCCTCGCCCGCCCGATCACCGTCGGTATCGCCGATTTCGACCTGCCGGCCACCGCGCAGAAGCCCGGCGAGCATGTTCTGTCGGTGATGATCCGTCCCGACGGCCATAATTGGGACCTGGAAACCGACGACGCGCACAAGGAACCGCGCGGACTGATCTCCGCCTCGCTATCGCGTCCGGGCGGCGAGAGCTTCGCAGTGCCTGTCGCCTGGAGGATTCAAGGCCGCCAGGGCGGCGAGACGCTGGTCGACCGGGCGCGCGGACCGCTCAACAACGGCGGGCTCTACGGCGAGCGGGTCGGCTGGTCATTGCCGGGCTTCGACGACAGCAATTGGCAGCTCGCCCGCGTGCCGCCCGCGACGCCCTTCGCCGGCACCGCCTGGTACCGCACGCGCTTCACGCTCGACGTGCCGAAGGCCGACGATGCGACGATTGGCGTCCAGATCGGTGACCCGACGACGCCACGCTCGTCCCATCGCTATCGCGTGCTCATCTTCGTCAACGGCTGGAACATGGGCCAGTTCATCGCCAATGTCGGCCCGCAGCGCGTGTTTCCGATCCCGCCGGGCATCATGAACAACCACGGCGCCAACACGCTGGCGCTGGCAGTGACGGGCGACGGAAAGCCAGGCGATGCGCTGGAGACGGTCAAGCTGGTGACGATGCATCACGTGCGCGGCGGCGTGCCGGTGAAGATGGTCGAGGCGCCCGAGCGGGCGAATTGAGCGCGGGGGGCGACGCCCGAACGGCAGCATCGCCCCCACTCTCACATCGTCATTGCGCCTGTTCCGACGCCGTCCGGTCGCCAAGATAGAAGCTGACGTGCGACGGCTGGTTGTACGCGACGTTCTGCCATGCGACGCCTTCGCGATAGACCGGGTCCTGCATCAGCGTGACGAAGCGGTGCCTGGTGGGGATGGGCGTGGTGTAGATGCGCAGCTCGCGGCTGTCGGCGGTGCGCCAGATCACCTCTTCGCGCCAGTCGCCGAGGATGTCCGCCTGCAGCGCCGGGTTCGCCTTGGTCCCGTTGTCCGACGCGACACCGGCGGGATGGAAGATCGGCTCCGCCACCCCCTTCGCCCAGTTCCACTTGTAGATCGTCGTGCCGTCGAGCAGTTCGCGCAGCAGATCGCCGTCCCACCAGATGGCGAAGTTGGTCGGGCGCGGCGCGGGGCCGATCGCCCTGCCGTGCACATCGAACAGCTCGCGCGAATTGGCGCCCCACAGTTCGTCACCGACGTAACGCGGATCGATGTCGGCGGCGAGACCACGGCCGGCATCGCGCGTTGCCGGTTTGGTCCACAGGACCTCGCCGGTACGCGCGTCGAGCAGCGCCGAGCCGATATGGCCGTTGCGGTTCACCTCCTCATGCACGCCCCACTTCTCATAGCCCGGACGTGCCGGATCGAGATCGGCGACGTGCATGGCATCGCCATGGTACAGCGGATCGGTCCACAGCCCCCTGCCGTCATCGTCGATCGCCATCGAACCGTAGATCACTTCGTCCCGGCCATCATGGTCTACGTCGGCAATGCTCAGCTGATGGTTGCCGCGGCCGCCATAATCCTCGTTGCCGGGCTTTGCGCTGTCGAACAGCCAGCGCTCGGTCAGCTTGCCCTTGCGATAATCCCAGGCCGCGATCGCCGTGCGTGTATAATAACCGCGGCCGAAGATCATGCTCGGATGCTGACCGTCGAGATAGGCGACGCCGGCCAGAAAGCGGTCGGACCGGTTTGCGTAACCGTCGCCCCACGTCTTCGCGAGTTGCTCGGGCGTCGGGTTGCCGCCGGGATAACGCGGCGGATCGTAAGGTGCCGTGGCCAAGGCTGCACCGGTGCGGCCGTCGAACACCGTCAGATATTCGGGGCCTTTGACGATCCGCCCCTGCATCGGCGCCACCATCGTGCCGTCGGCAAGCACCCGCGCTCCGGTATGGTCGCGCTGGGGTACCGCGCCGTCTTTGCTGCGCCAGTCGGCATGAGGATCGCCGATCGCCTTGCCGGTGCCGTCGATCGTACCATCCGCGGTCTTCATTGCCACTTCGGCGCGGCCGTCGCCGTCGAAATCATAGACCAGGAACTGCGTATAATGCGCGCCCGCGCGAATGTTGCGGCCGAGGTCGATGCGCCACAGTCGGCGGCCATCCAACGTATAGGCGTCGACGAAGACGTCGCCGGTATAGCCGGTCTGGCTGTTGTCGTGGCTGTTGGTCGGGTCCCACTTCAGGATGATCTCATAGCGGCCGTCACCATCGACATCACCGACGCTCGCATCGTTCGCGGTGTAACTGTAATGCTCGCCGGCTGGTGTGACCCCGTCGGCGGGCGGTGATAGCGGGATCGGCAGATACCCCTCCGCCGAGACGGCGACCGACGGGGAGCGCATCCCCTCCCGGCCGCCGTTCACCGCCGCCACGCTGTAGCGCGAGCGCGGCGTGCCTGCCGCATCGACGAAGCAGGTGGCCTTGTCCAGCGGCACCGCATTCACCTTGTGGCCGTCGCGAAACACATCGAATCGGATCGTCGAAGCATCACTGTCGAGCAGCCGCCAGCTGACCAGGACGCCGCCATGTTCGGCCGGCACGGCAACGACACCGCGGTCCAGCCGCTCCATCTGCCGCGCTGTCGCCGGCGCGGCGATCGTGACACCGGCCAGCGGCAACAGCGTGAAAAACAGGCGGTTTCGGCTCAAGCTCATCATGATGCATCCCCTTTGTCGACCACGCCTCGAGGCGGCGCGATTTATCCCAGCAATTATGATTGCGTTTCACAATTTGGCAATGTACGGTTTGCTAATATTTGTCGGACTGAAGCAAGCGATGTTCAGCCGATCTGCAGTCATCGTGCTGCGAGACGGCGACCGGCAAAGGCCGGCGCATGAACAAGGGGGAGATGCAGAATGACTCACACACCGAATTAACCAAGCGTGTGAGGCGGCGTCATTTGGCGCCGGCCGCGGGCATGTTGCTGCCCGCCAATCAAAAACATGACCGTCACGTCGCGAGGGGCCCCGGCGACGAACAAAGACGCTCGTCTTGAACAGGAGAGGAAGATGAAGACTTCAGGTCGACGCAGCCTGACCCCGCTAATGACCACGTCGTCGCTCGCGCTCGCCGCAGGCTGCCTGTTGGCCGCTCCCGCGTGGGCAATGCCGCAGCAAACGCCCGCGCCGACGCAAGCGCTGGCGCCCAATACCAAGCCCGGCCAGGACAGCGCGCCGCTGACACCGGCACAGGCCCAGCGGGAGGACGCCCGCCCCGCGGCACAGCCGAACAATCCACCCGCTGCCGCGCCCGTCGCGCAGTCGGGAGCCACCGCCGGTGACGGCAGCATCCTGGTGGTCGGCACGCGCGCGTCGCTGCGCTCGGCGATTGCGCGCAAGAAGAACGCCGGGACGGTGGTGGACTCGATCGTCGCCGACGACATCGCCAGCTTCCCCGACAAGAATGTCGGCGACGCACTCGCCCGCATCACCGGCGTGCAGCTCAGCCGCGATTTCGGCGAAGGTACTCAGATTTCGATCCGCGGCGTCGAGCCCGATCTCAACCGCATCGAGGTGAACGGCGTCAGCATGCTGGGCGGCAATACCGACGGCAGCCGCGCCGGCGATTTCCGCGACCTGGCCGCCGAACTGGTCAAATCGATTGACGTCTACAAGGGCTATTCGGTCGACATCACCGAAGGCGGCATCGGCGGCACGGTTCGTGTCGAGACGCGGCGTCCGCTGGAACTCAAGGCGCCGCTCATCAGCCTGGTCGGCTCCGAACAATATCTGGAGCTCACCAAGACCTGGAAGCCGCGCGGGACGCTGGTGGTCGGCACGCCGCATCTGTTCGGCAGCAGCCGGCTCGGCATCATCGCCAACATCACCTACGACAATGTCGACACGCGCCAGGATTACATCAGCAACACGAACTGGAAGCAGCTCGCCGATTTCGACCATTCCGACGAGAAGACCGTCGCGGACCCGGCCTATGCAAATTACAACACCTATGCGAGCTGCGGCGCCGTATCGGG
>JBQCHA010000171.1:0-3583 GCA_051955175.1 Sphingomonas sp.
CCCCGACTGGGCGCGGCTGCCCCTTGTCATCCTCGCCACCTTGGCGACGATTATCGCCAGCCAGGCGGTGATCTCCGGCGCCTATTCGATCTCGCAACAGGCGGTGCAACTTGGCTATCTGCCGCGGCTGCGCATCCTGCACACTAGTGCGCGGGCAGCGGGGCAGATCTACGTGCCGCTGGTCATTTGGGGGCTGCTGGTCCTGGTCATCCTGCTGGTGCTCGGCTTCCAGAGCTCGAGTAATCTCGCCGCCGCCTATGGCATCGCGGTGACCGGCACCATGGTCATCACCGCCTGCATGCTCGGCGTGCTGACGTTCAAGATTTGGCGCTGGCCGCCGCTATTGGCTGGAGTCGTGACCGGCGGGTTCCTGATCGTCGACGGCGCCTACTTCGCCTCCAACGTGACCAAGATTCCTGACGGCGGCTGGTTTCCACTGCTTGTCGCCGGCATCGCCTTCACCATCCTGACCACCTGGGCGTCCGGTCGCGCACTCGTGCGCCGGCGGCTGCACGACGGCGCGATGCCGGTTGGCGTGTTCATCCGCTCGGCGGTCAACGCGGTGGTGCGCGTCTCGGGCACCGCGGTGTTCCTGTCTTCCAGCGCCGACGACATTCCGCCGGCGCTGCTCCACAATCTGAAGCACAATCACGTGTTGCACGATCGTGTGGTGCTGCTGACCGTCGCTATCCAGCCCGTTCCGCACATTCCCGCCCGCGACCGTATGGCGCTGACCAACCTGAGAGAGGGATTCTATCGCATCGTGCTAAGCTACGGTTTCATGGACGAGCCCGACCTGCCTGCCGAACTCGCCCGGATCGCGATCGAGCCGCCGTTCATGCCGCTGGACACCAGCTATTACCTGTCGCGCCAGACGCTGGTCCCCGCCGCCCACCCCGGCATGGCGCTGTGGCGCGAAAAGCTGTTCGCGTGGATGGTTCGCAATGCCGAAAGCGCGATGGCGTTCTTCAAGCTGCCCACAAATCGGGTGGTCGAACTGGGCAGCCAGGTAGAAATCTAGCTCGCTACCACCGAGCGGCGGCTTTGCCCTACCCGTCGGACCAAGCCTGCTGACTGGGGGAACATCGAACTTGAGCTTCCTTGAGCGGGATGATGAGCGTCTTTTCCGGCCAGCTTTACGTCTTCGATCAAGCTGCCGGGCACGCGACCGACATGCTGGCGGCCGAAGCCAAGGAGGCGGGCAGAGGCGACGTCGTCAAACATCTCGCCGGTTGAATTGCCACTCCATGTGCTGACGCCTCACCAGCGCATCTGGTCAGTCGACGCGCCGGATGGACGACCGCGCATTCGGCTGATGCCGAACGATGCGTCGAAAGGCAGCAATCAATAGTTCCGCGGCGGGGATTGAGACAACTGACGACCTGCTTCGCCACCAAGGCGGTCATTCATTGGGTCACGCCAAGGTTGCGAAGCGGGCATTCGTTCAGAGCTCGCTGTAAGGTCCGTCGCCTAGGAGCGTCTCTTGGCAAGCTTTATGACTAGCGATCCTACAGCTCGATCTGGCTGACGTCCCGCACCGCGCCGCGTGCCGCGTTGGTGGTGAGCGCCGCGTAGGCGCGAAGCGCCGGTGAGACGACGCGCTTGCGGCCGAAGGGCTTCCATGCGGCCACACCTTTAACTTCCATCGTTTTGCGGCGCGCAGCCAGAGCCTCGTCGGCGAGGTCGAGGCGAATGACGCGTTTGGGGATGTCGATCAGGATTGGGTCTCCCGTCTCGACAAGTGCGATCAATCCGCCTTCTGCCGCTTCTGGCGAGACATGGCCGATGGACAGACCCGAGGTGCCGCCCGAGAAGCGCCCATCGGTGATCAGCGCGCAGGCTTTCCCCAACCCCTTCGATTTGAGGTAGCTCGTCGGGTAGAGCATCTCCTGCATGCCCGGTCCGCCCTTCGGCCCTTCGTAGCGGATCACCACCACGTCGCCGGCCTTCACCTCGTTGCCGAGGATGCCGGCCACCGCCGCGTCCTGGCTCTCGTAGACCCGCGCCGTGCCGTAGAAGGTGAGGATGCTCTCGTCGACGCCCGCCGTCTTCACGATGCAGCCTTCGGGTGCGAGGTTGCCGTAGAGTACGGCCAGACCGCCATCCTTTGAGAAGGCATGTTCGGCCTCGCGGATCACCCCGTTCATGCGATCCGTGTCGAGTTCCTTCCAGCGATTACCCTGGCTGAACGCCTGCGTCGTGCGAACGCCGCCGGGCGCCGCGCTGTAGAACTGCCGCACGCTCTCGTTGGTCGTGCGGCTGATGTCCCAGCGATCGAGCGCGTCCGCCAGCCTCGGCGCGTGGACGGTTGGCAGGCTGGTGTCGATGAGGCCGGCCCGGTCGAGTTGGCCCAGGATCGCCATGATGCCGCCGGCGCGGTGGACGTCCTCCATGTGCACGTCCTGCTTGGCGGGTGCGACCTTGCACAGGCACGGCACACGGCGCGACAGCCGATCGATGTCCGCCATGGTGAATTCCACCTGCCCCTCATGCGCGGCGGCGAGCAGGTGGAGCACCGTGTTGGTCGATCCGCCCATGGCGATGTCGAGGCTCATTGCGTTCTCGAAGGCGGCGAAGCTCGCAATCGAGCGCGGCAGCGCCGACCCATCGTCCTGCTGGTACCAGCGGCGGGCGAGAGCGACGATCGTATGCCCGGCCTCGCGGAACAGCGCCTCGCGATCGGCATGAGTCGCGAGCACCGATCCGTTGCCCGGCAGCGAGAGGCCGAGCGCCTCGGTCAGGCAATTCATGCTGTTGGCGGTGAACATGCCGGAGCAGGAGCCGCAGGTCGGGCAGGCCGACCGCTCGATCACCTTCACCTCCTCATCGGTGTAGGTGTCGTCGGCGGCAACGACCATGGCGTCCACCAGGTCGAGCGCGACCGTCTGCCCGCGAATATCCGCCTTGCCGGCCTCCATCGGACCGCCGGCTACGAAGATTGCCGGTATGTTGATCCGCAGCGCCGCCATGAGCATGCCCGGCGTAATCTTGTCGCAGTTGGAGATGCAGACCATCGCGTCCGCGCAGTGCGCATTGACCATATACTCGACGCTGTCGGCGATCAGGTCACGGCTCGGCAGACTGTAGAGCATGCCATCATGCCCCATGGCGATGCCGTCATCGACCGCAATGGTGTTGAATTCCTTGGCAACGCCGCCTGCGGCCTCGATCTCACGCGCGACCAGTTGGCCCAGATCCTTCAGATGGACGTGGCCGGGCACAAATTGCGTGAAGCTGTTGACGACCGCGATGATCGGCTTGCCGAAGTCCTCGTCCTTCATGCCCGTCGCACGCCAGAGGCCGCGGGCGCCGGCCATGTTGCGGCCGTGGGTGGTGGTGCGGGAGCGGTAGGCGGGCATGGATCGGTCTCGGTCGTGGTTCCGCGTTTCACCTAGCCCGCTATCAATAGGATGAGAAATCTCTTATTAGATAGCCATTAGGTCGTTGGAGATATCAATGGACCTCCGCCGACTCCGGCATTTCGCGGCCGTGGCAGAGACACTGCATTTCGGACGCGCGGCCGAGCGGCTCGGCATGACGCAGCCGCCGCTCAGCCAATCCATCCAGGCGCTGGAGCGCGAGC
>JBQCHA010000172.1:0-8707 GCA_051955175.1 Sphingomonas sp.
CAGAAGGACGCCGATCATCATTCGAACATCTATGACGGCGCGCCAATGCCTTATATGCTGCGGCTGACAAATGATGGCATCTCGATCCACGGCAGCGAAGTGGGCGACGGCTATGTCACCCACGGCTGCATCGGCGTGCCGATCGGATTCGCGCGCAAGCTGTTCGGCGCCGTGCGGCTGGGCGACAAGGTGATCGTCACGCGGGGCGAGATGCTAAACCTTGGCGACGCGATCACCGCCGCCTGATCGCGCCTGACAGCGGCGGTCGCCGAACGCCCCTCACCCCTTCATCTGTCGAGCGGCGGCCTTCAGCGTTGCGCGACCATAAGGTGGTTTGATCCCGGCAAGCTTGGCGACGTCGAGCTTCGCCTGCTTGAACACCGCCTTGGCGTGGCTGAATGTGCGGAAGCCATCCTGTCCATGATAACTGCCCATGCCCGATGGACCGACCCCGCCGAACGGCAGATCCTCCATCGATACGTGGAAGACGACATCGTCGAGCGTCACGCCGCCCGAAATGGTGCGATCGAGCACGCGCCGGAGCTCCGCATCGTCCTTGCCGAAATAATAGAGCCCAAGCGGCCGTGCCCGGCGATTGACCTCGTCGATAGCGCCATCGATCGTGTCGTAGCGGCGGATCGGCAGGACTGGCCCGAAAATCTCCTCCTGCATCAGCGTCATGTCGTCGGTCACGTCGCGCACGATGGTCAGCGGCATCTTGCGCGCATTGCTGCCGGCGAAATCCTCCCCGGCCGGGTTGACCGTCTCCACCGTCGCGCCCTTGTTGCGGGCATCGTCCAGCCAGTCGGTGAGGCGCTGGAAATGGCGATCGTTGACGATCGCGGTGTAATCGGGGTTCGCCAGCAGCGTCGGGTACATCGCCGAGGCCGCCTGTTTCAGGCCTTCGACGACGCGCGGTTCCTCTTCCGCCGGCACCAGCATGTAATCGGGCGCGAGGCAGATCTGCCCGGCGTTGAGCATCTTGCCAAGCGCCACCCGCTCGGTCGCCTGCGCGAGATCGGCGGAGCGCCCGACGATCACCGGCGATTTGCCGCCCAGTTCCAGCGTCACCGGCGTCAGGTTGTCGGCGGCGGCATGCAGGATGTGTCGCCCGATACCGGTCGCGCCGGTGAACAACAGATGGTCGAACGGCAGCGCGGCGAACGCCTGCCCCACCTCTGGCCCGCCGGAGAAGAACGCCAGTTCCTCGCTGGGGAAATAGCGGCCGACCACCTCCTCGAACAAGGCCGCGGTGTGCGGCGTATATTCGCTGGTCTTGGCCATCGCGCGGTTGCCCGCCGCCAGCACGCCGGCGAGCGGCGCCATCACCAAGTTGATCGGAAAGTTCCACGGCGCGATCACGCCAACCACGCCCTTGGGCTGATACTCGACCCATGCCTTCGCGCCCAGCAGGCCGAGCGGAAACGGCACCGAGCGCTTGTCGCGCGCTGCCCAGCCCTCGACATGGCGGATCGCGTGGTTGATGGGCGCGACCGAGGCGGCGATGTCGGTCATCATCGTCTGCTCGCGGCTGCGATGGCCGAAATCCTCGCTCACCGCATCGCAGAAGCGGTCGGCGTTGTCGGCGATCATCGACGCCGCGCGGCGCAGCCGATCCTTGCGCGCCGCAATCGACACCGGCAGCTCCGCCATGAAGGCCTGGCGCTGCTGGTCGAGCACGGTGCGCAACGTCGCCATCAGGGTGTCCCTCCTCCGGCCGTGGCACACCCGATCAGACCAGCGACCGGCAGCACCACGGTATCCTGCCCCTGCCGCTCCAGCGTCAGCGTGCCGCGCGGCACCGCGGCGCCCTGCGTCAGGTCGGCCTGCGGCTCGATGGTCATGTCGAGCCGCAGCGTCACGTCACCGGCGCGATAGGTGGTGGTCTCATCGAACCCGAACCCCGCGACGCCATGCTGCGCGACCAGCGGATAGGCGGCGACCGTACCGCCCAGCGAAACGCGCAGCTCCGCCGGATCGGCGCCGGCCATCGCCACCAGCGCATGAGTCGTGCCCGCGCTCCACAGGAACGCGGCGCAGCCCTTGGCCGGCAGTTCTTGCTGCGGCAGACCGCCGAACGGCAGGCCGTCGATCGAACTCGGCGGCGGGGCGGGCGGCGGGGCCTTCTTGTCGTGCCGCTCGGCGCTCGCCGGCACGGCAAGCATGGCAGCAACGATGAGCGGCAACAGGCGCGTCTTCATGGCTGCAATGCTAGCATGACCAGCCACGCCGGGTAAGCCGCGATCGCCAGCAGAGCGCCGAACGGCAGGCGATCGTCGGCCCGGACGCTGCCGCCGCGCGCCATGCGCGCCAGCACCACCGCCAGCCCGGTCAGGCTCGCCAGCACCAGCACGATCGGCAGCATGCGCCAGCCGAGCCAAAGGCCGATCGCACCGAACAGCTTCGGATCGCCGCCACCCAGCCCCTCGCGATGACGGACCATGCGATAGCCCGCAGCGATCAGCCACAGGGCGCCAATGCCGGCGATCCCGCCCGCCAGGCGATCGGTGAGCGGCGGCACCACGCCCAGGACGCCGGCAGCGACCCCGGCCAGCGCCAGCGTCAGCGTCAGCGCGTTGGGCAGCCAGAAGGCCGTAACGTCGAGCGCCGCCAGCGCCAGCAGCAGCCAGCCGAACAGCGCGCCGGCCACACCCGCAGCTCCGGGCACGGCAAGCCCCGCGACCGCACCGATCACCGCCGCGGTCACCTCGATCTGCCAGTGGCGCGGGTCGATCGCCGCGCCGCACCCGCGACAGCGCCCGCGCAGCCACAGCGCGCTTAGGATCGGCACCAGTTCCGCCGGCCCCAGCGTCCGCCCGCAGGCGTCGCAGGCGGAGCGCCCGCTCATCACCGACCGCCCCTCGGGCCAGCGGATCACCAGCGCGGCGATGAAGCTCCCCGCGATCGCGCCGAGCACCCCCAGCGCCGCCGCCCAGAGCCAGGGCGCGATCACACCGGCTGCTTGCGCCACAGGTAGCGATACACGCCGAACACATCGATGCCGAACAGCACCAGGTTCTGGGTGCCGAGCGCCCAGTCGCTGCTCAGCAGCGCGCCCGCGATCCAGGCGATGGCGGAGCCCACGAACACGACGAAGCCCCAGCCCGTCACCCGCCGTCCGGAGTCCAGCGACACCATGAAGGCAGCGATGATCCCGCTGATCGAGGCGGCCCATTTGATGATTTCGGTGACGGTGTCGTGCATCGGCCAGCGATAGGCGAGGCTGCCGCCGCCGTCACCCGGAAGTTGCACGCCACACCGTTTGTAAACGCCGCTCCCCGCGCCTAGATCGTCGGAACAATCATCACCGCTGGAGAGCCTGAATGTCCGCCGATCCCGTCGTCATCCTGTCCTATGCGCGCACGCCGATGGGGAGCTTCCAGGGCTGCCTCACCGGTGCGACGGCGACCGAGCTGGGCCAGGCGGCGGTGTCGGGCGCGGTCGAACGCGCCGGCGTCGACCCGCAGGCGATCGAGCGCATCTACATGGGCTGCGTACTGCCCGCCGGGCTTGGCCAGGCGCCGGCACGTCAGGCGGCGCTGAAGGCCGGCCTGCCGCAGCAGATCGAGGCGACCACGGTCAACAAGATGTGCGGATCGGGCATGCAGGCCGCGATCCTCGCCGCCGACACGCTGGCGGCGGGCTCCGCCGACCTGCTGATCGCCGGCGGCATGGAAAGCATGACCAACGCGCCGTACCTGGCGATGAAGCATCGCGCCGGCGCGCGGCTGGGCCATGATCGGCTGATGGACCATATGGTCCTCGACGGCCTGGAGGACGCCTATGAACAGGGCAAGCTGATGGGCGCCTTCGCCGAGGAAACCGCGGCGGAATATCAGTTCACCCGCGAGGCGCAGGACGACTTCGCCATCGCCAGTCTGGAGCGCGCGCAAAAGGCGCAGCAATCGGGCGCGTTCGACCGCGAGATCGTCGCCGTCGAGATCGCCGGTCGCAAGGGCCCGCAGACGATCACCGCGGACGAGCAGCCGGCCCGCGGCGACGTGGCCAAGATTCCGACGCTCAAGCCCGCCTTCTCCAAGGACGGCACGATCACCGCGGCCAATGCCTCGTCGATCTCAGACGGCGCGGCGGCGCTGGTGATGACGCGCCAATCGGTGGCGGACCGGCTGGGCATCAAGCCGGTGGCGCGCGTCGTCGCCCATGCCGCGCACGCCCATGCCCCGGCCAAGTTCACCACCGCCCCGGTGTTCGCGATGCGCAAGGCGCTGGACAAGGCGGGCTGGTCGACGGGTGACGTCGACCTGTTCGAGGTCAACGAGGCGTTCGCCTGCGTCGCGATGATCGCCATGTGCGAGCTCGGCCTGTCGCACGACGTCCTCAACGTCCATGGCGGCGCCTGCGCGCTGGGCCACCCGATCGGCGCCTCGGGCGCGCGGATCATGGCGACGCTGCTCTCGGCACTGGAAGGCGCAGGCCAGAAGCGCGGCCTCGCCTCGCTGTGCATCGGCGGCGGTGAAGCGACCGCGATGGCGGTCGAACTGGTGGATTGATCGACCCTTCCGGAAGGCAGATCGAGGTGCCCTCTCCCCTTCAGAGCCGCACGATCCGCGTCGCCAGGCGCTCCGCCTCCTCGGGATCGTGCGTGACCATCAGGATCGGCAGCTTGAGCACGTCGCGGATGTGCTCGATGGCGCGCATGATCTCGTCGCGGCGCGGGCGGTCGAGCGAGGACAGCGGCTCGTCAAACAGCAGGAACCGCGGTCCCGAGAGCAACGCGCGGCCGATCGCCACGCGGCGCGCCTCGCCGCCGGACAGCGTGCGCGGCCAGCGGTCGAGCAGATGCCCGATGCCGAGGAAGCCGAGCGTATCCTCCACCGCCAGCGCCGTCTCGCGGTCGTGGCTGCCGTAGAACAGGTTGGCGCGCACCTTCTTGTGCGGGAACAGCCGCGGATCCTGGAAGACGTAGCCGACGCGGCGGCGCTGCACCGGCACGTCGATCCGCGCCTCGGCATCGAACAGCGTCTCGCCGTCGACGCGGACATGGCCCCAGTCGGGCCTCAGCAGCCCGGCGATCATGTTGAGCGCCGAGGTCTTGCCAACCCCCGACGGCCCGAACAGCACGGTCAGCCCCTCGCCGGCGGTAAACGCCGCCCCCACCACGGCGCCGCCCAAGCGCTTCCGGACGTCGACGTCAAAGGACATGCATCCCCCGTCCGCTGCGCCGCGCGATCAGTTCCGAGGCGACCAGCGCGCCGAGCGACAGCGCGACCGAAATGAGCGCCAGCCGCAGCACCTCGGCATCGCCGTCGGGCAGCTGCAGCGCCGAGTAGATGGCGAGCGGCAGCGTGCGCGTCTGCCCCGGTATGTTGGAGACGAAGGTGATCGTCGCCCCGAACTCGCCGATCGAGCGCGCGAAACCCAGCACGCTGCCGGCAAGAATGCCCGGCACGCTGAGCGGCAGGGTGATGGTGCGAAACACTCGCCACGGCCCCGCGCCCAACGTCCGCGCGACGCTTTCGAGACGCGTGTCGACCGCCTCGACCGACAGCCGCATCGCGCGGACCATCAGCGGCAGCGCCATGGTGCCGGCGGCGATCGCGGCGCCGGTCCAGCGGAACAGCACGCCGACGCCGAACCAGCTCTGCAGCCAGCCGCCGATCGGCCCGGACGGTCCAAAGGCGATCAGCAGCAGCCAGCCGGTCACCACTGGCGGCAGCACCAGCGGCAGGTGCACGATCCCGTCGAGCAGCATCTTGCCGGGGAACCGCCCCCGCGCCAGCAGCCAGGCGAGCGCAAACGCCACCGGCAGCGTTGCCAATGTCGCGGTGCCGCCGATCTTCAGCGACAGCCGCACCACCTCCCATTCAGCCGCCGACAGGATCATCGGCATTGCTTCCTCCCGTCGCTGTAGCGATCGCTCCGACGACTGCGAGTGGCAGCCGTCCCACCGGTGAACTCGCGGAAGCGGAGGTCCCGCATCCTGGCCCATGTGCCGCGAGCGATCAGCGAAACTCGCGCACAAGGCAAGTCGTCGCCCCGGAAAACGCGTCCCGCTTCCGCAGGCATCACGAGGGAAGCAGTTGCACGCGCCTTCGTCACTGCGGCGAGAAGCCGTAGCGGGCGAAGATCGCCTTGCCCCTTGCCGAAATCAGGAAGCGGCGGAACGGCTCGGCATCGGGGTTCGTCGAGCTTTTCAGCCGCGCCACGGGATAGCGGATCGGCGGGTGGCTCCTTTCGGGAAACACGCCGACGATCTTGACCTTGGGCGAGGCGCGGGCGTCGGTCGAATAGACGATGCCGAGCGGCGCGGCGCCGCGCTCGACCAGCGCCAGCGCCGCCCGCACATTGTCTGCCTGCACCACATGCGACCGCGTGGTCGGCCACAACCCCATCGCCTGCAGCGAGGCCTTGCCGTACTTGCCCGCCGGCACCGCATTGACGTCGGCCATCGCCACCGGGCCAGACGCCAAGGTCTCGGCGAACGCTGCCTTGGGCCGGATCACCACCGGCTCGGTGCGGCTCCTGGGCGCGATCAGCACCAGCCGGTTACCGAGAAACGTGTCGCGCGTGCCCGGGACGATCAGATTGCGCTTCTGCAGCGCGTTCATCCAGTCCTCGTCGGCCGACACGAACAGGTCGGCCGGCGCCCCGGCCTCGATCTGCCGCGCGAGCGCCGACGACCCGGCGAAGGAGATCACCGGCCGGGGATGCCCCGCTTTCGCCCAGGCGTTAGCAGCAGCGGTCATCGATTCCTGCAAGCTGGCCGCCGCAAGTAGCAGCGGCCCCTGACGCGGCGCCGCTGCCGCCAGCGACGCACCGAGCAGCAGGCTCAGCGCCAGCGACGCAAGAAGCAGGATTCGGCGCATGACATTCCCCGGCGACTATTATAGCCGAAGGTATACATTACGCGCGTTGCTTGTCAGCCCGCCGCTCATAAAATGCGGAAAGTCGTGGCGCCATCCTCGGGTCTGCTGGCCACCAGTGGCGTTGCCCCGGCCGCCGCGCCGCTCGTGCGCAGAGCGCCGGGTGCGACGACGGCACGCTGTCGACGTCAAGTTCAGCTATGGATGCGGCGCCGGGCGGTCGCTGATTACTTCTCCTCGTCGCGCCCGGTCATGCGGCCCATCGCCTCGCGGCCGAAGCTGGCAATCATCTCGCCGATCTCGCGGGCATGCGCCATCGAGCGGCTGCCCTGCTCGCGCAAATAGTCGCTCTGCACATGCATCACCTCCGACAGGTCGCGCGACTTGGCCGCCGCGCGCATCGCCGCGAACGCCTCGCGCGTGTTCTGTTCCGCCTGGTCGAGCAGCTTCATGCCCAGCGCGGTGCCGCTCTGCGCAAACTTCTCACCGGATTCGCGAACCTTATCGCCGGCGGCCTTCAGCCGGTCGGTCATCTCGTGCGCCGCGCCCGTGGCTTCTTTGTTCGCCTTGGTGTCTGCCATGTCCGTCTCTCCCGCGGGACTATCTCGTCTGTATAACCGAGTTTAACCCTGTTCGGTCCGACGCGCGAGGGTCGCGCCCGGTTCCCCAATGCAAAAGGGGCCGGCCGCTACAGCGAGCGGCCGGCCCCATTTCAGCGCATAGCGAGCAGCGTCAGCGGGTCAGCTTCTTGTACGCCAGCCGCGTCGGGCGGTCGGCGGCATCGCCCATGCGACGGCGCTTGTCTTCCTCGTACGATTCGAAATTGCCCTCGAACCATTCGACATGGCTGTCGCCCTCGAACGCCAGGATGTGCGTGCACAGGCGATCGAGGAAGAAGCGATCGTGGCTGATGACCACGGCGCAGCCGGCAAAATCCTCCAGCGCCTCTTCGAGCGCGCGCAGCGTCTCGACATCGAGGTCGTTGGTCGGCTCGTCGAGCAGCAGGACGTTGCCGCCCTCCTTCAGCATCTTGGCGATGTGCACGCGGTTGCGCTCACCGCCCGACAGCTGGCCGACGTTCTTCTGCTGGTCCTGCCCCTTGAAGTTGAACGCGCCGACATAGGCGCGCGTGCCCAGTTCCTGCTTGCCGAAGCGGAAGATGTCGAGGCCGTCGGAGATTTCCTGCCAGACGTTATTCTTCGGATTGAGGTCGTCGCGCGACTGATCAACGTAGCTGAGCTTGACCGTCTGGCCGATCTCGATCGTCCCCGAATCGGGCTGTTCCTGGCCGGTGATGAGCTTGAACAAGGTCGACTTGCCGGCGCCGTTGGGACCGATCACGCCGACGATGCCGCCCGGCGGCAGGTTGAAGTCGAGATTTTCGAACAGCAGCTTGTCGCCATAGGCCTTGGACACGCCCTTGGCCTCGATCACCTTGCCGCCGAGGCGTTCGGGGATCTGGATGAGGATCTGGGCCTTGCCGACTGCGCGGTTTTCCTGGCGCTCGACCAGTTCGTCGAACGCACGGATACGCGCCTTGGACTTGGTCTGGCGCGCCTTGGGCGTCTGGCGCATCCATTCGAGCTCGTCGCGAATGGCCTTCTGGCGACCGGCTTCCTCGCGCTCTTCCTGTTCGAGGCGCTTGGCCTTCTTTTCCAGATAGCCCGAATAGTTCGACTCGTAGGTGTAGTACCGCCCACGATCGAGCTCGAGCACCCAGTTCACCCCGTTATCGAGGAAGTAGCGATCGTGGGTGACCAGGATGACGTTGCCGGTAGATTCGCGCAGGAAATTCTCCAGCCACTGCACGCTTTCGGCGTCGAGATGGTTGGTCGGCTCGTCGAGCAGCAGGATGTCCGGCTTTTCCAGCAACAGCTTGCACA
>JBQCHA010000173.1:0-8557 GCA_051955175.1 Sphingomonas sp.
CACGTTCATGAAGCTTTGCCGCTTTGGCCCCGCCGGCCGCGAGAAGCCGGGCCTGATCGATGCCGACGGTCGCATCCGCGACCTGTCCGGCGAGATCGACGACATTGACGCCACCACGCTGACGCGCAGCCGGCTCGACAAGATTGCCGCGCTCGACGTCTCCGCGCTGCCGCTGGTGGAGGGGACGCCACGTTACGGCGTGCCGGTCGCCGGCACGCGCAAGTTCGTCGCGATCGGCCTTAACTATGCCGATCACGCCGCGGAATCGAACCTGCCGATCCCCAGCGAACCTGTCGTGTTCAACAAATGGGTGAGCTGCCTGCAGGGCCCCAATGACGACGTTGTCATCCCGCGCGAGTCGAAGAAGACCGATTGGGAAGTCGAGCTCGGTGTGGTGATCGGCAAGCGCGCCAATTACGTCGAGAAGGCCGACGCGCTCGATTATGTGGCGGGTTATTGCGTCGTCAACGACGTGTCCGAACGCCATTGGCAGACCGAGCGCGGCCCGACATGGGACAAGGGCAAGGGCTTCCCGACCTTCGGACCGGTGGGGCCGTGGCTGGTCACCGCCGACGAGGTCGGCGATCCGCAGCAGCTCGGCATGTGGCTGGAGGTCAACGGCAAGCGCGTGCAGGACGGCAGCAGCGCGACGATGATCTTCACCGTCGCCGAGATCGTCGCCTATTGCTCGCAGTTCATGACGCTGGAGCCCGGCGACATCATCACCACGGGCACGCCGCCGGGCGTCGGCATGGGGCAGAAACCGGAACCTTGGTATCTGAAGCCGGGCGATGTCGTCGCCCTTGGCATCGAGAAGCTCGGCGAGCAGCGGCAGCGCTTCGTCGCCTGGGATGAGGCGCGGTCATGAGCCCGTACCAAGGGCGTTTCGCGGGCCGCACCGCGATCATCACAGGCGGCGCCTCGGGCCTGGGGCTCGCCGCGGCGACGCGCATCGTCGCCGAGGGCGGCACCGTCGCGCTGTGGGATGTCGATGCCGACGCGCTGGAAAGCGCGCGGCACAGCAGCGGCGCCACGCACGTCGTCGTCGTCGATGTCGCCGATCACGAAGCGGTCGACGCCGCCGCTCGTGAGACTATCGCGGCGCTCGGCCATGTCGACATCCTGGTCAATTCGGCCGGCATCACCGGGGCGACCGCGCCGGTCACCGAATTCCCCATCGACAGCTGGCTGAAGGTGGTCGAGATCAACCTTAACGGCCTGTTCTATTGCTGCCGCGTCGTCGGCGCGCACATGGTGGCGCGCGGCTATGGCCGGATCGTCAACGTGTCGTCGGTCGCCGGCAAGGAGGGCAATCCCAACGCCTCGGCCTATTCGGCGTCGAAGGCCGGCGTGATCGGGCTGACCAAGAGCCTGGGCAAGGAACTCGCCACCAAGGGTGTGATCGCCAACGCGCTGACCCCCGCAACGTTCGACAGCCCGATCTTGGAGCAGTTGCCGCCGAGCCAGGTCGACTACATGCGCTCGAAAATCCCGATGGGGCGCTTAGGCGAAGTCGAGGAATCGGCGGCGATGGTGTGCTTCATGGCCAGCGAGGAATGCTCGTTCACCACCGCGTCGACCTTCGACACGTCGGGGGGACGCACGACCTTTTGATGCAGCAGCGCAGCGATCCGGAAGGCCGGACGCCGCGCCCCCGGCGAGGATTTCCCGGAGAGGATTGCAATGACGCGACCGCCGTTCGTCGATGCCCATGTCCATCTGTGGGACCTCGACCACATTCGCTATCCATGGCTGAGCCCGCCGTTCGACGACGGCGGGCCGAACGGATCTACCGAGCCGATCGCGCACAACCACCTGCTCGACGATTATCTCGCCGATGCGGCCAAGTGGAACGTGCAGGGCATCGTCCATATCGATGCCGGCGCCGCGCCCGATCAGGCGATCGACGAGACCGAATGGCTGGAGGGGATCGCGGCGGCGCGCGGCATGCCCAATGCGATCGTCGCCTATGCGCCGCTCGACCGCGACGACGTCGAGCCGCTGCTCGAACGCCATGCCGCGCATCCGCACGTCCGCGGCATCCGCCAGATCGTCAACTGGCACATCAACCCGATGCGCACCTATTCGCCGCACGACGTGACGCAGGAGGATGACTGGTGGCGCGGCTACGGCCTGCTCGCCAAATACGGGCTGTCGTTCGACCTCCAATGCTATGCCGGGCAGATGGCGGGCCTGGCGCCGCTGATCGCGCGGCATCCCGATATCCCGGTGATCATCAACCATGTCGGCATGCCGGTCACCAGCGATCGCGAGGGCGTGACGCGCTGGCGCCACGGCCTGCAGACGCTGGCGGCGTTCGACCATGTCTCGATCAAGCTGTCGGGACTGGGCTTCATCTATCGCGACTGGTCGTTGGA
This sequence comes from Sphingomonas sp., assembly GCA_051955175.1. Classification (GTDB taxonomy): domain Bacteria; phylum Pseudomonadota; class Alphaproteobacteria; order Sphingomonadales; family Sphingomonadaceae; genus Sphingomonas. Next base: position 2,379 of record JBQCHA010000173.1, read on the forward strand.
AAAGGTGCGCCCGTTCCTGCTGGAGGCGATCGAGCTGTTCGGCACCAAACGCTGCATGTTCGCCAGCGATTCCCCGACCGACAAACTGTTCGCGCCGTTCGACGCCTATCTGGAAGCCTATCACGCGCTGGTCGCCGACTTTTCCGACGACGAGCGACGCGACCTGTTCGGCCGCAACGCCGACCGCATCTACCGCCTCGGGCTGGGCCTTTAGGAGCGACGCATGGGCAATCCGCTGATCGGCGTCGTCTATCACTGGCTGGGCGGGTTCGCCTCGGCGAGCTTCTACGTACCGTTCAAGGGCGTGAAGCGCTGGTCGTGGGAAATCTACTGGCTCACCGGTGGCATCTTCTCCTGGCTGCTCGCGCCGTGGATCATCGCCGCGATCGGCACCAGCGACCTGCTCGGCACGCTGGGCGCCGCGCCGACGCCGGTGATCGTCTGGCCGATCGTGTTCGGCGTGCTGTGGGGCTTCGGCGGACTGGGTTATGGCCTTACCATGCGCTATCTGGGGCTCTCGCTCGGCATGGCAGTGGTGCTGGGGCTGTGCACCGTGTTCGGCACGCTGATACCGCCGCTGTTCCAGGGCACCTTCTACGACCAGCTGCTCGCGCATCTGTCGGGCAACATCGTGCTCGGCGGCATCGCGCTGACGCTCTTCGGGATCATCGTCGTGGCGGTCGCGGGCGCGCGCAAGGACGCGATGCTATCGGCCGAGCAGAAGGCCGCGGTGGTCGCCGAGTTCAACTTCAGGAAGGGCATCGCCGTCGCGATCTTCGCCGGCATCATGTCGGCCTGTTTCGCGTTCGGGCTGGCGGCCGGCGAGCCGATCAAGGCGCTGTCGGCGGCGCGCGGCACCGGGCCATTGTGGACCGGGCTGCCCATCCTGTGCCTCGTCATGTTCGGCGGCCTGATCACCAACGCGATCTGGTGCGCCTGGCTGATCGCCAAGAACCGCAGCGCGGGCCAGTGGATCGGCGCGTCGGTGGCGGCCGAGGCCGGCCCGGCGGCGCAGTCGCCGACTGCGGGGCAGGGCGGGGGACTGGAGCCCGTCGAGCTGCACGAGGACGGCACCGCGCCCGGCAAGGCGCCGCTCATCGCCAATTATCTGTGGAGCGCGCTCGCCGGCACGACCTGGTATTTCCAGTTCTTCTTCTACACGATGGGGGAAAGCCAGATGGGCCGCTACGGCTTCTCGTCGTGGACGCTGCACATGGCGTCGATCATCATCTTCGGCACCTTATGGGGGTTCGGCTTCCGCGAGTGGAAGGATGCCACGCGCGGCACCAGGGCGCTGGTCTGGTCCGGCATCGCGCTGCTGGTGATCGCCACGGGCGTCATCGGTTACGGCAACATGCTGGCGGCATGAGGCGGCTGGCGCCGATCGCCGCCGCCCTTGGGATGTTGGCGCCAACCCCGGCGCTGGCACTGGCGCAATGTGCGCGCACCTTCTTTCCGGTCTATCAATTCCCCGCCAATGCCATCCCGCGCATCGACGGCGAGGACAGCGACTGGTCGACCGTCGGTGCCGACTATGCGATCGGTAACGCTGCGCTCACCTCCGACGACGGCCTGCGCCGTCACCCCGATGCCAAGACCCTCGACGTCAGCGTCAAGGTTGCCTGGGTGAAGGGGCTGAACCGGCTCTATTTCCTGTATGAGGCGACCGATGATTACTGGGATTTCGCCGATCCCGGCCTGCACAACGACACGTTCGAGCTGGCGGTCGACGGCAATCGCTCCGGCGGCCCCTTCATCGCGCGCTTCCATCCCGAGATCGCGCCGCGCCACCCCACGCCGGGGGAGCGGCCGCCACCCGGCGGCTACATCTCCGACGAAGACGCCTGGTTCGACTTCCAGGGCGAGCAGGCGCAGAATTACCACATCTTCACGCCCGCAGCCGGCAAGGACTGGGCCATTGCCTGGGGTCCGCAGGCGCAGTGGATCAAGCGGCTGCCCTTTGCCAACATCGCCTATCACTACGACTTCAAGCCGGGACAGCCCGGCAAGCTGGTGATGGAGTTCTGGATCACGCCGTTCGACTTCGCGAGCGCCGACGGGCCGTCGAAATCGGTCGAATCGACACTGGCCGAGAACCACATCCTCGGTCTCGCCTGGGCGGCGATCGACTATGACGGGCCGGGCAAGGCACACGGCTTCTGGAACCTGTCGAGCGAGCATACGATGTATGGACAGGCGTCCCAACTGTGCGCGTTCAAGTTGATGCCGCTCGAGGCGCGCTGGCAGAAGCCGATCGCCGCCGATTGGTCGTTCACCATCGTCGATCGCGACCGCCGCGTGGTTGCCTTTCACGATGACTCGCACGGCGAGGTGACGCGCTGGAACTGGGATTTCGGCGACGGACAAAGCTCGGACGCGCGTGATCCGATCCACCGTTATGCGCGGCCGGGCAAATATGTCGTCATGCTCACCGTCGACGGCCCGGCAGGCACGGCACGGCTGTCGAAGGTGTGGGACGTATCTTTCGTGGGCGATCCCGATGGCTGAGCCGAGCCGCCGCGCGGCGCTCGCCGGCCTTGCTGCGGCGGCTGCCGCGCCCGCTCTCGGTCGTGGCGCGCGGATGATCGTCGACGTGCGCGATGAAGGCGCGGTCGGCGACGGCCACACGCTCGACACGGCGGCGATCCAGCGGGCGATCGATCGCGCCGCGGCGCACGGTGGCCGCGTGCTGATCGGCGGCAAGCGCACCTATGTCGTCGGGCCGCTGCGGCTCGCCGGCGGGATCGATTTCCATGTCGAGGCCGGCGCAACGCTGCGGGTCAGCAGTGATCCGGCCCATTATGCCGGCGCGCCCGATGGCGTACTGCGCGCCGACGGCGCCGATCGGCTGACAATCAGTGGCGGCGGTACGATCGACGGGCATGCGCGCGACTTCATGGACCATTACGATGCAGTCAACGAATGGTGGATCCCGAAGCCGTTCCGCCCGCGCCTGCTGGTGCTGGAGGATTGCGCGGACCTGTTGATCCGCGACATCCGGCTGGTCGATGCGCCGAGCTGGACGATCCACCTTATCGGCTGCCGTCATGTGCTGGTCGAGGGCATCACCGTCAACAACCGCAAGGACGTGCCCAATTGCGACGGGATCGATCCCGACCATTGCCAGCACGTCCGCATCCGCAACTGTCGCATCACCTGCGGCGACGACGCGATCGTCGTCAAGACGACCAAAGGGCATGAGCAGTACGGCGCGTCGCACCACGTCCACGTCAGCGACTGCGTCCTGGACACACAGGATTCGGGCCTGAAGATCGGGACCGAAACCGTGCAGGACATCCACCACATTCTGTTCGAGCGATGCCGTATCCGGGGCAGCGCACGTGGGCTGTGCATCCAGTTGCGCGACGAAGGCACGGTGTCGAACGTCACCTTTCGCCAGATCAGCTTCGTCTCGCGCTATTTCTCGCTGCCCTGGTGGGGACGCGGCGAGGCGATTTCATTCACCGCGATTCCCCGGGCACCGGGCGTTGCCGTGGGCGCCATCCGCAAGGTGCGGGTCGAGCGCGTGACCGGGCGCGCGGAAAACAGCATCCGCATCGCCGGCTTGGGCGGCGGTGTGGTCGATAACGTCACGCTCGACCAGGTCGATGTGACGTTCGACCGCTGGACATCCTACCCGGGCGGCGTGTTCGACAACCGCCCGACGACGGCGGTGACAGCGCTAGAGCCGCACGACACGCCGGGCATCAGCATCCGTCATGCCGCCGGAGTCACGCTGCGCCGCTGCACGGTGCGATGGGGCAGCGATGTGCCGGCCTCCTTCACCTCGGCGATCGAGGCTCATGACGCGCCGGGTCTGCGGATCGAGCAGTTTGTCGGCACCGCCGCGCACGAGGGCATGGCGGCTCGCATTATCGCCTGAAAAGATGGGCGCCCGGCGAGGGGCACCCCAGGGAGGAACCAGGCTGAGCGACGCTTGTCGTCAGAACTTGGCCTGGAAGCCGACAAAGAACCGACGGCCAGCCGAATAATAATCGATCGGCATGTCGCTGTTGATATAGCTTTCCGAATATTCGTTGGTCAGATTTTGTGCTTCGACGAACAAATTGGTGTGGAACTTGTTGAGCCGGAACGTCACCTTCGCGTCGAGATATCCTTCCCCACGGCGGTAGATCGGATTGTTGCCGTTGTTCTTGTCGGTTACGACAACCAGCCAGCTCGAGCGATAATTATAGGCGAGCTTCGCGTTGAGCCAGCCTTTGTCGTAGAAGATGCTGGCGTTGTAGGTGTATTTCGACAGCCCCGGATAATCTTTGAGATCCGCGTTGGTGGCATCGTTCGTCAGGTTGGTCTGGATCGCGCGGGCGTAGGTGAAATTCGCCTGAACCCCGAACCCGTCGAACGGCCGCGGCAGGAACGAGAAGACGGTTTGGCCGCTCACCTCGATGCCGTCGAGCTTGGCGCCGTGGCCATTCACCGACTGCCGCACGGTGTAGGTGCTGCCGTCGTGGAACAGGTCGACGTTATCCCGCGTCACGTTGGGGATGATGAACGTGCTCTCGTACTTCTTGTAATAGCCGATGCTGACCAGCGTATCGCGGTTGGGATACCAGGCGAGGTTCACCTCCCATTGGTCGGCGCGATAAGGCTGCAGATCGGGGTTGCCGGCCGAACAGGTCGTCTCGTCGGTGACATCCACGGTATCGAAGTTGCAGTTGATGTTGGGGACGAGATCGGTCGGCTTCGGACGCGCCAGGTTCTTGGCATAATTGGCGCGAAGGAACAGCGTCGGGGTGATCGCCAGGTTGGCGTTCACCGCCGGCAGCCAGTCGGTGTAGCTGTGTGACAGCGACGCGGAATCCGCGCTGACGGTCACCGTCTCCGTGCCGCCGCCGCTGCCCGGCTTGATACGGGTTTCGGTGCGCTTGTAGGTGCCGGTCCCCTGATCCTTGGTATGCGTGTACCGCACGCCGAAATTGCCGGTCAGCGCCATGCCGAACACATGGAGCGAATAGTCGCCCATCAGATAGGCCGAAGCGATCGTCTCATCGATCTGGTAAGCGGGTATTTGCGGCTGGCCGTCAGCGGCGAACAGCAGATTGTGATTGAAGTTCGACAGGTCGTAATACTTCCCCAGCACGTCCGAATTGAACTTCGGAATGGCGAGTTGCGACGGCGCATCCGACGGCGCGTTCTGCAGCGTCGAGAACAGGGGCGCGCCGGGGATCGTGCCGGTCGTCTGCGACAGCAGCTGCTGATATTGCGAGGAGGTCAGATAGACGGTGTTCGCCGCGGGGTTAGCGGGGGGCGTGTCGGTGATGACCGTGTAGATGTTCTGGTTGGCGCTGGTCTGATACGTGCCCGTCGCGGGATCGATCAGGCGGGTGCCGCCGCCGTTATAGGCCTTGTAGGTCGCCCAGCGAAACTGCCCGCCATATTCGAGCCGGTTGAGCAGCGGCGAGCCGGTATCCCAATCGGCGTCGAGCTTCAGCTGGTCCTCCTTGCTGCGGCCCCAGGTCGGCCGGTACTGCAGCGTCGGCCCCGACTGGATCAGCGGCTGCCCGTCGGCACCGACCTGATCGAAATTGGAGTACGAGGTCGGGTCCGCCGGGTCGAACGAGCCGGGGAAGATGAACGACGGCGTGCCGAGTGCATTGTCGCGGTCGATCGTCAGGCCGCTGACGCTGGTCGAGAAGGCATAGGAATTGGTGTTGCCGCTGGTGGTGGCAACCGAGTGCGAGGCCAGCCCCTTCAGGTTGAGCGGGCCGAGGTTCCAGTCGAACCCCGTCTGATAATATTGCGAATTCTGATCGTAGCTGAAATCACGCGCCTGGACGCCGATGATGCCGTCGGCGCCGGAATAGTTGGGCGCCGTCGCGCTACCGATGTTCACCGAATTGAGCGCGGTCGTCAGGCTGGTGACGACGTGGTTGGCGTTGACGTTCGCTGAGCCCAGCGCCACCTGCGGCTGCAGGTTGCCGATCGCCGGATCGAGCTGGAAGCGCTGATAGCGGCCGAGATCGATCGAGTAATTGTTGTCGTTCAGCTCCTGGTTGCGGAAATTGAGCTGTGCCTCGACATGCGCGCGGAAATTGTGGGCGACCTCATACTGCAGCTGGAAATCGCTCGACAGACGCTTGTCGTGGCGTATCCAGCTCCGATACCGCGGAACGGTCGGCGCCCAGTCGAAGAACTGGCGCTCGCACGCCAGGCGTTGC
>JBQCHA010000174.1:0-2847 GCA_051955175.1 Sphingomonas sp.
TCGAGCGACAGGCGAGCGGCGCGACTGGCGCGGTCAGGATCGCGGTCAGCTTCCGCGACAGGAAAGGCGCCTATTGCCGCGTCTTCAGCACGGCCGCGACCGACGGTATCGCCTGTCGCGACGCCGGCGGCTGGGCGTTGCGCCGGACGCAGCAGGGCGCCGGGCCCGATCAAAATCGCGGCGCCTATATACAGGCCGGCTCGACGGATCCGGAATTGATGGCGGCGGCGCAGGATATGATGGCAGGACAGCCGCTCGACGCGGTGGGCGAACGCGCCGCGCGCGCGAAGGGATGGCGGTAAGCGTCGTTGGCCGGGGCGAGTCGAACGAAGCCAGCACGTCACTCCGGGGACAATTGACTTCCCCCCAAATCCCCGTATAGGCGCGCTCTTCGCGAGATGGGCTCGGCCCTCTGCTCGCGTTACCGTCCGAGACAGCAGGTGCGGGTTTCCCGCTTAATCTCCTGCCTAGACGGGGAATGGAATTTGCCCGCTCGCGGTTCGTGCCGCGTGCAAGGGACTGCCGCTCTCCATGAAGACAGCGGCCGGCGCCATGCCCCATCGACGGAGAAACTGGCCGTGCGGAGCAATCCGTGCGGCTGCTTTGAACCGGACCGATCGCCTTCGGGCGAGAGGTCCAGAACGTGGAGAATGGCATGGATCGTGGTCAAAAGGCCGCAGCCGTCGCCGATCTCAAGCAGACCTTCTCCGAGGTCGGCGTGGTGGTCGTCACCCGCAACCTCGGCCTGACCGTCGCCCAGTCGACGCAGCTCAGGACGAAGATGCGTGAGGCCGGTGCCAGCTACAAGGTCTCGAAGAACAAGCTTGCCAAGATCGCGCTCGACGGCACCGACTACCTCTCGCTGGGCGACATGCTCACGGGTCCGGTCGGTCTCGCCACTTCCATCGACCCGGTCGCCGCCGCCAAGGTGGTGGTCGACTTCGCCAAGACGAACGACAAGCTCGAAATCGTCGGCGGCGCGATGGGCGCGACGGCTCTCAACGTCGAAGGCGTGAAGGCTCTGGCCACCATGCCGTCGCTGGATGAACTGCGTGCGAAGATCGTCGGCCTGATTCAGGCGCCGGCGCAGAAGCTCGCCAGCATCACCCAGGCGCCGGCCGGTCAGCTCGCCCGCGTGTTCGGTGCGTATGGGGCCAAGGAAGCCGCTTAAGATCTTTCGACTGTTGAACTGAAACTCGGGCCCCATGCGGCCCACATGGAGAATTGAAAATGGCAGACCTGAACGCGCTGGTTGACCAGCTGAGCGAACTGACCGTGCTCGAGGCCGCTGAGCTCTCGAAGCTGCTCGAAGAGAAGTGGGGCGTCTCGGCCGCCGCCGCGGTTGCGGTTGCGGCTCCGGCCGGCGGCGGCGCCGGTGCGGCTCCGGCCGAAGAGGCCAAGGACGAATTCGACGTCATCCTGACCGGCGACGGCGGCAAGAAGATCAACGTCATCAAGGAAGTCCGCGCGATCACCGGTCTCGGCCTGACCGAGGCGAAGACGCTGGTCGAGTCGGCTCCGAAGGCCGTCAAGGAAGGCGTGAACAAGGACGAGGCCGAGAAGCTGAAGAAGCAGCTCGAAGAGGCCGGCGCCACCGTCGAGCTGAAGTAAGCCGCAGCGGGGAAGACGAGCCGTTCCGGCTCGCATCCCCGCAAGGCCGGCCGGCGTGGCTATACGCCACGTCCGACGTCATGGGACTTGTTCCCGTGACGGTCAGCAGAAACAGGAAGGGCGGTCCCAGCGATGGGGCCGCCCTTTTCCTTTTCGCAGCCTCCTACCCTCCGTCATCCCCGCGAAAGGGGGCCATCTCCATCGCGGACCCTGGCCACGGCGGTCGAACGCTGGCGACAGTAGGAGATGGGTCCCTGCCTTCGCGGGGATAACGATAAACGGAAACGGGAGCGCATCTCCCGACCGGGGCGCGCGTCCCTACCGCCGCCCCCGAACAGAAGGTTCGGATGGCGCTTCACGCCTCAATAGGCGCCAATGCCGTGATGGGAGGTGAACGCCAGCAACGAGACAGTACCACGAACAACGCCATGCCGATCCATGTCGAGGACCAACTGCCGCTCATCGCCGCGACCGCGGCTATGGCACTGGTCGCGATCCACAGCAGCAATTCCGTGGCCAGAACCAGCCACATTTCGACGATCGTGAAGCCCGCTGGCGCTTCGTACGGAAAGATTATCCCGAGCGCGATCACCACCGCGAGGATCGCCACGGCAATCAGCGACAAGCCGGCAATCGCGCCTATGATCAGGCGCAAGACAAAGCCGGTGCGCGGGCGTGGAGATGCTTCATGCCACCCGGCGTTCCGCCACCTGGGGATGCATGCGCGGGCTGCCGTCGAGGCGGAAGGGCGCGAGCTTGGCCCCTTCCCCGCGATTGATGACGATCATGTGCGCGGCGGTCGCCACGCCGGGCGCGCCGACATTCTCGCCCCAGCGATATTCGGCCTTCATCGCCAGCACCGGCACGAACCACGGCTTGCCGTCGATGGTCATGACGTTGAGGTTCTCGCGCGGCAGCATCGCGGTGCCGGTCAGCTCGACCTGGCTGCCGGCGCGGATCTCGAACGGCGCCACCACCGGCTTGTCGACCGGCGCGGCGAAGATCGCCTGCAGGTCGGCCGCCTGACGCGCGCTGGCGCTGAGCATATAGAGGCCGAACGCGACGTCGCGCGCGTCGCCGCGCCCGACGTTGCGAATGACGAGGCGATATTCGATCGCCGCGCTCATCGAGGGATCGGTGCCGGCGCGCTGGGGGATCAGCACGATCTCCAGTTCGGGTTTCTGATCCTCGATAGAGCGGCCCGACGGTTGCGGCGCCCGCACGGTCAGCAGACCG
>JBQCHA010000175.1:0-6829 GCA_051955175.1 Sphingomonas sp.
GGTCTTCCAGCGGCACGTCCTCGAAGCGGCCGAAGATCGACACGCCGGCGTTGTTGATCCAGGTATCGATGCGGCCGAAGCGCCGGATCGCCTCGTCGGCGACGTGGCGGACCTGCTGCACGTCGGCGACGTCGGCCGTCACCGCATGGGCGTCGCCGCCGCTGTTGCGCAATTCGTCGGCCAGCTTTTCGAGCGCCTCGCCGTTGCGCGACACCAGCACCAGCCGGGCGCCGCGCCGGGCCGCGCTGCGCGCGGTGGTCAGGCCGATGCCGGACGACGCGCCGGTGATCACGATCACCTGGTCGCCGGCTTTCTTGAGCGTAATGTTCATGCCCTGCATCCTTTCATCATGACGATTCGACCATGCGCTGCGAGAAACGTGCCCGGCGCGACGGGAACGGCTGGCCGGCAGCTCGGCGCAGGCCGATGGCAGGTTTTACCGGCCGGCGCGCATTTCTACACGGGCCATGCGTCCGCCTGAACGCCGCGAGACGCGGCAAAACGCGGCGAACGGAACGACGGCGCCCGGTAAACCGCGAAGCAGCCTCAACGCGCCCGGTCTCGCGCCAGCATGCGAATCTCCTCGCGCAACGCGGCGATCTCCGTCCTGAGCGCGTCCACCGACGCGGCGCCGGCCACTCCCCCGTCCGGGTCTTCCGCGTCGCGCCCGACGAAGAAGGTCGCCAGCGCCGCGGTCACGTAGCCGAACACCGTGAAGCTGTAGAGCGCGAGGAAAAAACACAGCAGCCGGCCCTCGGGCGTCTTCGGCCAGTACTCGGAACCCATCGTGGTCATCAGCATCGCGGTCCACCACAGGGCGGTGCCGTATTTTCCCAAGGCATCCGGCTCGAACGTCATCATCCCGGCCGCGCCGGTCAGCGTGACGATCAGGGTCAGCGCCAGCACGTAGGCCACGCCGCGACGGCCCATGCTGGCGCCGAGCGCGGCCATGCCGCGGTTGACCGAGCTGAACAGTCGCAAGAGCCGCAGTCCGCGCGTGGCGCCGGCCAACCGCGACAGCCGCAGCACGCGCAGCAGGCTCGCCACCCGCACCAGCCGCAGGGCCGGCGCCAGCAGCGAGACCGCCTTCAGCCAGTTGTGCTTCAGGTAGTCCAGCTTGCGGGGCGCGACGATCCACCCGATCAGGAATTCCGCGGCGAACGCGCCCCAGATCAGATAGCCGAGCTGCTGCAGCAGCGGCGTCAGTCCCCGGATCGACTCGATCACGAACAGCGCCAGCCAGACGAAGGCCAGCACCAGCATCGGCGTCTGCAGCCAGCGGTCGAGACGTTCGAGCAGCGTGTCACGCTCGCGCGCGATCGCCTGGTGCAGCGACGCGTCGTCGCTGTCGTGCAAGGGTTGGGTCATGAACGGGTGCCGCAGCCGACGGGCCGCCTTCCAAGGCGACCGCGGCCTGCGGCGTTGGTTCCGGCACCGCGCGGCGGAGAACGAGGCGGATCAGGAAGGATCAGGAAGGAAACAGGTGGCCGAGCTTGTCGGCCTTGGTGCTCAGATAACGGTCGTTGTACGGGTTGCGCGGGATCACCAGCGGCAACCGTTCGGCGATCTCGATGCCCATGCCTTCGAGTGCCGCAATCTTGCGGGGGTTGTTGGTCATCAGCCGCAGCGACTTGATGCCCAGATGCCGCAGCATCGGCTGGCAGATCGGGTAGTCGCGCTGGTCCGGCGCGACGCCGAGCGACTGGTTTGCCTCGACCGTGTCGGCGCCGGCGTCCTGCAGGTGATAGGCGCGGATCTTGTTGACCAGGCCGATGCCGCGCCCCTCCTGGCGCAGGTAGAGCAGCGCGCCGCGCCCTTCCTGCGCGATGCGCGCCAGCGCCGCTTCGAGCTGCGGGCCGCAGTCGCAGCGCTGCGAGAACAGCGCGTCGCCGGTCAGGCATTCGGAATGCAGGCGCGCCAGCACCGGCGCGCCGTCGGCCACGTCGCCCAGCGTCAACGCCAGGTGTTCCTTGCCGGTCGCGTTCTCGGTGAACGCGTGCAGGCGGAACGTCGCCCAGCGGGTGGGCAGGTCGCAGGCGGTGACGAAGGTCAGATCGGGGGCGTTGGGCATGTTGGGCGCGGTGGCGGGCGCCGGGTTCGGAATGGCAGGCATGTCGATACGTCGATGGGATGCGCCCGTGGGGCGGCATCGAATCCGGGATGATAAAAGAGTTCGCGCCAGAACGTTCGGGCGATATTCCTTCCCGGGCGCGGCCGGCCTATTTCTTGAGCAGCGAACCGAGCACGCCGCGGATCAGTTCGCGGCCGACCTGCGAGCCGATGCTGCGCGCGGCCGACTTGACCATCGCCTCGACCACGGTGTCCTTGCGCCGCGCGATGCCGGTGCCGCCGAACAGGCCGCCCATCGCGTCGCCGAGCATGCCGCCCAAGCCGCCGCCAGGCTTGCCCGGGCTGCCTGTGGTACCTGTGGGCGCGGCCTCGGGAACGGGTTCGGGTGCCGGTTCCGGACGCCGGGCGCGCGGCGCCGGGGTCGGTTCGGAGGCCGGTTCGGGGACCGGATTCGACGACCCGCGCCCCCAATCGTCGGCCGACGGTCCCGATCTTGCTGACGGCCTCGGTCCCGGCGCGGCTGCCTGCGGATAGGCTGCCGGCGCATCCGGCAACGGCGGCGTGTAGATCGGACCGCCCTTGCTCGACGACGCCGCTTCCTCGCGCGTCGGCTGGGTGGCGGCGACGCGGCCGGTCAGTCTTTCGTAGGCCGATTCGCGGTCCACCGGCTTGTCGTAGACGCCGGCGACCAGCGAGGACGCCATCAGCTTCGCGCGCTCGGCGTCGTCGATCGGCCCGATCTGCGACGCCGGCGGCAGCACGAAGCCGCGCTCGACCATGTTCGGCTGCCCCTTCTCGTTCAGGAAGGACAGCAGCGCCTCGCCGACGCCGAGCTCGGTGATGACCTGCGCGGTGTCGAGCTTGGGGTTCGGCCGGAAGGTCTCGGCCGCCGCCTGCACCGCCTTCTGGTCGCGCGGCGTGTAGGCGCGCAGCGCGTGCTGGACGCGGTTGCCGAGCTGGCCGAGCACGGTGTCCGGGATGTCGAGCGGGTTCTGTGTCACGAAGTAGACGCCGACGCCCTTGGAGCGGATCAGCCGCACCACCTGCTCGATCTTCTGCAGCAGCGCGCGCGGCGCCTCGTCGAACAGCAGGTGCGCCTCGTCGAAGAAAAAGACCAGCTTGGGCTTGTCGAGGTCGCCGACTTCCGGCAGGTGCTCGAACAGCTCGGCCAGCAGCCACAGCAGGAAGGTCGAATACAGCCGCGGCGCGTTCAGCAGCCGGTCGGCGGCGAGGATGTTGACCACGCCGCGGCCGTCGGCGTCGGTCTGCATCAGGTCGTCGACGTTGAGCATCGGTTCGCCGAAGAACTTGTCGCCGCGCTGCTCCTCGATGCCGATCAGGCCGCGCTGGATCGCGCCGACCGATGCGGCGGAAATGTTGCCGTAGGCGGTGCGCAGGTCGGCCGCGTTGTCGCCGACATGCTGCAGCACCGCGCGCAAGTCCTTCAGGTCGAGGATCAGGAGCCCGTTGTCGTCGGCCACCTTGAATACCAGCTGCAGCACGCCCTGCTGGGTCTCGTTCAGGTTCAGCATCCGCGCCAGCAGCAGCGGACCGAGGTCGGACACCGTGGCCCGCACCGGATGGCCCTTCTCGCCGAACACGTCCCAGAACGTGACCGGGCAGCCGCGCCACGCCGGCGGCGACAGGTGCAGCGTCGCCAGCCGCTCGGCGATCTTCGGCGTCAGGGTGCCCGGCTTGGCCAGCCCCGACAGGTCGCCCTTGACGTCGGCCATGAACACCGGCACGCCGATGTCGGACAGCGATTGCGCCATCAGCTGCAGCGTGACGGTCTTGCCGGTGCCGGTGGCGCCGGTGATGCAGCCGTGGCGGTTGGCGAGCGCCGGCAGCAGTTCGCTGAAACCGGCGGCGGTCTTGGCGATCGGGAGGGGCTGGGTCATGGGCGGGGTTCCGTTGGGCAGGCGTGAAAGGGGGCGCGAAATGTTGCCATCGGGGGAGTGCCGTCAAAGGGACGATTCGAGACGATCCGGGACCAAAACGGGGTGAAAACGGCCCGGCGGAACGGGATTTCCGGGGGTTCCCCTATGCTAGAATCGTCGACCGATTATAACCACCCCCAGCAGGAAACATCGCCATGGCCGGACACAGCAAATGGGCCAACATCAAGCATAAGAAAGCCGCCACCGACGCCAAGCGAGGCAAGATCTGGACCCGGCTGATCAAGGAGATCACCGTGGCCGCGCGGATGGGCGGCGGCGACATGTCCGCCAACCCGCGGCTGCGCCTCGCGGTGGAAAAAGCCGCCGACGCCAACATGCCGAAGGACAACGTCAACCGCGCGATCGCGCGCGGCACCGGCGGCCTGGATGGCGCCAACTACGAGGAAATCCGCTACGAGGGTTATGGCATCAACGGCGCGGCGATCATCGTCGACTGCATGACCGACAACCGGGTGCGCACCGTGGCCGAGGTGCGCCACGCGTTCTCGAAGTTCGGCGGCAACATGGGCACCGAGGGCTCGGTGGCCTTCCTGTTCCAGCACTGCGGCCAATTGTTCTTCGCGCCCGGCGTCGACGAGGATGCGTTGATGGAAGCGGCGCTGGAAGCCGGCGCGGACGACGTGATCGTCGACGACGAAGGCGGCATCGAGGTGCTGTGTCCGCCGAACGACCTGTCCCAGGTACGCGAGGCGCTGGAAAAGGCCGGCTTCAAACCGGAAATGGCCGAAGTCGTGATGAAGCCTTCCACCGAGACCGTGTTCACCGGCGAAGACGCGGCGCGGATGCAGAAGCTGCTCGACGCGCTGGAAAATCTCGACGACGTGCAAGAGGTCTACACCAGCGCGGTGATTGACGCATGACAATTTGCGCCGGGCATCGGTCCGATAGGCTGGTGCGACGGCCCGGCGGCAGCCGCAACCGATCTGCCGGCGACCGGCCGCGGCGACCCGCGGCATGCCGGCGATCCCCAGTCAACGTACCATCCTGATCCCATGAAAATTCTGGTTGTTGGTTCCGGCGGCCGCGAGCATGCGCTGGCCTGGAAGATCGTGCAGTCGCCGCGCGTGCAGCGGGTCTACGTGGCCCCCGGCAACGGCGGCACCGCGCTCGATCCGCGTTTGAAGAACGTGCCGATCACCGACCCGGCCGCGCTGGCCGACTTCGTGCGCGACGAGCACGTCGCGCTGACCTTGGTCGGTCCCGAGGCGCCGCTGGCTGCCGGCATCGTCAACCTGTTTCGCGAACGTGGCCTGAAGATCTTCGGCCCTACGAAGGAAGCGGCGCAGCTGGAAAGCTCGAAGGATTTCGCCAAGGCGTTCATGAAGCGCCATCGGATCCCGACCGCCGAGTATCAGACTTTTTCCGACCCGGCCGCCGCGCACGCCTACATCGACCGCAAGGGCGCGCCGATCGTGGTCAAGGCCGACGGCTTGGCCGCCGGCAAGGGCGTGGTGGTCGCGATGACGGCCGACGAAGCGCACGCGGCGGTCGACATGATGCTGTCCGGCGACGGCCTCGCGGTCCAGCACACCGCCGCCGGCGCGCGCGTGGTGATCGAGGACTTCATCGCCGGCGAGGAAGCCAGTTTCATCGTGATGGTCGACGGAAGGCACGTGCTGCCGCTGGCGACCAGCCAGGACCACAAGCGACTGCGCGACCACGACGAGGGCCCGAACACCGGCGGCATGGGAGCGTATTCGCCGGCGCCGATCGTCACGCCGGCGCTGCATGCGCGCGTGATGCGCGAGATCATCAACCCGACCGTGCTCGGCATGCAGAAGGACGGCATCCCGTTCACCGGCTTCCTGTACGCCGGCCTGATGATCGACGCCAAGGGCAATCCGAAGACGCTCGAATTCAACTGCCGGATGGGCGACCCCGAGACGCAGCCGATTATGGCGCGCATGAAGACCGACTACCTGTCGGTACTGGAGCACGCGGTCAACGGCACGCTCGACGAGGTGGAACTCGAATGGGACCGCCGCACCGCGCTCGGCGTGGTGATGGCGGCGGCCGGGTATCCGGACGCGCCGCGCAAGGGCGACGTCATCACCGGCATCCCGGCGGAGACGCCCGACTGCGTGACCTTTCATGCCGGCACCGAACTGCGGGACGGCAAGCTGGTCACGTCCGGCGGCCGCGTGCTGTGCGTGGTGGGTTTGGGCGACAGCGTGAAGATGGCGCAGAAGCAGGCCTACGACGCGGTCGATCAAATCCGCTTCGACGGTGCGCAGTTCCGCCGGGACATCGGCTGGCGGGCAATCAAGCGGCACGGGTGAATGGGTTGCGGGTGGTCTTTCCGGCCGCTGCGCGATTCCATGCAAGGCTGACTTTTGATCCAGTCCCACAGGTCATTCTCTCAACGGGAAAGGTGAGAGCGGAATCAATCCGGACGAAGATACCCATCCCCACCCCGGCCCTCCCCTTGAACGGGAGGGTGAAAAGTGAGCGGAGCGTGGACCGGCTCCCCATCCCCACCTCAACCCTCCCTTTGAAGGGGAGGAAGAAGGTATGCAGGAGAAATCAAATGCCAAGCCAAGAAATACCGAGCACTGAAACGCAATTGCAATCAGACCCCGGCCTCACCATCGCCGGCAAGACCTACCGCTCCCGCCTGCTGGTCGGCAGCGGCAAATACAAGGATCTCGAACAGACCCGTCTCGCCACCGAGGTCAGCGGTGCCGAGATCATCACCGTCGCGATCCGCCGCGTGAACATCGGCCAGGATCCGAACGCGCCGAACCTGCTCGACGCGGTGCCGCCGTCGCGCTACACGATCCTGCCGAACACCGCCGGCTGCT
>JBQCHA010000176.1:0-12170 GCA_051955175.1 Sphingomonas sp.
GACGCGCCGTTCAGGGGCTTGCATCGTGCTGCGCCTGCACTTATCTTAGCCTCGTCTCGCCAGCGCTACCCTCATGGCCTGGTGAGATTGGTGCACATCGTGCACCTCCTCCCTGAACCTTGGCCACCTCGTGCCTCGCACGAGGTGGTTTTTTTATTCGGCAGCGAGCGGCAGGGCGGCGGCTTCATCGGCGATCGCCTCGATCATCCGGCGCAGCACCGCTGCCGCCGCGTCGAGCCCGCTCCCGGGCGCGTCCAGCGCCTCGTCGAGATAAAGCGCCCGGCTCCATTCGATCTGAATTGCGTGTACGCCGGCGGCCGGCGCGCCGTGGCGATCGAGGATGTGACCGCCCGAATAGGGGCTGTTGAGTGCGTGGCGCAGCCCGGCTGCCTCGGCGACGGCCTCCAGCCGATGGACGAAGCGCGTCGCCGCCGATCGCCCGAAGCGATCGCCGAACACCAGCACCGGTCCGTCGAGCGGCGGCATGGAATGGATGTCGAGCAGCACCGCGACACCGAATCGCGCCCGCGCCGCGGCAAGCGCGCGGGCCAGCGCCGCATGATAGGGTCGATGGTCCGCGCGAATCCGGGCGAGCACCTCGTCGCCACTCAGCCGCCGCCCCCACAGATCGCCGGCGCGGCCGACACGGCGCGGCACCAGCCCCAGCCCGGCGCGCAGCTTGGCCGACGGCATCAGCCCGGCGCGCGGATCGGCGCCGTCGTCGAGCCGCGGGTCGCGCTCCCCCTCGCCGCGGTTAAGGTCGATCCAGGCGCGCGCCGGCCGCTGCACCAGCATCGTCTCGGCACCGCGCGCGGCGAGCGCCAGGAGATCGACATAGCGGTCCTCCAGCACCACCGCCGCCTCCAGCGGCACGCGCAACGCCGCCCGCAGCGCCAACGGGTAATCGCGGCCGGCGTGAGGGACAGATAGGACCACCGGGCTCGCCGGCGCGTCGAGCGCGCCATGCAGATCGAACGATTGGGCGGCCGGCGTCATGGACCTCGAATGTAGGCCCGCCAAAACTGTCCCGCAATCCGCCACTCAACAGTGGTCCGACACTGGAAAATGTTAACGCCCCCACGCATAACGTCGCGGCGTTGGGGGAAGTGGAAAGACGATGATCAGGATCCTGTTGGCCGAGGACGACCGCGTGATGCGCGAATATCTGGTGCGCGCGCTGGAACGCTCCGGCTATGCCGTCGCCGCGGTCGACCGCGGCACGGCGGCGATCCCGTTGCTGGAGAGCGAATCGTTCGACCTGCTGCTGACCGATATCGTCATGCCGGAGATGGATGGGATCGAACTGGCGCAACGTGCCGGGGAGATTGCGCCCGACATCCGCGTGATCTTCATCACCGGCTTCGCCGCCGTCACGCTGAAGGCAGGCCAGTCCATGCCGCAGGCGCGCGTGCTGTCCAAGCCGTTCCACCTGCGCGAACTGGTGCTGGAGGTCGATCGCCTGTTCAGCATGGAGACGCTCTCGGGCGGTCAGTAAAGAAACCGCGCAGCAGCGCTTGCAACGTCCGCCGAGCCCCGCTAAAGGCTCCCTCCTCTCGGGCGTGTAGCTCAGTGGTAGAGCACTGTGTTGAAATCGCAGGGGTCGAAAGTTAAATCCTTGCAACGCCCACCATTCCAAGGCCCCGGACCAGTTGCAGCAGCGACCGGTCCGGGGCCTTTGCCTTTTTATCTCCGAGTGCCGGGTGCTACGCCGCCGGCGTCAGGCGGAGCGGCGGCACGCCGACGATTTCGTAGGTTGCCGAAGCGATTCCCACGCCCGCCTCGTCGAAGCGGGCCAATAGCTCGCGGCTCATCGCGTCCTTGATCTCGCGCGTGCCGTGATCGGTCGCGACGAAACGCACCGCGAGTTCCAGCCAGTTGTCGGTGAGCCGCCAGAAGACGCGCGGCGCGACGTCGCTGATCGGGATGCCATAGCGGCGGCGCAGCTCCGCCTGCTCGTCGGCGTCGAGATGCTCGTGCTGCACGCCATGATGCCGGGCGGCGTCGAGCAGGATGCGCTCCGCCGCCGCGCGATCGTCGCCATAGCGGATCGGCAACCGCATCTCTTCCCAGATGTAGGGGAAGTGATAGGTGTAGTTGTAGACCGGCTCGTCGAAGATCTTGTCGTTGCTCACCGTGACGATGCGGCCGGTATATTGCCGGCTCTGCACCCAAGCATGGGGGTCGCTGGAATTGACCGAGGGCGGCTGGCCCATCTCCATGATCTTGGTCTGCATGAAGCTGAGCGCGATGACGTCGCCGCGCACCCCGCCCATGACGATGCGATCGCCGACGTTGAAGGTCTTGCCGCGCAGGATGACGACATAGCCTGCCGTCGCGGTGATCACCCGCTGCAACGCGAACGCCAGCCCCGCCGTGACCAGCCCCAGCGCAGTCGTCAGCCGCGTCGGATCATCGAACCAGATCGAGATGACACCGAGGACGGCGATGGCCGAGATGACGATGCTGAACGCCTGCCGGAGCCAGAAGCGCGCACGATTGCGCGGTTCGGCTCCTGCGACAGCGCCAGTCAGGCGTCGCGCGACCCAGGTGGCGATCAGGGCAAACGCGACCAGCGCCAGCGTCAGCGCCAGTTTCCTGCCGTTTTCGGGCGTCGCCCCGACCAGCCTGACGCCGAATAGGTGCACTGCCTGATTCACTGCCGTCTCCCTCGCCTGCGGCAGGCAAGCGCGCGTGCCCGCTCGTGGGTTCCATCGCGACCGAATCGGACGGGGCGGCGGCGGCGGCGGAGAAGCTCGCCCGTTCCGCGATCGCCGCGGAACGGCGGGCAAGGCGTGCGGGCGGCTAGTCGCGCGATCGCGTCGCCGTGATCCAGTCGTCGAGCGTCTGTTCGTCGGTCGCGCGCGTATCGGCGCCGAAGCTGTTGCGCATGATCTCCACCGCCCATCTGGTGCGCTCGTCATGCTCCCCCGCGACGGCGTCGCACGGCACCCAAAGGTCGTATTCGCGCATGTGCGCGTCGGCCGCGGTAAACAGCACGCAGATGTCGGCAGCGATACCGCTGATCACCAGGCGATCGACGCCCAGCCGCGGCAGCAGCGCCGGCAGCGTGGTGGCATAGAAGCCGGAGAACTGCGGCTTCACCACGAAATAGTCTTGTTCGCGCGGCTTCAGCCGCTCGGCGAGTTCGCGACCGGGATGGTCGGAGCCGATCACATCCTCGACCAGCTTGGTCGTGTCCGACCGCCAGGCACCATAGTTGTCGTTGACATAAACCACCGGCAGGCGCGCGGCGTCCGCTGCGGTGCGCAGCGTCAGGATCGGCTCGACTATGCGATCGGCCGCCTCGCGCAGGGGCGCCGCGCCCTCGAAATCGAGGCGGTTGATCATGTCGATGATCAGCAGCGCAGCGGGGGCGCGATTATCGCCCATGAAGCCTCTCCTCGTCTCGTTGTCGCGCTCGCTCTACTCGCCGGGCGGCGCGGAGGTTCCGGTTCTCCGAAGCCGTCACGCCTGCCGAAGCGCGCCCGGCCGCGAGCCGTCGACAGCGACGGGCGTCCCGTCCCGAAAGCCCGGACCAGGTTACCTGGGTTAGTGAGAAAGCCAGGCCGGCGGACCACTCCTTGGCGGCGCCGGATAGGATCCCAGCCGTCCGGCAGCTCCCGATCCGCGCGCCGGTGAGTGTCGCGCAAGGCGGCTCGGGGCGACCGGCCGGAGTAGGGCCGATCAACGCGTGCCGCGCCGGCCGTCCCCCGTCCTGTCTGGCGCGGCACGCCAGTGTCGCTGGCCCCTCCGCAGCGTGAGCAGCAGGGTGTCAGCGCCGACCGCAGCGGCTTGCCGGCGCCACCGCTCAGGCGGCGCTCGCCTCAGGTGCCGGCATCAGGGCATCATCCTTCGCATTGGCCCGCCGATAGCCGTCACGCGCCGACAGCTTTTCGGCGTAATCGGCGAAGGCAGCGCGGTTGGGCAGGGTCTCGAACCGCAAGCCCCAGATCACCTGCGATCCGAGATAGACGTCGGCCGCGCTGAACCGCTCTCCTGCGACATACGAATGCGCGGTCACCGCCCTTTCCAGCACGTCGACGGCAAGTTCATAGGTGCCGTATCCGAACATCCGCTCGCGCTCGGAGGTCGGCACGAAGCCGGCCGCCTTGTTGGTCACCGCCTGTTCGAGCGGCCCGGCAGCGAAGAACAGCCAGCGGTAATAATCGGCGCGATCATCGAGCGCCGGCGCCAGCCCCGCCTCGGGAAACGCGTCGGCGAGATAGGCGCAGATCGCGGCGCATTCGGTGACGACATGGCCCTTGTGAACGATCGCCGGCACCTTGCCCATCGGGTTGATCGCCCGATACGGCTCACCCTTCATCGTCGAGGCGTAATCGAGCAGCTCGGTTTCATAGTCGCAGCCGGTTTCCTCCAGCATCCAGCGGACGATCCGCCCCCGCGACATCGGATTGGTATAGAACACCAGATCGGCAGCCATCGCATCTCTCCCCGCGAGTCGAATCCGGAACACATAGAGAACAATTTCGCAGCGGCCGTCAAGCGCGCCGCGACGAGCCGTGTCGGGTCAATCCTCGAACCGCGGCCGACGCTTGGCCAGGTTGGCGGCGACCGCCTCCATCATGTTGGCCTTGCCGATCAGCTGCAGCTGCTCCGCGGTTTCCGCCGCCAGCATGGCGCGCGGATCGGCATCATGCGCCATGTTGAGCAGGCGCTTCGCACCTCGCACGGCGTGCGGGCTGCGCGCGGCGATCGCGTGCGCCAGGTCCATGGCGGCCGCGTGCGGCTCATCGGCCACGCGCGTGACGAAGCCGTGATGCAACGCCTCGGCCGCATCGAACTCGCGGGCGCTGTAGACCAGCTCGCGCAGGACATCGTCGCGCACCAGGCTGCGCCACAACGTGAAACCGGCCATATCGGGCACCAGGCCCCAATGCACCTCGCGAACGGCAAAGCGGGTGCCCGGCGCCGCGATGCGGATGTCCGCGCCCGCCATGATCTGAAAGCCGCCGCCGAACGCGACGCCATGCACCGCGGCGATCACCGGCATCGGCAGCATGCGCCAGCCCCAGGCGACATGCTGCGGCAGGATGGCACCCTGCTCGTTGCGCTCACGCGCGAGATCGGTGCCGCCGGCCGCCATGCTCACCATGTCGAGCCCCGCGCAGAACCCCCGCCCCTCGCCCGACAGCACGACGCATCGCACGTCCTGCCGCAGCGCCAGCGCATCGATCGCTGCGCCGATCGCCTCGAACATCGGCGGGTCCAGCGCGTTCATCTTGTCCGCGCGGGTCAGGCGGACATCGGCGACGTGATCAGCGATGTCGACGGTGACGCGATCAGCGGCGGTCATCGCGATGCTCCTGTCGTGCGCGTCAGAGTGAGGCGGCAGCGTGCTCGAGCATTCGCGATCATGGCTCCTCCCCCGCCTAAAGGTGCCCTCAGGTCTACGCGCCGGCCCGTCCCGGAGCAACGTCGGCGCAGCAGCGCGCCGCCAAGCGGCTGCGTGCACCGGGCCCCTGTTCGGAGAGAATGTCAGTCCGGTTAGTTGCGGCGCCCCCCCACTCTAGGTCATCGGCGCCGGCTAGCTGTGGATGCCGGAACAGGGCCGGCATGAAGGTTGTGGCAGCCGTCTGACCACTTCCGCGGGGCCCCATCAATCCGCCCGCTCATCCTCCGCCGCCAGCCGATAGCCGCGGCCGCGGTCGGTGAGCAGCATGGGCGGCGCGGGGCCGCGATCGAGCTTGGATCTTAGCCGTGAGACGTGGACCTCGATCGCGTTGGTGCCCGGATCGAAGCCGATGCCCCACACCGCTGCGCGCAGTTCCTCGCGGGTGACGGTGCGGCCAACGGCGCGGGCAAGGTGCAGCAGCACCTCATATTCGCGCGGTAGCAGCTCGAGGCGCCGGCCATCGCGCGTCACAGCGCGCCCAATCAAGTCGATCACCAGTCCGCCGACGCTGACCGTCGCGGCGGCGCTGCCCCGTCTGGCGAGCGCGGCGATACGTGCGGCGAGCAGCGCGTCGCCGGCACGGTCGCTCACCGCGTCCGCCGCACCGGCATCGAGTGCGCGGGCGAGATCAGCCTCGCGCGCGCCGGCGATCACCAGCAGCACCGGACCAGGCCAGGCCCTGCGCAGCCACCCCGGGTTCATATCGCCGGCGGTCGCCGCCGCGACCAGGACGCAGCCCGCCGGCGCGCGAACGCTCGCGAGGTCATGAGGCTCAGTATATTCGACACCAATGCCCCGCCCCGCCAATGCCGTGACGAGGCCCGGTCGTCCAACCTCGCACAGGCACGCCGTCGTCATGCCGTGCGGCTAGCACCGGACGCATCCGCTTTGGCGCGATCTATCTCCGTTCCGGAGACGATTCGATGGACGCTGCAATCATCGCCAGCCGTTGCGCGGCCGCCGCGGCGACGCGCGGGTTCCGATCCTGCGCGCCTCGCTCGAACAGGGCGGCGCGAGCCGAGGGCTCAGGCAGCGACGAGGCAAGCGCGCCCAGCGCGGTCACGCGCATGCGCGCACTGGGATGGCGGGAAGCGAAATCCTCGACCAGGTCCAGTCCGTCCTCGCCGCCGAAGTGGACCGCCAGCGCGACCACGGCCTCGGCTGCGGTGACCGTCAGCGCCTCGGCGATCGTGCCGGCGGCGATGTCGAACCGAAACTGGTCGCGCCATTTCTGCGCCGGATCGACCGCCAGGATGTTGAGCGAGACCGAAAAGGCATCGGGCGGCAGCTGCACATGGACGTCGCGATGCGCGCGGTAGAGCAGCAACTTGCCCGGCGACAGTCGCGCCCGTTCGACGAAGCGCAATGCGACGGCCTCGCCCGGCACGCCGACGACCTGCCCGGCATCATAGTCGTAATAGTCGCTCCAATAGCCGGGCCCGAGATAGCCGACGGTCAGGAAAGAGAAATTGTGGTCGTGCGCATGGTCGTAGAAGAACGGCGCCGTGCCGCTGGCGCGCACCACGGCGTCGTCCAGCGCCGGCCAGAAATTGGCGCGCAGCAGATAGCGGCCGTTGGGCGGCCGCAGCAGCAGCACTTGTGCACCATAGCCGCCGTTCGTCGTGCCGTCGCGATAGCGGTCCTTCAGCGCGTCGATGGCGTGATCAGCGAGGAAGTCGCGGTTGCGCGCCAATCGCCCGAGCAGCCGGCCCAGTTCGGCAAGTGCGTTCTCGTCGGCCATGTCGGCCGGGCTGGCGTCAAGCGTCGCCACCAGCTCGTCGAGCTCGATCGGCGATCCCTCGTCGGGCTGGATCAGCCTTGGCACGACCGCGCCGCCAGGTTGCGTTCGACCATCGTCAGCGTGGTTGTCGCGGCGCCCCGCACTTCTTCGTTCGGATCGGCCTCCGCCATCGCGGCAAGCCGCGGCAGCGCGGCGCGCGCATCGAGCGCCAGCCACTCGCGCATCGCCGACCAACGCAGGAACGGCGCCGGATCGTGCGAGGCGGCCGCGAACCGATCGCCGGCATCGGCGCGGCGCGTGACGCGCAAGAGGGTGAGCAGCATCTGCGCGCGGGCGGCGCCGTCGTCGAGCGTCGCGCAACGCAGGAAACCGCCACGGGGCAGCGCGTATTCGCGCATCAGCGGCGCGGCGCCGAGCTTCACGACGGCAGTCAGCGTCACGACGTCGCTGCCGCCCGCCTCCAGCCACCAGCCGCGCGAGCGACCGTCGAGCCGCAGCACCATGCCGTCGCGCAGCGTCAACACGCCGATCGGCATGGCCGGCGCCGCACCCGCCGCCGTGAATTGCGCGTCGACGGAGTCGGCGCGCCACAGCTGCAGCTTCGCGCCGCCCGCACGTATATAGCGCACCACCGTCAGGCGTCCTGGCACAAGCAGCGCCATCGGGCGCGGCATCGCCGCCAGCCAGTCGGCCGAGATGACGCTCGCCGTCACGCTGGCCGTCGGTCCGTCGTACAGCACCGCGCCGATCTTGCCTGCCTCACGGTTCACCTTGAACGGCGGCTCGATCCACGGATCGCCCCGCTGCGCGGCGATCAGCGGCGCGAGCAGCGGGGCCACCCAACCGTCATCGGCGAGCAGCGCCCGCGCCCGCTTGGTGACCGCCTCCGCATCCGCCGCAACGTCATCGAACTGCGCGTTCAGCGCGCGGTACGCCCCAGACTCGCGCCAGCGCGCCGCCAGCCGCTGCGACGGCGCCGCTGCCCGGCGCGCGCCGGCAGCGGCCAGGTCGGCCACCAGCATCAACCTTGGGCGTAGACGACGACCGCCACCCCGATGACATGTTCGAACACGTCGTCGGCCGCCACCGCCTCGCCCAGGCGAATTGCGCCGGCGGTGGCGACGCGTGTCGCCAGGTCAACGATGCTGCCGATGTCGATGGCGAACAGGTCGATCATGCTTCCCCCCTCAGGTTCGATGGCGGGACGCTAATCAGCGGCTGCATGCCGACCTAGTTAAATCGCTGACAGCTTTGCCGCCCGCCGCCCTTGTCGCGCCGCCGCAAGCGTGTAGACGACGCTCCACGCCATCGCCCGAGGAGATCATGCCGAACCCCGCCCTGCCCTTCGATCCCGAGCTGTTCGCGCGGCGCGGCATGGGCGGTCACGGCGCCAGGCTGGGCATCGGCTATCACGCGCATGGCCCCGATTGGGTCGAGCTCGCGCTGCCTTACGATCCGGCGCAGGTAGGTGATCCGGCGAGCGGCGTCATCGCTTCGGGCCCGATCCTGACGATGATGGACATGGCGACCAGCATGGCCATCTGGCAGCGGCTCGGCCATTTCCGGATGCAGGCGACGCTGGACCTCAGGATCGACTATCTGCGCCCCGCCACGCCCGGCAGGACGGTGATCGGCCATGGCGAATGCTATCGCATCACCCGCGCGATCGCCTTCATTCGCGGCCAGGCGCATGACGGCGATCCGGCCGATCCGCTCGCGCATGTCGCCGGTACCTACATGTTCCTGGACGCGCAGCCGTGAGCGCGCTGCCCCCTTATGCCGAGCTGCTTGGCCTCAGCGTGGAGCAGGACGATGACGGTGCGCCCCGGCTGGTGATGCCATTCGCCGATGACGTGGTCGGTCGTCCCGGCTTCCTGCACGGCGGCGCGATCGGCGGCCTGCTGGAGGTCGCCGCGATCGTCGCGCTGCAGCATGCGCTGGCGGCGGAAGGCGGCGGACGCGTCAAGCCGATCAACGTCACCGTCGACTATATGCGCGGCGGGCGCGAGAAGCCGACGCGCGCGCAGGGCTTCGTCACCCGGCTCGGCACCCGCGTCGCCAATGTCGAGGCGATCGCCTGGCAGGACGAGCGCGACCGACCGATCGCCGCGGCGCGCATGAACTATCTGATCGTCAGAAGCTAAACCGCACCGCACAACATACCCAAAGTCTTGCGCTTATCGGGCGATGCGCGGCATCATCTGTCGCGCCGGGCGCGCAGGGAGGGGGCAAGGATGCTGGGAACGACGCTGGTGCTCGCCCTGCGCTCGATCAGGCGGCATGTGCTGCGCTCGTTCCTGACCGTGCTCGGCGTCGTCATCGGGGTCGCCGCGGTCGTGACGATGGTGACGCTGGGCAACCTCACGGCGGCGGCGGTGCAGAAGAGCATCGCCAATCTCGGCACCAATCTTCTCCAGGTTCACGCCGGTCAGGGGTTCGGCCGCGGCGGCGGCGGGTCGCGCCCGTCCGACTTCAAGCCGGCCGATGTCACCGCCATCGAACAGCAGGTCGCCGGCGTCACCGGCGTTGCCCCGCAGGCGCAGACCAGCGCCACGCTGATCTACAAGGGCAACAACTGGTCGACGACGATCTTCGGCATGAACGACACCTATTTCCGGGTGCAGCCCTGGCCGTTGCAGGAGGGCCGCATCTTCACCTCGGCCGAGGAACAGGCGGGCAAATCGGTGTGCATCATCGGCACCACCGTCAGCAGCAACCTGTTCAAGGGCGCCGACCCGATCGGCAAGCGCTTCCGGACCCGCGGGGTATCGTGCGAGGTGATCGGGCTGCTCGTCAGCAAGGGGCAGGCGCAATATGGCGACCAGGACGACATGATCATCATGCCGATCAAGACGGTCGAGCGGCGCTTCCTCGGCTCCAACGACATCAAGGCGCTGCTGGTCGGCACTGACGCCGCCTACGACACCGATGAGGTGAAGGCGTCGCTGACCGGGCTGCTGCGCGAACGCCGCCACCTCGCGCCCGTCGAGGACGACGATTTCTTCATCGTCGATCCCAAGCAGATTTCGGATGCCTTGTCGGGCGCCACCACGATGTTGACCGCGATCGTCACCGCGGTGGCGGCGATCAGCCTGGTCGTCGGCGGCATCGGGATCATGAACATCATGCTGGTATCGGTCACCGAACGCACGCGCGAGATCGGCATCCGCCTCGCGATCGGCGCGGTGGCACGCGAGGTGCTGCTGCAGTTTCTGGTCGAGGCGATCGTGCTGTCGTGCTTGGGCGGGTTGATCGGCCTGATCCTGGCGCAGGTCGCCATCGCCGCGATCGCGCCGGTAATGAAGGTCGACTGGGCCTTCTATCCCGGCATCAACCTGATCGCCTTCGCCATATCGGCGGTGATCGGCGTGATCTTCGGCTTCTTCCCCGCCCGCCGCGCCGCCGCGCTCAACCCGATCGACGCGCTGCGGCGGGAGTGAGCGGCGCGGCCTAGGGCTTCGGCGTCACCCGCATCAGTTGCGCATTGTCGCCATCCTGGATCATCCAGATCGCCCCGTCGGGCGCCTGGGCGATGTCGCGGATGCGCATGTTCATATTCCACTGATCGGCCTTGCGGGCGGTGGCGCCGTCGAGCACGACGCGCACCAACACCTGCGCCGACATGCCGCCGACGATGTAGCTGCCATCCCATCGCGGGAACATCGAGCCGGTGTAGATGATCGACCCCGATGGCGAGATCGACGGCACCCAATAGAGCACCGGCATCTGATAACCGTCGCCCGCCTTCGGCTTGGGAATGGGCGAGCCATCGTAATTGTCGCCCCAGGAGGCGTTGGGCCACCCGTAATTCTTGCCCGGCTCGATCAGGTTGAGCTCGTCGCCGCCCTTCGGCCCCATCTCGTTTTCCCACAGCCGGCCGTCGGATGCGAACACCAGGCCATAGGGATTGCGATGACCGGTGGTCCAGGTCAGCGCCTCGACGCCGCCCTTGGCATACATCGGGTTGTCGGTCGGCACCGTGCCGTCGAGATTGAAGCGCAGGATCTTGCCGAGCGCCTGGTTCGGATCCTGCGCCGGCGTCTTGCGCTGCCGCTCGCCCGAGGCGAGGAACAGATGCTGGTGGTCGGGCGAGAAGGCGATCACAGCGCCGAACTGGCCGCCGTCACCCTTCGGCATCTGGTGCCACAACACCTTCAGACCATCGAGCTTGGGCTGCGATCCGGTGGTCACCAGCCGGGCACGGGCGAGCGCCAAGCTGCTGCCCCCGTCACCCGGTTCCGAATAGGACAGGTAGACGGCATGGCTGCTGGCGAAATCGGGCGCCAGCGCGACGTCGAGCAGGCCGCCCTGCCCGCCGTAATCGACCGCGGGCACGCCAGCGACGTCGCGCACGCTGCCGTCGGTGGCGCGCAGCTTCAGGTGGCCCGGCTTCTCGGTGACGAGCAGCTCGCCGTCGGGCAGGAAGGCGATCGCGAACGGATTGTCGAAATGCCCCTCCAGCGACGCGTTGAAGGGCAGCCCCGCAGGCAGGCCGGCGACCGGCTGCCCGGAGGGCGTCGGGCCGGGTGTCGCGGTCTGCGTCGCCGCTGGCGTCGGGCTGGCGTTCGACGTCCCGCCGGACGCGTTGCCGCCGCCGCTGCACGCGAGGAGCAACAACAAGCTCGGGGCGAGGATCAGCGGCTTCGTCATGGGGCACCCTCCTGTCTGTCTGACACGCCAAACGCGCGACCCGTCGCTTCTCTCCGAAGGGGGAGATCTGCACAAGCGGGTGACCCCTGTCTTGCCATTCTCAAGGAGGCGACGCCTCAACGAAGCAAGCCCGGCTTGACGGTTGCGCAGAGCCGGCGCTTTGAGCGCGATTAGGGAAGATGGCCAAAGAAAAGGGCCGGAGAGCGCGTGCTCTCCGGCCCTGTTCTTGTCGGCTGGACCGGCCCCCGGCAAAGCCGGGGGCTTCGTCGGACGGGTCCGGCGGCATTTCCGCCGGCCCGCCGGCCGGACCTGCGCGAGTCCAGTGCCACCCACAGCTGGGTCGTGCCGCGTGAGGTGAGAATTCCA
>JBQCHA010000177.1:0-4252 GCA_051955175.1 Sphingomonas sp.
CCGGATCGCCGGCGATGTTCTTGCCAAGGATGATCGGCAGCTGCGCCGATTGGTCCTCGAAGCTCTGCGACGCGACCAGCTCGTGCAGGTTGACGCCCTCGCGCCGCGCGTTGGGCAGCTCGATGCCGATCACGGTGCGCCCCGGAATGGTGGCGACGCGCGCGGAAATCGCCGACATGTTGCGCGCGATGTCGTCGGCCAGCGCGATGACGCGGCTCGCCTTCACGCCGCTCTCGGGCTCGAACTCGTACATCGTGACGACCGGACCGGGCCGCACCTCAACGATTGCGCCTCCGATGCCGAAATCGTGGAGCACGTCTTCGAGCAGTCGCGCATTGCGCTCGAGTGCGCCCTTATCGACCACCTTGCCCGGGGGCGGCGCCTTGAGCAGGTCGAGCGGCGGCAGCTGATAATCGGCCTCAAATCCATCCGTCGCACCGTGCATAGCTTGGCCGCCTATTCAGTTACGATTCAACGGTAGGTAGCACGGTGCGGCGGAAATCGGCTCTCGATTAGGTTTGGGCGAGCGTATTGAATTTAGACGATGCGCCGCTTCACACGGTGTAGAACGTCAATCGCACCGGGGCGTGAACGAATAGGTGGCAGGGCTCGCACAGCGCCCGCATCGCCAGCCAATGATTCCGGCCGGGGAAACCCTGTGGAAGCACGTGGTGGGCGTGAACCGATCCAGCCGCGTGGCAGCGTTGGCAGACCGGGTGGGCGTCCAGGAACAGGCCGTTGCGCTTCTGCCGGCTGTTCGGCTTGGGCGTGCGCGGCTTCGCGCGCCAAGCACGGGTATTGCTCATGTCATTTTTCCTCTCTGTGGTTGATACCACCCATCACCGCCCATCTCTCTGGCGCCCACCGGGCGCCGTCTTTCTGCGCCACAATGTCGTTGAACCAAGCTGCGTCTCGACGTCGTAAACTGTCCGGCAACCATGGATCGCTAGCTCATCTGCTCGGGAGGTAATTGGTATGGGCGAGGCGCACATCGATCCGCAGCGCCGAAGCCCGGCACTGTCGGGCTTCAGGCGTCGACGCCTACGCGAGTTCCACGCTCTCCCCCTCGGCTGGCGCCAGCTCACCGGGGTGGAGTTGGCGCATCTGAAGACGGTCGTGTCGCGGGTCGCTGATACAAGCGAGGACCTGCTGACGCTTGAGGCAGGTCTGCTGCTCTGGTCGTCGCTCGTTACCGGCCGCCAGCCGGCCGCACTGCTACCTTTTATGATCCAGATGATCCCGATCGGCGAGCGGTTGGGAGGTAGGGAGGCTGGCGTCGTTGGACGGATGAGCCTCTGGGGCTGGTGGTTCCCAGGAGCGCTGGCGCTTCAGCAGAAGCGGGTTTCCGCGGCCATGTGCAACCCGGCCGAAGGGGTCTACCTGCCGGCAACGCAATTGACGACCCGGCTGCTGGACCGCTGCGTTGCACTGCGACGCCGTTCGTCGGCAGGTCGTTTCAATCTGTCGGGCGCCCCGTCGCCGCTGTTTGAGCACCGGGACGAACTGTTGCCCCAAATCTCCCAGCTACTCGCGTCGCGCCATCCATTCGGTGCTGATCGCGCGCGGCGGGCGACCACGACTCCCGAGGCGATCGCGCGTTGGCTCCCTGCAGAAATCCTCGGCTTGCGGGGCGGGGATGATGTTCCAGCGTCCCTGATCACGGGGCAGGTCGCGACCAAGGCCAAGACCGTGCTCCACTACGGAGCAATCCGATACGAACGGCTTCTCGACACATATCTCTCTGCGATCTCGCCAATCGATCCGCCGGCGCATCGCGACGTCCCGGGCGAACTGCTCGGTAACCATCTCGGCGAGCGATTGACGCCAGCCGACGCCGCGGTCTGCGAACTCGTGGGCCTACTGAGCGCCGATCTACGCGAGGCGGCTCACGACGCCGCCGAACGCCACCGCGCGATGACGGCCTACACCGTCGGCCTGCTGTGCTTCGCTCTCGCGCACCGCGGCACATCGGGGTCATTGCCGTCTCGGCGCGCGGTCCATCCGGAAACCCGGCTCTACTGGCTTCCCGACAAAACGGCCGAGGGTGCGAAGCGTCGGCGCCTCGTCTGGATATGTGACGCTGCGTTCGACCAGCTTCGGCTTTATGAGGAGCATCTGGATTGTCTGACGGCCGAGGTATCAGCCGCGGCCGGTGCGCGCATCAAGGAGCTGAGGGGGAATATCGACCTTGCGCTGTTCGACCTGTCGGATGCCGGCTCCGTTGATCCGCTGCCCGTCAGCGAAGCAGTCGGTCGGGCAATGGCGCCCTTGGGAATCCCGAAGAACGCCGGCCGGCACTGGTTGCGGGCCGCGTTGGTCGGTCGGTGCAGCACTGAGACGCTATACGCGCTTTTTGGCCACGGGCCTATCGATGACGCGAGTTGGGACGCCACCAGCACGTTGGACCCCGCCGTGTATCGCGCCGATCTTGCGCGTGTTCTGGATCCTGCTCTTGCCGGGATCGGCTGGAAGCCACGGACCTGTCGAACCGACGCTGACACGCCATGAACATGCTGGAAAAGGTTGAGGCGGCACCGGCCCATGATGCGGCAGCGGTGCGCCGCATGGGCGAGATGCTCAACTCGGCCATCCGCCGCGGCGCTCTGCTTGACGATCGTCTGTGGCAACCGTGGATTGCCGGCGTGCAGCATGCGATCACGATCTGTGGGACGCTGGTGTCGGTCGAGATCGCATTTGTCGACCGTGTTCGGCGCTGGTCCGCGGACCCGCTGACCGCTGCGTTGATTCTCCGGTGGCACCGCGACCAGCTGGTGCTCCCGCCGAAGGCATCCGCGCGGGATTGCCTAGCGGCGGTCGGCATCGCAGGAGCGGTTGTTGGGCGCCTGATCGAGCAAAGCGCCGAGGCTTGGAGCTATCGTGCACCTGGCGCTGTCCTGGCATACGCCAAGTGCAATGTTCCGGCCCGCCCGGTGCCGACGTCGACTTGGGAGCGGGTGGTCTACGGACCGGGGGAGGCGGAGCCGAAGTCGTCGAGGCAGCCGTCGAAACGGGTCGATCGGCCGCCGGGCCATCTTGCTCGCCGCCTGTGGATGGAGACGGCAGCGCTGAGGAAGCACTCCACGGATTCGGCCGTGCCGTTCCATCGCGGTAAGGCTGCACATGTTGCACGAAAATCGGCTGCCTTATCCGAGATCGAGGCTCTGCCGCCGCCCACGAACCCGGTCCATTCATATCTGCGGGCCTGGGCGCTTTTCGCTCTGCGAAGAGAGGCGGGCCGCGTCTCGATCGGTTACGCGCCGGCGACCGTCGAGGACTATCTGGCCGCGCTATGCGACCTACTCGACGGCTGGCGCGGCGACATCATAACATGCCGCGCGGGCCCGTTTGAAAATTTTCTGCTCGACATGCTGGGGCAGATGACACCGGCCGCCCAGCTCCGTGGCGTGAAGGCGCTGTGCTCCTTCGAACGCTTTGCAAACAGGGATCGGGCTGAACCCCTCGATCTCGATCTTGAGGAATTCGGCGGGGCGGGGCAGGTCGCTGCCAATCTGGTGCTGCCGGATGAACTCGCGCGGGCGACGGATCGGTTTCGGAAGGCGGGGGAGCACGATCTCGCCGACATGTCGACGCTGATGTTTCGGGCAGGATTGCGCCTAGGCGAGGTGGCCGCGCTCCGCGTCGGGGATGTCGCAGTGGCCGATGGCCGCGTGGAACTAACCGTCGAGGAGAATAGCGAGCGATCCTTGAAGACCAAGACGAGCTGCCGGATCATCCCTCTCGACATCCTGCTCGACGACGCCGAGCTCGATCAGCTGCTGGCGAGGGTCGATGCGCGGGTTCGCCTCGGGTGCGAAGGGTTCGAGGCTTGGTTGTTCGGGCCGCCACTCGCCATCTCGCCCTTGCAGGCGGCGGACTTGGCCAAAAGGATCAACGCGGCCTTGCAAGCGGCGGCTGCTAGCGAGTGGATCAATCACCACCATCTGCGCCATAGCTTTGCCTCATACCTGCTGGCGACGCTGATGCTGCCGCAGGACGACGATCATCCCGCAGTGCCGCCTCGGCTGGCGAGCGTTGTTTCCCCGGCGCGGTTTCGCCGCGTGGCCGATCGCCTATTGGGTCATCAGCGGCTCGGCGCAGGCTCCCTGCATGCCGTGAGCCAGCTCATGGGGCACACCGGTCCCGGGACGACGATCCGATCGTATTGTCACCTCCTCGACCTGTCGCTCGCCCTCTATTGCGGTCGGCCGGCCACTTTGGTCCCCACCGACGTTTCACGGCTGCTGGAAATCCT
>JBQCHA010000178.1:0-2823 GCA_051955175.1 Sphingomonas sp.
CTTGCCAGGTGCTGCGGAACACGTTGCGGTCGACCGGCACGCCCTGGTTGGCGGGGGGCGCCGGCGGGATCGCCAGGCTGGCGAGGAATCCCAGGATCGCGAGCCCGGTGGCGACCAGGCCCGCTTCCCAGGGCGGAATGAAATTGGGCATCAACTGCCCCGCCAGGATGGCGAGGAACGTGCCCGCCTCGATCATCCCGGTCCCACCCATGATCTCGTTGGGGCCGAGATGCTGCGGCAGGATCGAATATTTGACCGGCCCGAAGATCGTCGAATGACAGCCCATCAGGAACAGGACGGTCAGCAGCAGCGGCACCGATTGCAGCGCGAGGCCGGCAAGCCCCATCGCCATGAAGACGATCTCCGCCGCCTTCACGATCCGCATCAACTTGGCCTTGTCCCAGCCGTCGGCGATCTGTCCGGCGAGCGCGGAGAACAGGAAATAGGGCAGGATGAACAGCCCGGTGGCGAGCGCCGCGAGCGACGCCGCCCCGTTCTCGTCGCCCTTGTAGAGCGTGAAGGTGACGAGGAAGAGCATCGCATATTTGAGCGCGTTGTCGTTGAACGCGCCCAGGAACTGGACGACGAACATCGGCCCGAAGCGGCGCTTGGCGAGCAGCGAAAAATCAGGTGCGGACATCAAACCCCCTATGTCGCAGGGACGGTATCGGCGGATTGTGACGGATCGGTCAACGTATCGCCCTTGGCCGCGTCGGGCAGATAGCGGCTGTAGAGCCAGCCCACCCCGATCAGGCTGAAGCCCAGGGCAGCGAACGAGGCGATGCGCAGCAGCCCGTCGAGCCCGGCGGCATCGAACAGGAACACCTTGCCCACCGCCGCCAGCAACAGCGCCAGCGACACGAGCCGCCAGTCGCGCGCGGCGCGGCGGATGCCCCATTGCAGGAAACCGATCGCGAGCGCGATCGCGGTGAGCGAGCGCCCGATGTCCTCGGCCTGGCTGACTCCGGGCACCGACAGCATCGAGCCGTGGAACGCCTGGCGCAGCAGCGCGGCGGCGAGCAGCAGGATCAGCGCCATACGGATCCCGTCCCGCGCGCGGTCGGCGCCCGGGCCCGGCAGCACGCGATCCGACAGCCACACCAACGCGAAGGCGATGGCGAACGCCGGGACCAGCCACGGCCCGGCGAATTGCTCGCTCCACAGGGGATCGTGCAGCAGCGCGGTGAACCAGATGAAATGGAGCAGGGTGGCGACCCCCAGCCCGGTCGCGATCCGCCGCGCGCCCGCTCGCCAGGCGAGCAGCACCGCGCCAAACAGCAGCGCTTCCCACACGGTACGCTCGGCCATGCCCAGCGCGACGAAGTGCGGGACGTCGGCGATCGCGAAGACATGCTTCCACAAGGCATGCACGGTGATCGTGGTGAGCGCGATCGCGGCCATCGTCCCGACCTCGCGCAATCGCTCGGGCAAGGCGCCGCGCCAGGCGATGGCGACCAGCGCGGTCGCCGGCGCGGCGATGCGGATCAAGGTCGCGTCGACCGGCGGCACCAGGTCGAGCAGGAACGGCACCCCGACCAGCGACCCGCCCGCCCCCGCCATCCAGGTGATCAGCGGCTCGACCGCCCAGCCGATCGCGAGCGACGCGGTGACGGCCAGCGCCGGCGCGGGGCCGCGGTGGCCGGCGATCGCCAGCGCGCCCAGCATCGCCGCCGGCACCAGCGCCAGCCACGCCGCGGGCACGATCTGCGCCGCGGCGACATAGAGCAGCAACGCCGTCGCCGCTTCGCCCGAGCGCCGCATCGGCGCATCCATCGACCAGCGCGCGAAGGCGGCCATCGTCGCCGCGCCGATCGCCCAGCGGACCAATGCGGTGACCGGCGCCGCGCCGACCGCCAGGCCGATCGCCCGGTTGAGCTCGGCGGGATCATAAGCGACCAGCAGGACGATCGCGGCGGCGACGATCGCTTGCGCGGCATGGTCGATGCGCGGATCTTCCGCCAGGCGGCCGAGGGTGAGCGCGGCGAGGGCGGCCAGCGCGGCGACCGGCGCCAGCGCCCAGAGCGGCGCGGCCAATCCGGCGGCCAGCGCGCCGAGCAGGATCGCCGCCACCGCGACGATCGCGAATCGCGCATCCTCGCGCCGCAGGGCGTGGCGCCAGCCGAGCCCCGCCGCCGCCGCGGCGATCGCCATGCCGATCAGCGCCGGCGCGGCGAAATCGGCGCGCGGCGTCGTCCACCAGAAATGCGCCGCCGGGACCAGCGCGACCGCCAGGCCGATCGCGGCGACCTGCACCGCATCGCCCAGCCGGCCCTCGGCGCGCCACAGCCGCCACAAAGCCGGCAAGCCATAGATCGCGGCGCCGCCGCCCAACACCAGCGCCAGCATCCGCCCCGACGGGCCGGGCCAGGCGAAGGC
This sequence comes from Sphingomonas sp., assembly GCA_051955175.1. Taxonomy (GTDB): domain Bacteria; phylum Pseudomonadota; class Alphaproteobacteria; order Sphingomonadales; family Sphingomonadaceae; genus Sphingomonas. The sequence goes on from JBQCHA010000178.1 coordinate 2,377, forward strand.
GAGCAACGCGCCCGTTCCCAGGCCGGCCAAGGGCAAGTCGGCCAGTGCCGCCTCGCGCCGCGACAGCCACACCACCGCCATCGACAGCAAGGCATATTGTCCCCAGTCGAGCGGCACGAACCCGCCGGTGGCGACGATCGCCGCCATCTGCGCGCAGCCGGCGATCGCCGCGCCGACGCGGAACACGCGTCCCGGCGTGCCGGCGACAGCCAGCGGAAAGGCGATCGCGAGCAACAGGGTCAGCGAGCCGACCGAGAGCGACGCCGCCACGTCGTGCAGCCCGCCGACGATCAGCAGCAATCCCCAGCCGAACCCGCCCGCCACCGCGAGCGCGCCCAGCCACCACCAGCTCTGCCGCCGTCCGAGCATCGCCAGTCCTCCGACGGTCAACGCCAGCCAGCTCGCCAGCAATGGCACATTGGGCTCGGCCGATCCGACCAGGGCCGG
>JBQCHA010000179.1:0-11816 GCA_051955175.1 Sphingomonas sp.
CCCTTTCTCTTTTGGTTCATCACATGCAGGCTGTTGCGCGTTGTCGCAGGCCGCTGCTGAAGCTGTGCCCGAACGCCGCCATAAGGCGGATCAGCCCTGGCCTATCCGGAGGAACTTCTCGCGCCGATCGCGGCGCAGCGCATCGCGATCGAGACCGGCCAGCGACTCCAGCGCATTGGCGATAGCATCGCCCAGCGCCGTCGCCGCCGCCGCGTGGTCACGGTGCGCGCCGCCCAGCGGTTCAGAGACCACGGCATCGATCAGGCCGAGCCTGGCCAGATCCTGCGCCGTCACCTTCATCGCCTCGGCGGCATCGGCGGCCTTCTCCGCGGTGCGCCACAGGATCGAGGCGCAGCCTTCCGGCGAGATCACCGAATAGACCGCGTGCTCCAGCATCAGCACGCGATTGCCGGTGGCGAGCGCAATCGCGCCGCCCGAACCGCCCTCACCCACGATCGACGCGATCAGCGGTACGCCGAGTTCGAGGCAGGCCGCGGTCGAGCGCGCGATCGCTTCCGCCTGGCCGCGCTCTTCGGCCTGCACGCCCGGGAAGGCACCCGACGTATCGACCAGCGTCAGCACCGGCAGATCGAAGCGGTCGGCCAATTCCATCAAGCGGATCGCCTTGCGATAGCCCTCTGGCTTGCCCATGCCGAAATTGTGCTTCAGCCGGCTCGCGGTGTCGTCGCCCTTTTCCTGGCCGATGACCATCACCTTCCGGCCGCGGAAGCGGGCAAGGCCGCCAAGGATCGCCTGGTCGTCGGCGAACGCCCGGTCGCCCGCCAGCGGCATGAAGTCGTCGAACAACGCCGCGACCAGATGCTTGAAATGCGGCCGCTCGGGATGGCGCGCGACCTGCGTCTTCTGCCACGGCGTCAGCCGGGCATAGGTGTCGCGCAGCAACTTGTCCGATTTGTCCTGCAGCCGCTTCACCTCGGCGTCGATATCGACCGATCCGTCGGCGGCGGTGGCGCGCAATTCGTCGATCCGCTCCTGCAGTTCGGCGATCGGCTTCTCGAAGTCTAGAAAGGTAGCCATCAGGCCGGAGCGGTTAGGGCCGCCGGCGGCCTACGTCAACGAGCGGATGGCGCTGGTTGACGAGCTCGACCAGGCGACGGCTGTCGACATGCGTGTAGATTTCCGTTGTGGCGATATCGGCATGGCCGAGCATCGACTGCAGCGCGCGCAGGTCCGCGCCGCCTTCGAGCAAGTGCGTGGCGAAGGCGTGGCGCAGCACATGCGGGCTGACTCGGTCGGGCGGAATACCGGCTTCGGCGGCCAGCGCCTTGAGCAACTGGTAGAGCCTGATACGCGACAGATGGCCCTTACCCGACGGAAACAGCCAGGCGCGATCGCCGGCGACGTAATCGCGCCATGCCGCGACTGCCGCACGCGCGCGATCGGAAATCGGCACCAGCCGCTCGCGCCCACCCTTGCCCTTCAGAATCAGGAACGGGCGATCCGGCGCCACCGCGTTGCGCGGCAGCGACACCAACTCGCTCGCGCGCAGGCCGGACCCGTAGAGCAGCTCCACCAGCGCCGCGAGCCGCAGGTCGTTTGGGTCGGCCGGCACCCTGGCGATTCGCGCGGCGACCGCTTCGAACAACCGCTCGACATCGCGATGGCTGAGCGTCTTGGGCAAGGCTCGCGCCGTGCCGGGCCGCGGCAGGGCGGCGCCGGGATCGTCTGCGCGCAACCCCTCTTCGGCCAGGAAGGCATAGAAGCGCCGCAGCGCCGCCGACTTGCGCGCCACCGTGGCGCGCGAGAGGTCCCGCCAATCGTCGGCCAGGCGCGCCAGCTCCTCGCTGTTGGCGGTGCCCAGCACACCCTCCAGCGTTGCCGAGGCCAGGCGCAGGTCGCTGCCATAAGCGGCAATGGTGTTGGCCGCCGCGCCGCTCTCGGCCGCGAGCATCTCCAGGAAACGATCGATCAGCGCGGCGTCCGACGCGCTCAAGCGCGCGCGACCGCCTCGGCGGCGATCATCCTCGCGTCCCCGGTCAGGCCCACCGCGTTCAGCGCCGCGACGATGCGGAACACCGCCCCTGGCGAGACGGCGGCCCAATCGGGCGACTGCATCCCCACCGCGGCGAGCAGCACGACCGTGCCGGGCTGCTGTGCACGAACCGCGCGGTCGAGCGCGCGCGTCCAGGCATTCTCCGCGCCGATGCGGACGTTGACTTCCTTCGCCGCGCGCTCGGCGTTGTTGGGCGACAGGCGCGCCAATCCGGCGAGCCCGGCGGCCAGCATCCGCGACTTGATCTTGCCCGGGCTGGTATCCTTGCCGCGAAAGGCGTCGAAAACACCGTATGAAGCCGGGCCGCTCGGCGCCGGATCGGCCAATGCCAGCAGTGCCGCGGCCTCCGATCCGTTCTCGACATGGCCTTCCCACCGCATTGCCGCGCGGTCGTAGCCTGCCGACAGCATCGAGGCGATCAGCGTGTCGACGTCGCTGGTCTTGTCCGCCGGCGGGATCAGCGCGGCGGCCTGGGCGGTCAACACCATCCGGGCGTAGCGGCCCTGTTCGGTGTCGGGCGCCTGCCACAAGCCGCGCATTGCCGACAGCCGTCCGTCGCGATCGGCGCCGACATAGGCGGTCCGCAGGTTACGCGCCGTATCGTCCTCCGGCGTGCCGGCGTTGTCGCCCATGTCGATCGCACCGTAGAGATCGACCATCGCGGCGGTGGACAGGATGCCGCGCGCAGCGGCTCGATCGGCAAATACCGCCCGCGCGCGCGGATCGAGCATCGGCGACAGCGCCTGCCAATAGGCGACCTGGCGGCCGACGGTCTTCAGCAACTCGTCGGGGATCGCGACGCCGGTCGCCATGGCGAGGCCATAGCGCCAGGCGTTGAGCTGCGTCACGCCGGTCCATTCGATCGTCACCGCCTGGTCGCCGCGCATGCCGGCACCCATCACCTTTTCGGCGAGGTGCAGGTCGACGCCGGTTGCGACGCGGTGCCGCCGCGCGTCCTTCATCAGCGTGTCGGCCTGTTGCGGATAGCCGGCGAGGCCGGCGCAGATCGGCTTGGCCAGCACCCACGCCGCTTCGACGGGCGTGCCGCCGCGAAGGCCGGTGAGCGAACAGATCTGCGCCGGATCGCCGTTGGCGAGCGCGGTCTGCATCGCGACCTGCAAGAGCTTGGCGGTGTAATCCTGTCGATCGACGTGCTGGACGAGGCTCCGCGCCACGGCCGATTCGCCCATCCGCAACAGCAGCCACGCACGTTCGGCGGCGAAATCGGCACCGTTGACATTGGGCGGCGTCTCGACCTGCGAGGCGAGCGCGCGGCGCAGGAAGATCTCCATCCAGCGCGAGGCGATCGGCGTGTCGAGCCGCCGCATCAGCGTTTCGAGATAACGCCCATCGGCATTGCCGAATGCATCGGCCGGCAGCGCATGAGCGTTGCGGCCGATGATCCCGACCTGGTTGATCGGCCGCCGGGCAAAGGCGGGCAGCTCATATTGCGCCGGCATCGACACATAGGTCGGTGAGGGCGTGCCGGTCGGGGTGGGCGTCGGCGTCGGGCTTGGCGACGGCGTCGGCGCAGCGCCGGGCAGGATGGACAGGCCGAGCGGATTGTCCGTGGTCGCGCCGGGCGCCGGCTGGCCGGCAACGGGCGCCGGCGCAACCGCCTGCGGACGCGGCGCGGCCGGCCGAGCAGCCGACGGGCTCGGCGAAGAAGCGGGCGACGGCGATGGCGCCGGTTGGCCAAACCCCGGCGGCAGCAGCGATTCGGGCTTCTGTTGCTGCCCCAGCGCCGGGATGCCTATCCCGGCGGCGATGACGACCGCGACAGCGCCGATCGCGACGCTATTGCGCAGTCGCGGCATTCTGCAGGTTCGCCAGCGGGATGGTCTTTTCGATTTGGTGCGGCTGCTGCGTCGTGCTGCGCCCGGCCAGCCAGAACAGGCCGCCGACGATCACGACGACGATGATGATGAACAAGAGCAGCGAACGAGACATGCAGTAACCCTATGCGAAAATCGGCGACGGAAAAGGTGTCGCGCGCCTTTTGCCCGAAGCGCGGCCTCGCTGTATAGCCCCCGCCGCGATGTTGCAAAATCAAGTCATCCGGCCGCGCTGGAGCGGCAAGCCGATCGTCCTCGTCGGGTTGATGGGCGTGGGGAAGTCGACCGTGGGCCGGCGGCTCGCGTCGCGCCTCGGCCTGCCGTTCGTCGATGCCGATACCGAAATCGAGACGGCGGCCGGCATGACCATCGCCGAGATCTTCGATTCCTTCGGCGAGGCCTATTTCCGCGACGGCGAACGGCGGGTCATCGCGCGCCTGCTCGACGGTCAGCCCAAGGTGATCGCCACCGGCGGCGGCGCGTTCATCAATGACGAGACGCGCGCGCTGATCCTGGAGACGGGGCTCGCCATCTGGCTCGACGCGGCGGTCGACGTGCTGGTCGACCGCGTCCAGCGCCGTGACACGCGCCCGCTGCTGCGCCACCGGGACCCGGGCGAGGTGCTGAGCGAACTGGCCAAGAAGCGCAATCCGATCTACGCGCTCGCCCCGATCCGCGTGCCGAGCAACCAGGCCCCGCACGAGGTCACCGTCAACGCTATCCTGAAAGCTCTTGAGGCATGATTCGCATCCCCGTGGCGCTCGGCGACCGCAGCTACGACGTGGTGATCGAGGCGGGGCTGCTCGTCCGGGCCGGCGAGCTCCTGGCGCCGCTTGCGCGCGGGCGGCGGCTGGCGATCGTAACCGACGAGAATGTGCGCCCTCATCTCGCGACCCTCGAAGCCTCGCTGGATGCCGCCGGGTTGCAACACGACGCGATCGTGCTGCCGCCGGGCGAAGGCACCAAGAGCTGGGCGCAACTTGAAGCGCTGACCGATCGGCTGCTGGAGCTGGGTATCGAACGCAGCGACCATGTGGTGGCGCTGGGCGGCGGCGTAATCGGCGACCTCGTCGGCTTCGCCTGCGCGATCCTGAAGCGCGGCTGTCCCTTCGTGCAGATCCCGACCACGCTGCTGGCGCAGGTCGATTCGTCCGTCGGCGGCAAGACCGCCATCAATACCCGCGCCGGCAAGAACCTGATCGGCGCCTTTCATCAGCCGAGCCTGGTGCTGATCGATCCCGACACGCTCGACACCCTGCCCGAGCGTCAGGTCCGCGCTGGTTATGCCGAGGTGGTCAAATATGGCCTGATCGACGATCCCGATTTCTTCGCGTGGTGCGAAGCGAACGGATCGCGCCTGCTCGCCGGCGACGGCGAGGCCCGCATCCATGCCATCGCCCATTCGGTCGCGGCCAAGGCGCGCATCGTCGCCGCCGACGAGCGCGAGACGAGCGGGCAACGCGCGTTGCTCAACCTGGGCCACACCTTCGGACACGCACTGGAGGCGGAAGCCGGCTTCTCCGACCGCCTGCTGCATGGCGAGGCGGTCGCCGCCGGAATGGCCCTGGCCTTCCACTACTCAGCCGAGACCGGCCTTGCTCCGGCCGACGACGCCGCGCGGGTCGCGCAGCACCTTAGGGCTATGAAGCTCCCCGATGGCGTCGCGGCAGCGGGCATCGACGCCGGCGGCGCGACGCTCGTCGAGCACATGCGACACGACAAGAAGATGGAGGGCGGCACCCTGCCCTTCCTGCTCGCGCGCGGTATCGGGCAGACCTATCTCGACCGCAGCGTCGATCTCGATCGTATCGCCGCTTTCCTGGACATGCAGCACCGCGGGGCCTGAAAGCCGCCGATCGTTACGCAACGGAACCGGCGCGCTACCGACGCGTTCCCGCACCCCGTACCGTCGATCACGGTGCCCAATAAAATAGGGGACGAACATGTTTCTCACCATTGCCGCCATCCTCGTCGTGCTGTGGCTGCTCGGTTTCCTCGCCTTCCATGTCGCCGGCGGCTTGATCCATATCCTGCTGATCATCGCCCTCATCGCGATCATCGTTCACTTCGTGCGGCGCTGACGCGCGACAGCGATTTGCGACACGTCATCGGCGCCCTGTCTCGCTGGCCGAGGGGGATCGCCGATGACGTCCGCATTTATGCTGTGCTGCGCGCGGCCGGTCATTCGCCGGTACTCGATACGCCGACGGCCGCAATGTTGCGCCGTTGGCTGATAGAGCACCCGGCTATCGGATGACGACGACGATCACGCGGTCGGTGTGGTCTTCACCCGCGAAGGCCAATCCAGGCGAGCCACAGCCACCCAACGATCATCAGCGCGCCGCCGACCGGGGTAATCGCGCCCAGCCAGCGCGGCAGCCCGAAGGCCATCAGGTAGAGCGTTCCGCCAAAGATCGCGCCGCCCGCCAGGAACAGCCCGGCCGGCGCCTTGGCCTCCATCTGCCCGGCAACCAGCGCGGCGATCGCGTGGATCAACTGGTAATGGCCGCCGGTCTTGAGCCATTCCGCCGCATCCCCCGAGGCGCCATGCGCGCCGAACGCGCCGGCGGCCACCGCCATGACACCCGACAGGCCGGCGAGCACGACGATCCAGTTCATCCGCATTCCCCCGGCTGCGGCCGCAGCGAGCCGCTGGTGATGATCTTCTCGATACCTGCGCGCAGGTCGCCCGATTCGGCCTGAGCGGTGAGGCGATCGGCGTCGTGCTCGCGATAGGTCTGCTCGGTCCTGTCGATCTGTTCCTCGTCGACCCCGATCTCGGTCAAGGCGAGGCGCGCCATGCAGACCGCCGATTCGATCACCTCGCGCACCGTGCCGGCGACGGGCGCGCCGTGCATCTTGACCAGGCTGCGGCGGTCGTAGGCACGCGCGAAGATCGCCGCGTCGGGAAACGCCTGCTTCACCGAACTGAGCATCGCTGTGTCGAGCACGTCGCCGTCGATGCAGAACAACAGCAACTGCGCCTCGTCGGCGCCGGCCTGGCGCAGCAGGTCGAGCCGTGTGCCGTCGCCATAATAGACCTTCGCGCCGAAGCTGCCGGCGACCTCGATCATCTCGACATCGCGATCGATCAGCGACACGGTCAGCCCCTGTTCGATCAGCATCTGCGCCACCGTCTGGCCGAACCGGCCATAGCCGATGACGATCGCCTTGGCGCCGTCGCGATTGGGTGTCTCGAACCCGTCGGTGCTGCGCGCCGGCTGCTCGCGTATGCGCCGCGTCACCGCCATCAGAAACGGTGTTGTCGCCATCGACAACGTGATCACCGCGCCGAACAGGCTCGCCGCCTCGGGCGCGATCAGCAGCGATTTCTGCGCCTGGGCGAACAGCACGAAACCGAACTCACCGCCCTGGCTGAGCAGCAGGCCAAGCGCGAGCGCCTGGCGCCACTTCATGCGGAACGCGAGCCCGATGCCGCTGATCACCGCGCTTTTCACCAGGATCAGCGTGACGGCGATGCCGATGACGAACAGCGGCCGCTCGGCGATCGCGCGCAAATCGAGCAACATGCCGATCGACAGGAAGAACAACCCCAGCAGGATCGATCGGAACGGCTCGACGTCGGCTTCGAGTTCATGGCGATAGGGGCTGTCGGCCAGCATGACCCCGGCGACGAACGCGCCCAAGGCGGTCGACAGGCCCAATGCTTCCATCAACGCCGCGCTGGCGATCACCGTGAACAGTGCAGCGAACACGAACATCTCGCGCTCGCCCAGATTGCCGATCAGCTTGAACATCGGGCGCAACAGGAAGCGACCCGCGAGGATAAGTCCGGCGATCGCCAGTACGGTGTAGACCGCCAGCAACCAGCCGGGGGGCCCGGCCTGATCGGCAGGATTGCGCGACAGGGCAGCGACGATCGTGATCAGCGGTACGATCGACAGGTCCTGGAACAGCAGGATCGAGAAGGCGCGCTCGCCGAACGGGGTGCGCAGCCGGCCCGCCGACTGCAGCATCGGCAGCACCTGCGCGGTCGACGACAGCGCCAGCGGGAGCCCCAGCGCGATCGCCGCGCCCAGGGTGAAGCCGGTGAACACCCACACCACGCCCGCGACCAACAGGCCGCAGATCACGACCTGCAGCGTGCCGAGGCCGAAGATGTCCTGCTTCAGCCGCCACAGCCGCGACGGACTGAGCTCCAGACCGACCAGGAACAGCAGCAAGGTGATGCCGAGCTCGGCGATGCCCATCTTGGCCTCGGCATCGCCGACCAACCGCAGCACCTGCGGCCCGACCAGCGCGCCGGCGACGAGATAGCCCAGCGTCGCGCCGAGGCCGAGTTTCCGGAACAGGAGAACGAAGATCAGCGCGAAGCCGAGCAGCACCATGCCGTCGCGTAGCAGCGAGGTCGTGTTGCCGTCCATCAGGCCTTCACCCGTTCGCGCGCCGCGAAAGCGGCTTCCGCCGCGGCCTCGAATGCCAGCCGGATCGAGGGGTGGCGCGCGGTGACCGGCAGCGCCGGAGTGAAGATGTCGATCCCCGGCCAATCGGGCGCAGCCTCCGCTTCGCCTGCGAGCCACGCCGTGAGCGCATCGCGCGCGGCGGCGAGCTCCTCGGGCGTTTTGCCAATCGCGTGGCTCGCCATCAGCGATGACGACGCCTGGCCTAGCGCACAGGCGCGCACCAGCATGCCCAGCGCGGCGACACGGCCATCGTCGTCGACGTCGACGTCGACCGTCACGCGGCTGCCGCAGATCGGCGAGCGCTTCTCCGACGATCCCATCGGCTCGGCGAGCCGCTCCTGGTAGGGGATCGAGGCGGCGAGGCGCAGGATTTCCTTGTTGTAGAGCGGCGCGTCCATTCGGCGGATGTAGGCCGGAAACCGCCGCGCGCCCACCCCCGCCGTGTCAATCGCTGCTATTGTGCGGCAAAGGCGGTTGATAGCGGTTGCCGAACACCGGCTCGCCGCGCCGACGGCGGTCGACGAAGTCGGCGACGCTGGCGCTGGTCGCATCGAGGAGCGGATAGACGCGTGCCTGCGTGAGCCATTGCGGCCGATTGCGGGGACCGCCGTGGATCGTGTCCAGCACCAGCACGATCAGCAGGAAGCCGAGGCTGGCGACGATCAGCCCCTTCCGCGCGCCGAAGCCGAAGCCGAGCGGGCGATCGACCGGCCCCAGCACCGATGACCGAACGCGACGCCCGACGCCGTTCGCCGCCAGCCGGCCGAGGAAATAGGTGACTCCGGCGATCAGCGCGAACGCCAGCACCGCCGCGCCCGACGCGGTGCCGATCTTCCCGACCAGCGCATGCGCCAGCGGCGTGTGGAAGAGCTTCAGCGCGAAGATCACCAGCAGGAACGCGAGCAGCGACAAGACCTCGGTGACGAAGCCCCTGAGTGCGCCAAGCACGGCGGCACCGCCGACGATCAGCAGGACGACAATGTCGAAGGCGTTGAGGCCCATGTGGCGATGATACCCGTTTGACGACGCGGCGAGAAGCGGGCGCCTACCCGCGGCCCAGCATGTGATCAACCAGCGCGTTCAGCGTGCGGAACCCCGACAGGCGCAGCGCGCCCTGCTCCGCCGCCATCGCGCCGGGCACCAGGGCGCGTTCGAAGCCGAGCTTGCCGGCCTCTTTCAGGCGCAGCGATCCATGCGCGACGGGGCGGACCTCACCCGATAGCGCGACCTCGCCGAACGCCACGGCGTCCGCCGGCACCGGGCGTTCGGAGAGCGCCGACACCAATGCCGCGGCGACCGCGAGATCGGCCGCCGGGTCCTGCACGCGATACCCGCCGGCGATGTTCAGATAGACTTCCGCCGACGAGAAGCTGAGCCCGCAGCGCGCCTCCAGCACGGCAAGGATCATCGCCAGCCGACCCGAATCCCAGCCAACAACGGCGCGCCGCGGCGTCGCCCCGCTCGCCAGCCGCACGACCAGCGCCTGGATTTCGACCAGCACCGGCCGCGTGCCCTCCAGCGCCGGGAAGACGGTTGCGCCGGTCACCGTCTCGTCGCGGTGCGTCAGGAACAATGCGGAAGGGTTGGCGACCTCGCTCAGCCCCTCACGCTCCATGGCGAACACGCCGATCTCGTCGGTGCCGCCGAAGCGGTTCTTGATCGCGCGCAGGATGCGATATTGATGGCTGCGCTCGCCTTCGAACGACAGCACGGTGTCGACCATATGCTCGAGCACCCGCGGTCCGGCGATCGAGCCATCCTTGGTGACATGGCCGACCAGCACGACGGCGGTGCCGCGTTCCTTGGCGAAGCGGATCAGTTCCTGAGCGGAGGCGCGCACTTGGCTGACGGTGCCCGGCGCGCCCTCGATCAGGTCGGAATGCATGGTCTGGATCGAATCGATCACCAGCAGCGCCGGCGGCACGCCCTGGCCAAAGGTCGTCAAAATGTCGCGCGTCGAGGTCGCCGCGGCGAGCTTGATCGGCGCGTTACCCAGCCCTAGCCGCTGGGCGCGCAGGCGGACCTGGTCGGCAGCTTCCTCGCCGGAGACATAGGCCACGCCGCGCCCGGCGAGCGCCAGCTTGGCGGCTGCCTGCAGCAGCAGCGTCGACTTGCCGATGCCGGGATCGCCACCGATCAGCGTCGCCGACCCTTCGACCAGGCCGCCGCCCAATGCCCGGTCCAACTCGGCGATCCCGGTCGCCATGCGATCGGGCAGCGGCACATCGGCGTCGAGGCTGACGATCTCCAGCGCGCGGCCGCCGGACTGCAGGTTGTGACGCGCCTGGAACGGCGTCACCACCGCGCCGGCTTCCTCGACCAGCGTGTTCCACTCGCTGCAATCGGCGCACTGCCCGGCCCAGCGATGGCTGACCGAGCCGCACGATTGGCAGACATAGCGTTTCTGGGGCTTGGCCATGGTCGAGGCCTAGCATCTGCGGAACATGAAGGGAACAGCGATTTGCGTTTCGCTACGGCCGCGTCGGCTCAATCACCGGCGCCTCTGCGGAACCGCCAGAAGCGGCGGTTGACGAAATCGTCATGCGGCGATCCGTCGTCCTTATGCTCCCAATCGTAGCAGAACTGACGGCCCGAATTGAGGTCGCTCGAAAACACGCGCTCGATCGAGAAACCGTGCTCGGCGGCGACCCGCTCGATAAAGAAGGGCGACGGCCGGCTGCCGGTGCCGTGCAGCGCCTCCTCCTCCAGTTCCGGATCCTCGTCTCGCAGGATCACCAGATGGGGATCGGTCGAATCGCACACCACCGATTCGAGCACCATGTCGTCGGCGAGCGCAAAGCAGCAGCCGAGATGCGCCGCTACGTCGCGAAGATGGTAGAGCAGCCCGAAATTGATGATGAGGTCGAACCGGCCGAGCGACGAGAAATCCTGCTCCAGGTCGCACACCGCGAACTGCAGCCGCGGAACGCAGCGATGACGCAGGCGGGCATGATTAATGGTCCGCATCCGCCCGTCGACAGCGAGCACCTCGGCGCCGAGATCAGCGAAGAACGCGCCGATCTCCGCATGTCCACAGCCGAGCTCCAGCACCTTGCGGCCGATGAAGAAATCGATGCCGTAGAGCTCCAGCAGCTTCTCGATCCGCCGCGTCCGCCAGTCGCGATAGCTGTGATGGAACAGCCCATGGCCGTTCAGCAGCGCGGTGCGGGCAAGGTGGCGTTCGACCGGCGGCAAGGCCGATTCGATCTGGAGCAGATCGCTGCGATCGCGGGCCTGCGACATCATCGCCGCCGCACTGTCGCGCAGCTTGGTCAGGCCGCTGACCCAGGAACCCGGAACGACTTTCCGGATCAGCGGACGGGATTCGGCGACGGGCTCCCCGGAACTGCGACGAGTGGCCATGATCTTCCTGACCTGTGTGTTCGGTAGTCGGTGTAACCGCCCGCACGTCGCCGGGGTTCATCCCGAAAACTACTCACGCGCGTCCTAGGGCACCACCGCCATCGAGCTCCGCCGCGTCCGCTGCTCAGGCCTTGCTCAGTTCCGATCCTTCCTTCAGCACCTCGTCGCCGTCGTCCTGCT
>JBQCHA010000180.1:0-17858 GCA_051955175.1 Sphingomonas sp.
TGGTCGCCCGCGACGCCACGGATGGGGAGCGCCTGCCCCAGAAGATCGGGCGCGGTTTCGCCATAGTCCGCCGCGCAGTCGCGCACCTCGGGCAGCAGCGCCATCGGCATGGCGAACAGGTCGCACAGTTCGGCATCCCAGCGGCCCGCGCCGATATCGTAGAGCGCGGTGCGGCTGGCATTGGTGGCGTCGGTGACATGGCACCCGCCGGTCAGCTTCCAGATCAGCCACGAATCGATCGTGCCGATCGCCAACCGATCGCCCGCCTCGCGCAGCTGCGGCCAGTTCGCCATCGCCCAGGCGATCTTGCTGGCCGAGAAATAGGGATCGAACAGCAGCCCGGTGCGCCGCTGCACCATCGGCTCATGCCCCTGTTCGCGCAGGTCCCGACACAGGCCGGCGGTGCGGCGGTCCTGCCAGACGATTGCCGGCGCGAGCGGCTCGCCGGTCGCCTTGTCCCAGAACACCAGTGTCTCGCGCTGGTTGGTGACGCCGATCGCGGCGATCCGCCCCGTACCGCCGGCCTCGCCGACCAGCGCCTGGGCGCAGGCGAGCGTGTGCCGCCAGATCTCGTCGGCGTCGTGCTCCACCCAGCCGGGTTGCGGATAGTGCTGGGTCAGCGGCTCGCCACGCGTGCCGACACAGCGGCCATCGGGGCTGAACAGCATGGCGCGGGTGGAGGTGGTGCCTTCGTCGATCACCAGGATGAGGTCGCTCATGGCGGTGATGCTAGCCGGGATTACAAGGCGACGGAATGCGGCTAAGCTTCGCCGCAGCGTATCGGTGCAAGGGGAAGGCGGTTGGAGGATAGCGCACAAAGCGAGGCGATGGTGCCGGACGGCGAGGCGCCGCCGCGACCGCGATCGCCCGCGACGGGGGCTGGCGCGTTCGGCCTTGCCCCGCCCGAGATGGTCGAGCCCGAGGATGCCGAGCGCGTCGAGCTGCGCCGCGACCGGCTGCTCGCCGCGTTGACGCTGATGATCGGCGTCGGCGTCGCGCTGGGCACGCCGTTCGCCTTGCAGGCGGGGGCGACCTTCTTCCTGCCGGTGACGATCGCGCTGGTGATCGCCATCGCGCTGGTGCCGGTGCTCGAGTGGCAGGAGCGGCACCGGGTGCCGTCACCGCTCGCCGCGCTGCTCTGCGTGTTGCTGTTCCTGCTCGCGGCGAACATCGCGCTGGCCGCGATCGTGGTGCCGGCGGTGCAATTCTTCCGCCTGCTGCCCGAACGGATCGAGCGAATCCGGCACAATATCGAGCCGCTGCTCGATCTCTATTCCAACCTGGAAGGCTATGTCGACCGCACCTTGCGGCACTTCGCCAGCGGCACCGTGCATCCGGCGCAGACCTCGCCACTGACCACGCCGCCGAGCTCGCTGGTGGAACTGACCGCCACCTCGGCGCCCGCGGTGCTGATCCAGATCTTCTTCGGCATTCTGGTCGTATTCTTCTTCCTGTCGGGATGGACGCGGCTGCGGCAGCGGACGATCACCAGCCGGTCGAGCTTCAGCGGCGCGATGGCCACCGCGCGCGTGATCCAGGACGTGGTCGACGACACCTCGGCCTATCTCGGCACGATCACCATCATCAACGTGATGCTGGGGGTGATCGTCGCCACCGCGCTGTGGGCGGTCGACATGCCGTTCCCGATGATGTGGGGCGGCATCGTCGCACTGCTCAATTACATCCCTTATCTCGGTCCGATCGTCGCGGCGTTCCTGATGGCGCTGGGCGGCCTGATGGTATTCACCGACATCTGGATGGCAATGGTGCCGCCGGCGATCATGATCGGCTGCCACCTGCTGGAGGCGAACGCGGTGACGCCGTTCATCGTCGGCCACCGACTCACGATCAACCCGCTGCTGATTCTCATCTCGCTGAGCTTCTGGGGATGGGTGTGGGGCACGCCGGGCGCGCTGCTGGCGGTGCCGCTGCTGATCATCTTCCAGACCGTGATTCGTGCCGCAGGCAAACCGGACATTGCCGGATTCCTGTTCGAGCACGGCACCTTGGTGCGGCAATTGCGGCGCGAGGAAGCACGAGGTGAAGATCTGTCGTGAAGATCGGTTGACAGGCTGGCGCGGCTCGCCTAGTTGCGCCGCCTCACGCTGATCCAAGCGGGTGTAGCTCAGTTGGTTAGAGCGCCGGCCTGTCACGCCGGAGGTCGCGGGTTCGAGCCCCGTCACTCGCGCCACAGCTTTTGCTGTGGCGCCAGGCGCTAGAGAAAGCGCCCCGTCTCCATCCATCTGAGCAACGGCTTCAGCGGCGCGATCCAGGCGATTCCGGCGACGACGTAGAAGGCGAGCTGCGCCACCCAGGGCCAGCGCCCGACCACCGGTGACAGACTGCCGATCAGCACCGCCCAGACGGCGATCAGCACCAGGATCAGCAGCATGCCGGCGGGCTTGCGCCAGCTCGGGCGTGGGGGCGTCATCATCGCGCTATCCATCCTTGTTCGGTAATCACCGCATCGAGCGGCATGTCCCAGGGATCAGCCGGGAGCGAGGAGACCTGCTGCACCGACCAGCCGATGCCGATTCGGCGCGCCTCGGGCAGCGCGGCGAAGGCGCGGTCGTAATGGCCTGCGCCCTGACCCAGCCGGTTGAGTGCCCGGTCAAACCCGACCAGCGGCGTCAGGATGATGTCTGGCGCCACCTCCTCACGCGCATGATGCGGCTGCGACAGGCCGAATGGGCCGGCGACCAGCGCGTGCGCGGGATGCCAGGCAAGAAACCGGATCGGCGCGTCGCGCGTCGTGACGTGCGGCAGTGCAAGCTCGCAACCGTGCGCCAGCGCCGCCTCGGCGAGCGGCGCGGGATCGGTTTCGCTGCCGATCGGGCGATAGCTGGCGACGATCAGCCCCGGGCGCAGCAGCGCGATCAGTTCGGGCGGGACGGCAAGAGGGGCAGGGCCCGCGGCAACGAAGGCGTCGCGTGTCGCCCGCATATCGCGGCGCAGGGCGCGCTTGTCGGGCGCGGCGAGGGGTGGTGGGACCGCCATGACCGTTTGCCTGTATATCCACCGACGCCTGTAACGTCAGGTGGGCGCCGTATATGTCGGGCCTAGGGCCCGCACAGGGACAGCTCCCGTGGATGTCTTTATAGCCTCAGGGATATTCCTCGGCTCGTATCGGGCAGTACCCACCATGAAGGAATCTAGGTGGCCGGGAAGCTTTCCTCAAGAGCCGCGGCGATCCGTTCGAGCCGATCGGCAAGGCCGTTCGGCACCGACGGCCCGCTCGGCGCCTCGGGCGGGCGCGACAGGGCCTCGTCGAGATCGTCGGCCAGGATCAGCGCCAGGAACAGCATCGTGCGTTCCAGGCTGAAGCCGCCGGCAGCGCGCTCGGCATCCGCCCAGCGGTCGTCGATCATGCGACCCAGCCGCTCGACCTGCGCCTCTTCGCCGTCGCGGCAGGCGACGGTGTGGCGGCGGCCGCCGATTTCCAGCGTCACCTCGGCCATCAGCTTACTCCCTCGCGCGCGATCACCTCGTCGAGCGCGGTCAGTGCCTCCGCCATGCGGGACTTCAGCGTGGCGTGGCGGCTGGCGAGTGCCTCGCCAGCTTTGCGGTTCGCCTCGACCGCCCGTTCAATCCGGATCAGCGCCCGTTCGATACGGTCGAGCTCGCTGCGATCGTCGTCTGCCATGATTTGAGCGATAGCATGGCTTGGCGTGGCGGCAACAATCATTACGTGGGGGGCGGTTGACGTGCGCCGCGGGTCACCGCAAAGACCGCGCACATCATCGATTCACAGGGGCGCCGCCGCATTTTCGGTGGTGCCGGGCCGGTCGGCCGATCAGCCGACGCGACCGGCGACAATCGTTTGCTGATGACAGTCTGATGGAGGTTCTTCGATGGGCGTGAAGGTTGCGATCAACGGCTTCGGACGGATCGGGCGGCTCGTCGCCCGCGCCATGCTCGAGCAGGGCGAAGGAAACCTCGAGCTGGTCGCGATCAACGACCTTGCCGATGCGAAATCGAACGCCTGGCTGTTCGAGCGCGACTCGATCCACGGCAAATACCCCGGCACGGTGAAGGCCGAGGGCGAGGATCTGGTGATCGACGGCAAGCACATCCGCGTGACCGCCGAGCGCGATCCCGCCAACCTGCCGCACAAGGAACTCGGCATTGACCTGGTGCTGGAATGCACCGGCTTCTTCACCAGCCGCGACGCCTGCCAGAAGCATCTCGACGCCGGCGCCAAGAAGGTGCTGATCTCGGCGCCCGGCAAGAATGTCGACCTGACCGTCGTCTACGGCGTCAACCATGACAAGCTGACCGCCGACCACACGATCGTGTCCAACGCATCGTGCACCACCAACTGCCTGGCGCCGGTCGCCAAGGTGCTGAACGACACCGTCGGCATCGAGCGCGGCCTGATGACCACGGTGCACAGCTACACCAACGACCAGAAGATCCTCGACCAGATCCACAAGGACCTGCGCCGCGCTCGTGCCGCCGGTATGTCGATGATCCCGACGACCACCGGCGCCGCCCGCGCGGTGGGCGAGGTGCTGCCGGAGTTGAAGGGCCGCCTCGACGGCTCGGCAATCCGCGTGCCGACGCCCGACGTCAGCCTGATCGACCTGACCTTCCAGCCGAAGCGCGACACCACGCGCGACGAGATCAACGCGCTGCTGAAGAAGGCGAGCGAGGAGGGCCCGCTGGTCGGCGTGCTCGCCTATACCGACGAGCCCCTGGTCTCGGTCGACCTGATGCACACTGCGGTGTCGTCGACCGTCGACAGCCTGGAAACCGCGGTGATCGAGGGCAAGCTGGTCCGCGTGCTGTCGTGGTACGACAACGAATGGGGCTTCTCGAACCGTATGGTCGATACCGCTCACGCTATGGCCCAGCTGATCTGATGACGCTGCGCCTTCCCGTCACTCCCGCGCAGGCGGGGGCCCATCTCCTGACCGTTCCGTGCGCGGCAACGGCAGGAGCTGGGTTCCTGCTCTCGCGGCAATGACGGGCGCAGGGTGGCGGGAATGACGCGCAGCGGCACGCTTGCCGGGATTGCCCGGCACGGCCGCCCGCGCGGGCCAATGGAGGTGCTGGAGCACGTCCATGTGACCGTCGACGGCGGGCTCGACGGCGATTTCCGCGGCGCGATCAAGCCGGGCGGCAAGGGGCGGCGTCAGGTGTCGCTGATCGAGCGGCGTGATTGGGACGCGGCGATGGCCGAGCTCAACACCGACCATCATTGGTCGGTCCGCCGCGCCAACCTGCTGATCGACGGTCTGGATCTGCCGCAGGAGCCTGGCGTGCTGGTGCGGATCGGGCCGGTCCTGCTGGAAATCACGCAGGAATGCGATCCTTGCAGCCGCATGGAGGAAATCGAGCCGGGCCTGAAGGCGGCGCTGGCGCCGGACTGGCGCGGCGGTGCGCTGGCGCGGGTGATCGAGGGCGGCGCGATCGCCGTCGGAGATGAAGTGAGGATTGAGGACTGATGGCCAAGAGCTTCAAGACGCTGGACGACATGGGCGACGTCACGGGCAAGCGCGTGCTCGTGCGCGAGGACCTCAACGTGCCGATGGCCGATGGCGCGGTGACCGACGACACCCGCCTGCGCGCCACGATCCCGACCGTCACCGAACTCGCCGACAAGGGCGCGATCGTGCTGGTGCTGGCGCATTTCGGCCGCCCCAAGGGCGAGCGTAAGCCCGACATGTCGCTGGCGCTGGTCACCCAGCCCTACAGCCAGGTGCTTGGACGGCCGGTGCGCTTCATCGACTGGGACGGTGCCGAGGACGCGGTCAAGACGCTCGAGCCAGGCGACATCGCCGTGTTGGAGAACACCCGGTTCTTCGCCGGTGAAGAGAAGAACGACGCGCAAGTCGTTGATCGCTTTGCCGCGCTAGGCGATCTCTACGTCAACGACGCCTTCTCCGCGGCACATCGCGCGCATGCCTCGACCGAAGGGCTGGCGCACAAGCTGCCCGCGTTTGCCGGACGCGCCATGGAGGCCGAGCTCGATGCGCTCGAAAAAGCGCTGGGCAAGCCCGAGCACCCGGTCGCCGCCGTGGTCGGCGGCGCCAAGGTCTCGACCAAGCTCGACGTGCTGAAGCATCTGGTCGGCAAGGTCGATCACCTGATCATCGGTGGCGGCATGGCGAATACGTTCCTCGCCGCGCGCGGCGTCGATGTCGGCAAGTCGCTTTGTGAGCATGATCTCACCGGCACGGCAGAGGCGATCCTCGATGCCGCCGATGCCGCTGGCTGTACGGTGCACCTGCCGTACGACGTAGTGGTCGCCAAGGAGTTCAAGCCGAACCCGGAGACGCGCACCGTCAACGTCCACGAGGTCGCGGCCGACGAGATGATCCTCGACATCGGCCCGGCCGCGACCGAAGCGCTCGCCGACGTGCTCAAGACCTGTAAGACCTTGGTGTGGAACGGCCCCCTCGGCGCGTTCGAAACGCCGCCGTTCGACACCGCGACGATCACCCTGGCGAAAACCGCCGCGGCGCTGACCAAGGAAGGCTCGCTCGTCTCGGTCGCCGGGGGCGGCGATACCGTGGCGGCGCTCAACCAGGCAGGCGTGGCGGACCAGTTCAGCTTCGTCTCAACCGCCGGGGGCGCCTTTCTGGAATGGATGGAGGGCAAGGAACTGCCCGGGGTGGCGGCGCTCACCGCCTGAGGCACTGCCGCCGCGCCCGCGACAAGTGACTCTTGGCGCGGCTGAAGTTTTGCCTAGCGGCGCAATCGCGCAGTCAAGCCTATGTACGTCATGCTGCCGCCGTCTCCCGACGCGCGGCGACGTGACGATCCTGGCTGCGTGAGGCCCCGAATTGACGACTGCCCGACTGACCCATCTCCAGCGCCTGGAGGCGGAGAGCATCCACATCATGCGCGAAGTGGTGGCCGAGGCCGAGCGGCCGGTGATGCTCTATTCGGTGGGCAAGGATTCGGCGGTGATGCTGCACCTTGCCAAGAAGACCTTCTATCCCGCGCCGCCGCCGTTCCCGCTGCTCCATGTCGATACCACCTGGAAGTTCCGGGCGATGTACGAGCTGCGCGACCGCGCCGCGGCCGAGGCGGGAATGGAACTCATCGTCCACCAGAATCCCGAGGCCAAGGCGCTCGGCAACAACCCGTGCGACCATGGCGCACGCCACACCGACATGTGGAAGACCGAGGGGCTGAAGCAGGCGCTGAGCCGGCATGGCTTCGACGTCGCGTTCGGCGGCGCGCGCCGCGACGAGGAGAAGAGCCGCGCCAAGGAGCGCATCTTCTCATTCCGCACCGCCTCGCATCGCTGGGACCCCAAGGCGCAGCGGCCCGAGCTGTGGCGGCTCTATAACGCGCGCAAGGCGAAGGGCGAGAGCATCCGCGTGTTCCCGCTCAGCAACTGGACCGAGCTCGACATCTGGCAGTATATTTCGGCCGAAGGGATCGAGATCGTGCCGCTCTACTTCGCCGCGCCGCGCCCGACGGTGGTGCGCGACGGGCTGACGCTGATGATCGACGACGACCGCTTTCCGCTGGCGCCCGGCGAGACGCCGGTGATGCGCTCGATCCGCTTCCGCACGCTCGGCTGCTATCCGCTGACCGGCGCGGTGGAAAGCGAGGCCGCCGACCTAAACGCCGTCATCCAGGAAATGCTGCTGACCACCACATCGGAACGCCAGGGCCGCGCGATCGATCATGATCAGGCGGCGAGCATGGAGAAGAAGAAGCAGGAGGGCTATTTCTGATGAGCGCGCATTCTTCCCCCCTCCCGCTTGCGGGAGGGGCCGGGGGAGGGGCTGTCGCTTCCCCCGACATGCTTCTGGCGGACAAGCCCTCCACTAGCCCCTCCCGCGAGCGGGAGGGGAACAATGGGTACCGCCCCGACGCGCTGATCGCCGAGGATATCGAGGCCTATCTGGCGCAGCACCAGTCGAAATCGATGCTGCGCTTCATCACCTGCGGCTCGGTGGACGACGGCAAGTCGACGCTGATCGGGCGCCTGCTCTATGATTCGAAGATGATCTTCGAGGATCAGCTGGCCGCGCTCGAATCGGATTCGCAGCGCGTCGGCACACAGGGGCAGAACATCGACTTCGCGCTGTTGGTCGACGGCCTCGCCGCCGAGCGCGAGCAGGGCATCACCATCGACGTAGCCTATCGCTTCTTCGCGACCGAAAAGCGCAAGTTCATCGTCGCCGATACGCCCGGCCACGAGCAATATACCCGCAACATGGTGACCGGCGCGTCGACCGCCGACCTGGCGGTGATCCTGATCGACGCGCGCAAGGGCGTGCTCACCCAGACGCGGCGCCACAGCTTCCTGGCGCACCTGATCGGCATCCGCCACGTCGTGCTGGCGGTCAACAAGATGGACCTGGTGGGGTACGACCAGCAGGTGTTCGACGACATCGTCGCCGATTACCGCGCATTCGCCGCCGGGATCGGCATTGCCGACTTCACCGCGATCCCGCTGTCGGGCCTGCGCGGCGACAATATCGCGCAGCCGTCGGCGGCGATGGACTGGTATGACGGGCCGACGCTGATCGAGCATCTGGAGGCGGTAGAGGTCGACGCCGATGCCGCGCGCGCGGCGCCGTTCCGGATGCCGGTGCAATGGGTTAACAGACCCGATCTCGATTTCCGCGGCTTCGCCGGGACGATCGCCGGCGGCACCGTGCGGCCGGGCGATGCGGTGCGCGTGCTGCCGTCGGGGCGCACCACCCGCATCGCGCGGATCGTGACGATGGACGGCGATCTCGACGAGGCGGTGGCGGGGCAGTCGGTCACGCTCACGCTGGCCGACGAGGTCGATTGCTCGCGCGGCGACGTGATTGCGGCTGCCGGCGACCCGCCGCAGGCCGCCGACCAGTTCCGTGCCCATCTGGTGTGGATGGCCGAGGAGCCGCTGCAGCCGGGCCGCGCCTATTGGCTGAAACTGGCGACGCAGACCGTCAGCGCGACGGTGAAGCCGCCGAAGTACGCGATCGACGTCAACACGATGGCGGAGCTTGCCGCCGAAACGCTGGAACTCAACGACATTGGTGTAGCGGAAGTCTATACCGACCGTGACGTCGTGTTCGAACCCTATGCCGACAGCCATGATCTCGGCGGGTTCATCCTGATCGACAAGGCAACCAACGCGACGGTGGCGGCCGGCATGCTCGATTTCGCGTTGCGCCGCAGTCAGCACGTGCATTGGCAGGCGCTGGAGATCAGCCGGGAGGCGCATGCCGCGCAGAAGAACCAGCGGCCGCGCGTGCTGTGGTTCACCGGCCTGTCGGGATCGGGCAAGTCGACCATCGCCAATCTGGTCGAAAAGCGGC
Source organism: Sphingomonas sp. (assembly GCA_051955175.1). Classification (GTDB taxonomy): domain Bacteria; phylum Pseudomonadota; class Alphaproteobacteria; order Sphingomonadales; family Sphingomonadaceae; genus Sphingomonas. The sequence goes on from JBQCHA010000180.1 coordinate 9,273, forward strand.
TGCACGCGCTGGGCAAGCACAGCTTCCTGCTCGACGGCGACAATATCCGCCACGGCCTCAACCGCGATCTCGGCTTCACCGACACCGACCGGATCGAGAACATCCGCCGCGTCGGTGAGGTCGCCAAGCTGATGACCGATGCCGGGTTGATCGTGCTGACCGCGTTCATCTCGCCGTTCCGCGCCGATCGCGCGTTGGTGCGCACGATGCTGCCCGAGGGTGAATTCTACGAGATTTTCGTCGATACGCCCCTGTCGGTTGCCGAGGAGCGCGATCAGAAGGGGCTGTACAAGAAGGCCCGTGCCGGCGAGATCGCCAACTTCACCGGCATTTCGAGCCCCTATGAGCCGCCCGAGCAGCCCGAAATCCGCATCGATACCACGCGCGAGAGCGCCGAGGCGGCCGCGGAGCGGATCGTCGAGGCGGTGCTCGGCACCTGGAGTCCGGTGATTTGACCGACGCCGAACTTGCTGCCGCGCTCGCGCGTGACGCCGGCGACCTGCTCAAGCGCATCCGCGCAGAGGGCAAGGAAACCGGTAAGGCGCTGGGCGCTCGCGGCGACCGTGAGGCCAATGCGCTGATCCTCGCCAGGCTGGCGGCCGAGCGGCCCGACGATTGCGTGCTGTCGGAAGAGGCGAAGGATGATCTCGGCCGCTGCCGCGCCGAGCGGGTGTGGATCGTCGATCCGCTCGACGGCACGCGCGAATATGCCGAGGGGCGCGAGGATTGGGCGGTGCATGTCGCGCTGGCGGTCGGCGGGCACCCGGTGCTCGGCGCGGTCGCCTTGCCCGACCGCAACCTGGTGCTGGCGAGCGACACGGTGACGCCTCCCGGGGCGCCGCGCGATCGGCCGATCATGGTGGTGAGCCGCACCCGCCCCCCGGAGATCGCGCTCAAGGTGGCCAAGGCGCTGGGCGCGGAGCTGCTGCCGATGGGGTCGGCGGGCGCCAAGGCGATGGCGGTGGTCGACGGGCGCGCCGACATCTACCTGCACGCCGGCGGGCAGTATGAATGGGACAATTGCGCGCCCGCCGCAGTCGCGCTGGGTGCCGGCCTGCATGCCTCGCGGCTCGACGGCTCGCCGCTCGTCTACAACAATCCCGATCCGTCGCTGCCCGACCTGCTGGTGTGTTCGAAGGCGTTGGTCGAGCGGGTGCTGAAGGCGCTGGCGGAATGAGTGTCGTTAGGGTGCACGCGCGGCGGCCTGACCTCAATGGAAATCGCGCGACCGTGGCACCACGCGGACGTTGCGCGGATGGCCGGCGCTGCGCGCCGGGCGGTGGCGCGGGTGCTGCGGGTGGAGGAACTCGTCGGCGCGCGACAAGGTGGTCGGCGGGCGGCCGATCTCGGTCAGGCGGTCGAGCCACTCGGTACGATCGATGATCCGCGTCGCCATCAGGTGGACGATGCCCTCGCGGCTCTTCTGCACGCGGCCTTCAGCCAGCATCAGGCGCGAGGCCATCACCGCGCGGCGATAGCGTTCGAACTGGCGTGCCCACAGCATGACGTTGGTGATGCCGGTCTCGTCCTCGATGGTGATGAAGATCGCATTGCCGTTGCCCGGCCGCTGGCGGACCAGCACGATGCCGGCGGTGCGCACGAAGGCATCGTTGGTCTTGGCACCGGTCTCGGCGCAGCTGGCGATGCCCTCGGCGCGGCAGGTGGCGCGCAGGAAGCGCATCGGATGATCCTTCAGCGACAGCCGCGTCGTCTGGTAGTCGGCGACGACATGCTCGACCGGTGACATGGCGGGCAGCGCCGCATCGGGTTCGTCGCCCAGCTCGCGAGCGCGCGCCGCGGCGAACAGTGGCAGCTCGGCCGCGGGCGTGCGGCGCACTTCCCACAAGGCGGCACGGCGATCGAGCCCCATCGAGCGGAACGCATCGGCGTCGGCGAGCAGCCTGAGCGCGCGCGGCGGGAGTACGGCACGCCTGGCGAGATCCTCGATACTGCCGAACGGGCCGGCGGCGCGGGCGGCGGCGATCGCCTCGCCCCAGGCCTCGCGAAACCCGTCGATCTGGCGAAAGCCGAGCCTCAACGCCGGGGTGGGCGTGTGGGCAAGCTCCAGCCCATTGTCCCAGCAGCTCGCGTTGACGTCGATCCCCCGCACCTCGACGTCATGCTCGCGCGCGTCGCGGACGATCTGGGCGGGGGCGTAGAAGCCCATCGGCTGCGAATTGAGCAAGGCGGCGGCGAACACCGCGGGCTGGTGGCATTTGATCCACGCCGAGACATAGACCAGCCGCGCGAACGACAGCGCATGGCTTTCGGGAAAACCGTAGCTGCCGAACCCCTCGATCTGCCGAAAGCAGCGCTCGGCAAAGTCGCGTTCGTAGCCGCGGCGGACCATGCCCTCGATCATCTTCTTCTCGAACTTGTCCATGCCGCCGACATGGCGGAAGGTCGCCATCGACCGGCGCAGCTGGTTGGCCTCTGACGGCGTGAAATCGGCGGCGACGATCGCCAGCTTCATCGCCTGTTCCTGGAACAGCGGCACGCCATAGGTCTGGCCCAGCAGGTTGCGCAGCTCGTCGGGATCGTGCGGCGGCCTGGGCGAGGGGAATTCCGCTTTCTCGATCCCGCAGCGGCGGCGGAGATACGGGTGCACCATGTCGCCCTGGATCGGGCCGGGGCGCACGATCGCCACCTGCACGGTGAGGTCGTAGAGGCTCTCGGGCTTCAGGCGCGGCAGCATGTTGATCTGCGCACGGCTTTCGACCTGGAACACGCCGATGCTGTCGCCCTTCTGCAGCATGGCATAAACGGCGGGATCGTCGGCGGTGAGGTCGAGCTCGAGATCATGGTCGCCCAGGCCGTGGATGCGCATCAGCTCGAAACTCTTGCGGATGCAGGTCAGCATGCCGAGCGCGAGCACGTCGACCTTCATCAGCTTCAATGCGTCGATATCGTCCTTGTCCCATTCGATGAAGGTGCGATCCGGCATCGCGCCGTTGTGGATCGGCACCGTCTCGTCGAGCCGGTCGTGGGTCAGCACGAACCCGCCGACATGCTGCGACAGGTGGCGCGGGAATTCGATCAAGCGTTCGACCAACCCCTTCATCCGCTGCATCGCCGGATCGTCGAGGCTGAAGCCGGTTTCGTGGAAGCGTTCCTCCTCCATGCGGGCGGCGTAGCTGCCCCACACGGTGCTGCTGATCGTGGCGGTGACGTCCTCGGAAAAGCCCAGCGCCTTGCCGACCTCGCGCACCGCGCTGCGCGGGCGGTAATGGATCACCGTCGCGGCGATGCCGGCGCGTTCGCGGCCGTAGCGGCGATAGACATACTGCATCACCTCCTCGCGCCGCTCATGCTCGAAATCGACGTCGATGTCGGGCGGTTCGTTGCGGTCGGTCGAGACGAAGCGCGAGAACAGCAGGTCGTGCTTCAACGGATCGATCGAGGTGACGCCGAGCAGGAAGCAGACGATCGAATTGGCCGCCGAGCCGCGCCCCTGGCACAGGATCGGCGGCTGCTGCGATCGCGCGAATTTGACGAGATCGTGGACGGTCAGGAAGTAATAGGCATAGCCCATCTGCCGGATCAGGCCGAATTCCTCGTCGAGCAGGTCCGCGACCTTCTGCGGCAGTGCCTCGCCATAGCGGGCGTGCGCGGCCGCGGTGACGATATGCTCCAGCCAGTCCTGCGGGCCCCAGCCGTCAGGCACCGGTTCATGGGGATATTCATAGGCGAGCTGGTCGAGCGTGAAGTGCACGCGTTCGGCGAGCCGCGCGGTCTCGGCGATCGCTTCGGGATAGGCGCGGAACAGGCGCGCCATCTCCTCGGGCGGCTTCAGGTGGCGCTCGGCATTGGCGGCGAGGCGCTTGCCGACCTCGTCGATGGTGCAGCCGAGCCGGATGCAGGTCACGATGTCGTGCAGCGGCCGTTCGGCAGGGGTGGCATAGAACGCCTGGTTGGTGGCGAGCAGCGGCACCCCGGCGGCTGCCGCGATCTGCGCAAGCCCGGCGAGGCGGCGGGCATCATCGCCATGGTAAAGCGGCGTGGCGCCGAGCCAGACGCGCGTCGGCGCGCGCGCCTTCAATTTGCCGAGGATGGCCTGGAGGAAATCCTGCTCTTCCGAAACAGCGGGCGTCCAGGAGACCAGGCGCAGCCTTGCCGGCTCCGGGACGCCGGTTTCGCGAGGATATTGCTTCTCCTCCGGCATCGGCGTCACTTCTTCGGGCACGAAGCTGCTGTCGGGCGTGACGATCAGCAACAGGTCGTCGAGATGGTCGAGAAGGTCGTCGAACCGGAGGATGCAGCCGCCCTTCACCGCGCGGCGGTTGCCGGTGGTGAGCAGTCGTGTCAGCCGGCCCCAGCCGCGGCGCGTGGCGGGATAGGCGACGATATCGGGCGTACCGTCGGCGAACACCAGCCGCGCGCCGACCAGCAGGCGCAGATCGGTGTCGCAGGCGGCGCTCTCGGCCGGGGTGAGGGTGGGCGGCAGGCCCGCTCTTTGCTTCGCCTCGATCAGGTCGGCGCGGGCCCTGTCGGGCGCCCCCTTCAGCGCGGCATAAGCGCGCACCACGCCGGCGACGGTGTTGCGGTCGACAATGCCGATCGCGCCGAGGCCGAGCGCGTTCGCCTGTGCCACCATGTCCGACGGATGCGAGGCGCCGCGCAGAAACGAGTAATTGGTCGCGGCGATCAGTTCGGCGTAGGTCATCGGTCACGACGCAGGTGGGCTGTTCGGTTTGATAATTTTGAGCCGCCACCCCGGCGAAGGCCGGGGTCCAGTTGCGGCACGGTGCGAGCGGGAGAGCGGATGCCTTCTCTCAGAAGCTTTCGCACCTGGGCCTGCGCCGGGGTGGGGTAGGGAGGCGGCGCCCATCACGCGAACAGGCCGTGGAGGTACCAGCGCGGCGCTTGGGTCTCGCGGTAGAGGCCGTGGCGGAACACCCAGAAACGGCGGCCGCGGGCGTCCTCGACGCGGTAGTAATCGCGCGTCGGGCCGGCATTGTCGTCGCGCTTCCACCATTCGGCGCCGATCCGCTCCGGGCCTTCGTAGCGGGTGACGTCATGGCTGGCACGCCGCCAGCGGAAACGGCGCGGCGGGCCGTCGGGGAAGGCCGCCGCCATCACCTCGATCGGCTGCGGCGGATCGAACAGGTGGATCGGACGCAGCGGCGGCTCGCCCGAGACGGGTTCGGCCCAGGGCGCGGGCGCGGGAGAGTCCACCGCCGGCAGCGCCAGCACCGCCTGCTCCGGGATATGCGTGTCGCGCGGCACGAGCCGCTGCACGCGGGTGCGGCCGAGGCGGGTCGACAGCCGGTCGATCAGCGCGACCAGCTCGCCTTCGCTCACCTCGCCGCCCTCGAGCTCGAGCTGGGTCGGCGCCAGCGGTTCGAGCACCGGCACCGCCAGGCGTACCAGGTCGAAGCCGAAGCCGGGATCGATCGGGTCGGCCAGCGCGTCGATCCGTTCGGCGAACAGGCGGTGGACGATCGCGGCGTCGCGCACCGGCAGGCTGGTCTCGATCGCCAGGTCGCGCTGCGCGCCGTCGCTCCTGAACAGCCGTACGGCGATGCGGCGGCCGCCCTTGGCGCGTTCCTCCATCGCCACTGCCGCCTCGCGGGCGAGGTCGGCGATCACCGCCAGCACATCCTCGGTCCGCGCGATCGGCTCGGCGAAGCGGCGTTCGAAGCGCAAGGCGGGCGGCGTGCGGCGCGGGCTGATGCGGCTGTCCTGATCGGCGGTCAGGCGCGCCAGCATATCGGTGACGTCCGCGCCGAACCGCGCGGCGAGCGGGGCAGTGGGACGCTTGGCGAGATCGCCGATGGTGCGCAGCCCGGCACGGCGCAGCGCCGTCACCGTCTCCTCCTCGCAGCACAGCGCCGCGACGGGCAGCGCCAGGATCGCCGCCGCCTCGCTGGCGCCGATACCGTCGCCATGGCGGGCGAGCGCCTGCGCCGCCTCGGGCGTGGCGGCGAAGGCGTGGCGCACGGCAACGCGCCAATGCGTTGCCAGTTGGTCGAGATCGGCGGCCATCGCCGCCTCGCCGTCGAACACGTGCGTGCAGCCGGTGACGTCGAGCGTCAGCCCGTCGAACAGGTCGGTGGCGACCATCGGCGTATAGCGGTCGCAGGCATCGGCCAGACGGGCGAGCAGCCGCGCATCGGCCTGGGGATCATGATCGGCGACGGCGAGATCGGGTACCCGCACCCGCGCGTCGGCCAGTGACAGACCGGGAGCGAGCCCCAGCGCCGCCGCCGCGGCGTCCACCGCGGCGAGCCGCATCGCCCCGCGCTGCTTCTCGACCAGCACCAGCGGCGGTGCCGCCGTCGCCTCGGTCGCGATAGCGGGGGACGCGCCGCCCCTGGCCTCAGCCGCCAGCCGCAGCCGGTCGGTGCTCAGCCAGGGGAACCACAGCGCCAGAAAACGGCGCGGTGGCGGGGATGAGGATGCGCGCGTCACGGTTCCACTCCACTTGCCAGCGCTGCCCCTCCGGGCCGCGGCGCTGGCGCACCAGTTCAAGGTCGAAGGCCGGCCGACCCGGCGCCTCGGCAGCCAGGGCCGCCGAGGGTGCGGCGGCCACCCGCCAGCGGGTCTGCGCCGCGCTGGGCGTCGGCTCGGCGGCGATGCGCAGCAACAGCGCGGTGACCCCCGATCCTTCCGCCGCCACCGCCAGCCGCCGGCTGGCAGTGAGATCGAGCGCGCGCGGCTGGCGCCACAATTCGATCACCGCCACCGCGGCCGGCGCGCAGCGCACCACCTCGGCCGCCGCGCGCAGCAGGTCGAGCGGCGCCGTCGGCACCCCCAGGATCAGCCGGGCGGGATCGAGGCCCAGCTCGGCGAGGCCCGGCCCATGCAATCGTGCCTGCCGCTCGGCATCGGCCTCACGCAGCCACACCACCGGCCCGTCGCGTGCCGCGAGGCAGGCCAGCATCACCGCAGTACCCGCCGCGGCGCCGGCATCGTCTGGTTCGGCGGCGAACAGCTCATGCAGCCGCCCGAGCGCCAGCCCGCCGCCCAGCGCCGCGTCGATCGCGGCATGGCCGGTCGTCACATGCGCCTGCTCGGCCGGCGGCCGCTGCCGCTCGAGGCGCGCGATCCGGCGCCGCAGCGACGCCAGCGAGGAGGCGGGGGCGTGAGTCATAGTTCCTGTTTTGTTCTTATCCCGCCTCCGCCTGAGTCGAGTCAAGGCCCAACCACAGAAGGTAGCCAACGAAAAAGGGGCGCCCCGGCTGGGACGCCCCTTTCGACTTCTTCCAGGGCCGAAGCCCGGAAAAAGATTACTGCATGTTGTCGGCAACCGCGTCGGCGTTGTCGCGGACGTTGTCGGCAGCGGCATTCATGTTGTCGGCAGCGTTCTCGAGCTGGTCGGCAGCCGCGCCGTTCGACGTGTTGTCGGCCATCGCGTCGAGATTGTCGGCCTGCGTCTCCATGTTGCTGGCGACGGCGTCGGCGTTGTTCTCAACGGCCGAAGCTTCCGGCGACTTGTTGCACGCGGCCAAGGTCATCAGGCCGGCGGCAGCCACGATAAAGGCAATCTTCTTCATCTTTTGCTCCCAAGCAATAACGTTCGCGGCCGACCCGATCGCCGTCGCGAGGGAGTTGCCAATAGCGGGCGCTGCAACCCCGTCAACGTCAAATTCATCTGCCAGACAGGTTGAGCGCCGGTTTTGCGGCGGATTGTTACGGGATGGGACAGCCGCGTTTGCCTTCGTCGCCCGCTGCACTTATGTGGCGCACGAGCAATCTTTGCCTTCCAATCCAGCCGTCACGGAGCATCATCGGCCATGGCCGTCCAGTACACCTATGTGATGAAAGGTCTGACCAAGACCTTCCCGGGCGCCAACAAGCCCGTCCTCAACAATATCCATCTACAGTTCCTGCCGTCCGCCAAGATCGCGATCATCGGCCCCAACGGCGCCGGCAAGTCGACGCTGATGAAGATCATGGCCGGTTATGATACCGAATTCACCGGCGAGGCGTGGCCCGCCGAGGGGATCAAGGTCGGTTATCTGCCGCAGGAGCCGCAGCTCGATCCCTCGAAGGACGTGAAGGGCAATGTCATGGACGGCGTCCGCCCGGTCGCCGACTTGGTCGATCGCTTCAACGAGATTTCCGGTCTGATGGCCGATCCCCCCGCCGACGCCGATTTCGACGCACTGATGACCGAGATGGGCGAGCTGCAGGAGAAGATCGACGCGGTCGACGGCTGGACGCTCGACAACCAGCTGGAGATTGCGATGGAAGCGTTGCGTTGCCCGCCGGGCGACGCCGACGTCACCAAGCTGTCGGGCGGTGAGAAGCGCCGCGTGGCGCTGTGCAAGCTGTTGCTGGAAAAGCCGGACATCCTGCTGCTCGACGAGCCGACCAACCATCTCGACGCCGAAAGCGTGCAGTGGCTGGAGAATTTCCTGCGCGAATATACCGGCAACGTCATCCTGGTCACCCACGATCGCTACTTCCTGGACCAGGTGGCGCAGAAGATCCTGGCGTTCAATGCCTTTGATCTCGGCAGCGGCAAGATCGAGGTGTTCGAGGGCTTGAGCCAATGGGAGCCCTGGCACGAAGAAGAAGCCTCCAAAGCCAAGGCCCGCGCCAAGGCCGCTCAGGCTGACGCCAAGAAAGCCGCTTCGTCCG
>JBQCHA010000181.1:0-2966 GCA_051955175.1 Sphingomonas sp.
GGGGGTGGGGGGGGGGGGGGCCGTCGGGCGCGCTCGCGGGGGGGGGTGTTGGTGGGGCGGGGCCCTCTAAACCCCCGGGGGGGCGGCCGCCCCGCGCCCCCCCCCCCCGGCCCTCTCCCCAAAGGGAGAGGGAGAAAAAGATGCCCCTGTACCTGAACGACGAACAGGCGATGCTGCGCGACACGGCCAGGGACTTCGTCGCCGAGCACGCGCCGGTCGCCCACCTGCGTCATCTGCGCGACGCGAACGACCCTACCGGCTTTTCCCGCGACCTGTGGAAGCAGTTCGCGGCGATGGGCTTCACCGGCATCCTGATCGACGAGGACAAAGGCGGCCTCGGCCTCGGCCATGTCGAGGCGGGCGTGGTGCTGGAGGAGATCGGGCGCAACCTTTCACCCTCCCCGTTCCTGACCACCGCGGTCGCGGCGGTGGCGGCGCTGCGCAACACGCCGCACGGCGACCGATGGTTCCCGGGCATCCTCGCCGGCGATACCGTGGCGGCGCTGGCGATCGACGAAGGGCCCAAGCACCGCGCGACGATCGGCCTCCGTGCCGAACGATCGGGCAACGGCTTCCGGCTGAGCGGCGCCAAACAGTTCGTCACGTACGGCCACGCCGCCGACCTGATCGTCGTCGCAGCACGCACCGCGGGCAGCGCGACCGATCGTGATGGCATCACCCTGTTCGCGGTCGAGCGCGACGTCGCGGGCCTGACCAACACGCCCGAGCGGTTGGCCGATTCCAGTCTCGCCTCCCGGCTCGAGTTCGATGGCGTGGAGCTCGACGGCGGCGCGGTGATCGGCGAGGTCGACGGCGGTGCAAACAGGCTCGATGCGCTGCTTGCCGCCGGACGGACCGGTGCCTCGGCAGAATTGCTCGGGGTCGGCGGTGGGGCGATGGACATGACGATCGGCTATCTGCGCGAACGCAAGCAGTTCGGTGTCGCGATCGGCAGCTTCCAGGCGCTGCAGCACCGCGCCGCGCATCTCTACGCCGAGATGGAAGTCGCGCGCGCCGCCGTGCTGAAGGCGCAGCAGCTGCTCGACGCCCGCGACGACACTGCCGACGCGGCGGTGTCGGTCGCCAAGGCGATGAGCGGCTTGGCGACGACGCTCGCGGTGCAGGAAGGCATCCAGATGCACGGCGGTATCGGCATGACCGACGACTATGACATCGGCTTCTACATGAAGCGCGCGCGCGTGCTCGCCGAGATGTTCGGCGACGCCAATTTCCACGCGGATCGCCTGGCCCAGGCGGCGGGTTACTAAGCCTAACCACGCCGGCGGCGGCCGGGCTCCAGCTACGGCGTCGCCGGTTGGCGAGCGCGCCGCTCGGCCGATAGGCGTTCTCCCGACTGGGCCCCGGCCTTCGCCGGGGCGGACTTGAGAAGTGGTGAGAGACGAAGACGATGGACCAAGCCCCGCCCGATACGCCGCCTGCCGACCTCGTCGCGGGGTTGGTGAACCTGCTCGACGTCGAGCAGCTCGACACCGATCTCTACCGCGGCGCGCGGCAACCGGGCGGCGTCGGCCGCGTGTTCGGCGGGCAGGTGATCGCCCAGGCGCTGCAGGCGGCGCAGCGCTCGACCGAGGCGCCGAAGATCGCGCATTCGCTCCACGCCTATTTCATGCGCGCCGGTAACGAAGACTTCCCGATCATCTTCCGCGTGGTGCGCGATTTCGAGGGGCGCAGCTTTGCCACCCGGCGGGTGATCGCGATGCAGCAGGGAAAGCCGATCCTCAACATGGCGGCTTCGTTCCAGACGCCGGAGGATGGCCTGCATCATCAGGATGCCATGCCGGACGTCCCCGGCCCGGACGAGCTGCGCTCCGAAGCCGACCTGCGCCACGAGATCATCGACCGCATCCCGGAGAAATTCCGCCGCATGATGCTGCGCGCTCGACCGATCGAGTTCCGGCCGGTACAGCCACGCGCCTGGTTCAGCGCGGAAAAGCGGCCGCCCGAACAGCATAGCTGGTTCCGGCTGGTCGCGCCGATCGGCGACGACATGGCGATGCACCGCGCGATCCTGGCCTATGCGTCGGACATGACGCTGCTCGGCACGTCGATGCTGCCGCACGGGATCAACTGGCTGATGCAGAACGTGCAGACCGCCAGCCTCGACCATTCGTTATGGCTGCACGAGCCGTTCCGCGCCGACGAATGGCTGCTCTACAGCTGCGACAGCCCATGGGCCGGCCATGCCCGCGGCTTCAACCGCGGCCGCATCTTCACCGCCGACGGCCGGCTGGTGGCGAGCGTCAGCCAGGAAGGGCTGATCCGCATGCGCGACGCACCCGCGGGCTGACGGCCGTGACAATTCCGGGGGACAAAACGCAGCATCGCGGCGAGACCGACAAATAGCTGATAAGTCATCCATCGGCCGCGGGTGGTTGCGCATCCGGATTATATCCGTACCCTAAGGGTAATCGTCCGGCCTGGTTTCCAGCGCCGGCTCTTTACCTTTATCCGGGGGACCTGTGAGCGATCTATTCCGCAAGAAGATCATTGCAACCGGCGCCGACCAGCCCAGCGAGAACCGTCTCGCGCGCACCTTGTCATGGCCGCATCTGGTGGCGTTGGGCGTCGGTGCCATCGTCGGCACCGGCATTCTGACGCTGATCGGCGTCGGCGTTGACCGTGCCGGGCCGGCAGTCATCCTGTCGTTCGTCATCGCCGGCGTCATCTGCGGCTGCGCGGCGCTTGCCTATGCCGAAATGTCGACGATGATGCCCGCGTCGGGCAGCGCCTTTACCTATACCTATGCCGTGCTGGGCGAAGTCATCGCCTGGGTGATCGGCTGGAGCCTGATCCTGGAATATTCGCTGGTGGTGTCGACCGTCGCGGTCGGCTGGTCGGGCTATGCCTCGCCGCTGCTGGAGGGGATCGGCTTCCCGCACCTGCTGACGCAGGGGCCGGCCCTGGGCGGCATCATCAACCTGCCCGCGATCTTCATCATCGCGGTG
>JBQCHA010000182.1:0-10416 GCA_051955175.1 Sphingomonas sp.
GACAACGGCCCTGGTGGCAAGGGTTCGGGCAACGGTCCCGCTGGCCCGGGGAATGGTGGCCCGGCTGACAACGGCCCCGGCGGCAAGGGGCCGGGTAACGGTCCCGCTGGTCCGGGGAATGGTGGCCCGGCCGACAACGGCCCCGGCGGCAAGGGCTCGGGCAACGGTCCCGCCGGCCCGGGCAATGGTGGCCCGGCCGACAACGGCCCCGGTGGCAAGGGTTCGGGCAACGGTCCCGCTGGCCCGGGGAATGGTGGCCCGGCCGACAACGGCCCTGGTGGTCCTGGAACTGGCGCGCCGGCCGCGCCCGGAAACAATCCGCCGGCGGGCAATGGTCCTGCCGATCCGGGAGCGGGCGGCGGCGCGGCCAATCCCGGCAACGGCACGCCCGGCGGTAACGGCACCGGCGCGCCCGGAGCGGGCAACGGTCCGGCCGCGCCGGGCAACGGCCCGGCAGGCAATGGTCCTGGCGCGCCGGCCGACAACGGTCCGGGCGGTTCCGGTCAGGGCAATGGCGGCGGCAAGGGCGGCGGTCCCGGCAAGGGCAATGGCTGAGCGCCTCGCTCAAGCTGACCGACTGGCCTAGACATGCCGCTCTCCGCTCTTCGTGCCGGCCGGGTCGCGCGGCGACCGCGCATGCGGCTGTCGCTGCTCGTGCTGCTGCTCGCCGTCGTCGCCGGCCTGATCACCGCCGCGACCGGCGCGGGCATCGGGCTGGAGCGTACGCTGCGGATGGGGCGCGAGTCGCTGCGCCAGCACCACGCGAGCGGCCGTTACGTGCTGGTCGAGATCGACGCCCGGTCGCTCGACAAGCTCGACCACTGGCCATGGCCGCGGAGCCTCTATGCGGAGGCGATCGAGGCGTTGGAGCGCGCCGGCGTCAGCACCATCGCGTTCGACGTCGACTTTTCGGCACACAGCAGCGCCGATCAGGATGCAGCATTCGCGTCGGCGATCGCTCATGCAAAGGTACCGATCGTCCTGTCGACCTTCCGGCAATCGGGTTCGCTGGCCGGCGGTGCCATGCTGGAGAATATGCCGATCGATTCGCTCCGGCCCCACGCCCAGCTCGCGGCCGTGAACGTGACGGCGGACAGCGACGGGCTGGTACGCCATTATCTCTACGGCGTCAGCACCGGCGGCGTGCCGCGGCCCTCGGTCGGCGCCATGCTGGCCGGCGCGGCGGGGCGCGTGGATGCGAGCTTTCCGATCGACGGCGCGATCGATCCCACGTCGGTGCCGCGGATCAGCTTCGTCGACCTGATCGACGGGAATTTTCCTGCCGCCATGGTGAGGGGCAAGGCGGTGCTGATCGGCGGCACCGCCATCGAGCTCGGCGATCGTTTTTCGGTGCCGCGCCATGGTGTGATTCCGGGACCGGTGATCCAGTTGCTCGCCGCCGAGACGCTGAGCGCCGGGGGCGCGGGAATGAACTTCGGCCCGCTGCTGCCGCTCGTGCTGGCGCTGATCGTGCTGATCCTCGCCCGGCGGTGTGCGCCGGAGGTGCGCGTGGCCGTGTTCGGCGGCGGCTTTGCCGTCATCCTAGCCTTGCCGCTGGTGCTGGAGGCGGCGCACATCGGCACCGTCCAGATCGTGCCCGGCCTGGTCACGCTCTGGACCGGCATCATCGCCGCGGTGATCGAGGGCACCGTCGGCGTCCTGCGCACCGCACGGCTGGTCGATCCGGCGAGCGGGCTGCCCAACCGCCGCGGCTTCGAGCAGGCGACGCGCCGGATGCCGGTCGCTTCGGTCACCGTGCTGCGCATCACCAATTACAGCGACGCCGCCGGCGTGATCGGCCAGGCCCATGCGGCGGAAATGATCCGACGCGTCGTCGACCGCCTGACCGCCGCCGGCATCGCGCCGCTGTACCGGCTGGAGGAGGGCGTGCTCGCCTGGACCGCCGAGGACGGCGCCGCCGAGGCGCGCGTGCATGAGGCGGAGGGCGTGGCGGCCTTGCTGCGGGTGCCGGTCGAGGTTGCCGGGCGGCAGCTCGATCTGGATTGCCGGCTCGGCCTCGCGCTCGGCGATGCGACGCTGGCGGACGCCGACGCGCTGGCCGATCGCGCGATCCTGGCCGCCGATCACGCGCTCGAAAAGGACACGCGCTGGGAAATGCATAGCCTCGCGCTGGGCGAAGAACAGGATTGGCGCCTGACCCTGGCCGGTGAGCTCGACCAGGCGATGGCGGCCGGCGACCTCTGGGTTGCGTACCAGCCGAAGCTCGACATCGCGAGCGGACGCGTCGTCGCGGCGGAAGCCCTGGTGCGCTGGCGTCATCCGGTGCGCGGGCCGATCCCGCCCGACGCCTTCATTCCGGCGCTGGAATCGAGCCGGCGCATGCTCGACCTGACGCTGTTCGTGCTGCGCCGGGCCGCCGAGGATGCCGGGCGCTGGCGGGCTGCCGGTCTCCCCATCAACGTCGCGGTCAACGTGTCGGCACTACTCACCTCGAACGAGACGTTCCTGGCGGCGATCAACGATCTGCTGGAGCGCGGCGTCGTCACCCCCGACCAACTGACGCTGGAGGTCACCGAATCCGCGGCGATGACCGATCCCGACCGGCAGGTTGCAGCCCTCGAGCGGATCACCGCGCGCGGCATCAAGATCTCGATCGACGATTACGGCACCGGCCAGTCGACGCTGACCTATCTGAAGCGACTGCCGGCGCGCGAGATCAAGATCGACAAGAGCTTCGTGCTCGGCCTGGAAAGCAGCCGCAGCGACCAGGCGATGGTGCGCTCGACCATCGAGCTGGCGCACGAACTCGGCTATGCTGTGGTGGCCGAGGGCGTGGAGACTGCGGCGATCCTCGGCAGCCTTGCCGACATGGGGTGCGACACCGCGCAGGGCTGGCACATCGGCAAGCCCATGCCCGCCGAGGAATTCACCGCCCGCTTCGGTACCGCTCGGCAGGCCGCCTGAGGCTAACGCCCAGCGCCCACGGCGCTCGCCAAGGCGACGTTTCCGCACGGTGCGGTGGTCGCGTCCTGCAACAGCGCCTTGCGATCGGCGCGCAAGTCGGCGCCGCCGCGCTCGGTCGGCTGCGGCCCGGTGCCGAGCCCGCGCCACAGCGCGGCGTTGAACGCGGCAGTATCGAGGTGATCCTCGACCGAGAAATCCTGGCCGCGCATCGCGTTCGCCCACCAGGCGGCGCTGCGGCGGGGGCAGGTCGCGGCCGAGGCGCTCGAGGTGACGAAGCGATCCGCCGGGATCGGCAGCTTGGTCGACCGCAGCACGTCCGCGGCCTCGGCATGATAGGTCCAGTCCTGCTGCGCCGGATCGAACAGATCGGCCATCGGTGCGGCGAGCCCGTCGTTGAGCCCGAGCGGCTTCAGGCCCAGCACCGCCTCGATCGTCCGCAGCACGTTGACCGTGGTATAGCGCGTCGAGATCAGCGCGCCGTGGCGGACATAGGGGCCCACCACCAGCGCAATCGAACGCCGCGCGTCGACATGATCGGCGCCGTTCTGGGCATCGTCCTCGATCACGAAGACCAGCGTCGAGCCGGCCACCTTGCTGTGCGCGATCCGCTCGATCACGCGGCCCAGCGCATAATCGTTGTCGGCCATCTCTGTCTCGACAGTGTTCACCCCGTCGACGGCCTGATCGAAATCGCCGAAATGATCGTGGCTGAGGCGCAGCAGCGTCAGCGCAGGCACTTTGCCGGCGGCATCCTGCGCGCCGAACTCACGCTCCCACTCCAGCTCGCGCCAGTAATCGGGCATCTTCTGGTCGAAGCCCCGGAAATAGGGATCGCTGCGGCTGGCGAGCAGGCGGTCGCCGGGCGTGTAGATGCGCCGGTGCTCCTTGAACGGCTCGCGCACGATCGGCACTGCGCCGGGCGCATCGCTGTCGTAGATCGACGCGTCGGAAAAGCCGTAGTTGCGCACGCTCAGCCCGGCGCGGATGGCGGCATCCCACAGGAAGCCCTGGCCGGGCTCGTCGTCATCGTCGGGATCGGGCGCGGTCAGCAGCGCGGGACCGGGCAACAGGTCGGGATCGGTCGACAGCGCCGGATTGGTGGCGTGCCGTTCCGCCGGCGTCTGCTGCGCATAGATGAAGCGATCAGCCTCTTCCGCCTCATAGGCGAGGCCGCGGCCGGAGTAATTGACCGGCGCGGTCTTCTCCAGCAGGTCGGGCACGCGCGCGGCGGTCGACCAGGTCCAGCCGGTGCTCGATTGCTCGCCCGAATCGTAGAAATTGTCGAGCGTGACGAAATTGCGGGCGAGGGCGTGATGGTTGGGCGACAAGGCCTGGCCGAGGATCGCGAGGTGCGGGTCGCCGTTGCCGATGTCGAGATCGCCCAGCAGCTGATCGTAGGTGCGGTTTTCCTTGATGATGAAGACGACGTGCTTCACCCGCGCGCGGATCGCCGCCATCTTCGCGTCGGCCGCGGTCCGCGCCGCGGCACCGGGCAGGCCGATGTTGTCCGCCACTTGCAGCGTGGTCGCGGCCAGCGCCTTGTCGCCCGGCATCGGGAATTGCAGCAGCCCGGCCTTTTCGAGCTGGAAGATATACTGGTTGGCGGCACCGCAGGCGCTCGGCTGGCCGCGGTAGATGGCAAGCTTCGGCGCGCAGCCCTGCGGGTTGGATCCCGGCGGACTTTTGCGGTTGGCGACGAACACGCGCGCGCCATGGCCGGCGGTCGCGACGGCGCTGGGGTACCAGCCGGTCGGAACCAGGCCCGTCACGGCCGCACCGGCAGCCGCCGGCGCCACGATCGCGACCGCGTTGATGCCGCCCAGCGTGACGAGCAGCCGCCCGTCGGGAAGCTGCGCCAGCGCGTTGGGATTGAGCCCCTTGCCGAGCGGCGGCGCGCCCAGCGCCTCGGGCAGCGTCAGTCGCGGCTCGGCGGCGAGGCGCGCGGAGCCCAGGTCGACAATCGCCAGCCGGTCGTCGTTATCCTCGGTCGCGAACAGCCGCCCGGTCTTGCGATCGGCCAGCAGTGCCGTCGGTTCGCCGATCGTGGCGATGCGCCCGGCAACGCGCAGCCCCGACGGGGCGACGCTCAGCGCAACGATCTGGCGATCGCGCGGCGAGCTGACCCAGGCGTGCGAGGCATCGGTCCAGGCAATGGCGAACGGATATTCGCCACCGGGAACGCCTGATTGCGCGGGGTCGATCTTGCCCGGGCGCAGGTCCTGCTCGGCAATCACGGTGCGGCGGTCGAGATCGAGCAGGCTGACCGAATCGTTATAGTAATTGGCGACGATCGCGCGATGGCCGTCGGGGCTGATCGCCACGCCCGCCGCCTGCGGTTTCACCCCGGCGCCGAGCCCCGCCTGGTGATGGAGCGCGATCGTCCCCGTCTCAGCAAAGCCGTTCTGCCGCCGGCGGAAGAGATGGACATTGTCGTCGACACCGCCGCCGACGATGAAGCCGCGACCATCCGGCAGCCACGCGATGCCGCTGTAGCTGTTGGGAACCGTCATCGTCTGTAGCCAGCGACTGCCCCGCGCGTCGATTGCGTAGCGGAAGATGTATTGCATCGACTGCGCCGGCACGACCTTGCCGTCGGGGCCGTTGAAACGGTTGTAGCCGCTGGTCAGCACCAGCATTTCGCGGCCATCAGGGCTCGGCGCGATAGCCGAGGCGCCGTCGGCGACATAGCTCGGATCCGGCCCGACGTGCGCCACCAGCGGCGCGAATCGCGCACCGGGCGCGGCCATCGGCGTCAGCTTCTGACCGGTCGGCAGGGCTTCGCCAGCGGTGGTCTGGGTGGCAGCGATCGCGTTCGGTGCCAGCAGCAAGGCACAGGCAAGCAATGATAGACGCACGGTGAAAATCCTCCGTCGGCGGCTTCTAAGACGGGAATGTGACAGATTCGCTTTGCACGCCAGCACAGACGCAGGTTGATGCCTGCCCCTGGCGGGATGGGGCGGTCAAGCGCCAGCGCGGGTGGCGAGAACGATGGTAGGTTCGCCGGCAGATGCAGCAATTCTCTGCCGGCAGGATTGATTCTGAAAAATAATATATTTATGCCTTGAGACCGGATCGATGGAGCGGCCGAGACGCACAAGCGCCGGCCGCGCCTGACGGCGGGGGCGTTCAGCCCCGCGAACAGGGAGGGGCGTGACGAATGCGCGAGCGGCAGAACAATTCGGGTGGATTTGGGCAATCCGTCGCCAGGCGGCTGCTGCCGTCGGTATCGGTATTGGCCGTGTTGCTTGCCGCGGGTGCGGGCCAGGCGCAGATGCAAGGCGCGGGCAGCAGTCCGGTCGACCTCGCCGATCCGCGAATGGGCACCGCGCCGCTCGACAATCAGAAGCTGATCGGCAACGCGCCGCCTCCCGGTGAACCCGTCTATTCCGGCCAGACCACGCCTGCGGCGCGGCTGCCGCATTCGTCGGTCGAGGTCGCGCCGATCAACAACAACATCGCGCTGAGCTATCCCAACGGCGTCGCGGTGCCTTATTACTACACCAACCCGACGATGATCGGCTTTTCGGCCGGCGGCGGATCGTCCTACGGCGGGCAGACCGAGCCGACCATCTCGACCACCGTCGGCGACTGGTCGCCCGCTCCGGCCTATCGCGAATCCTATTACGACAAGTCGAAGGAGGTCGCGTCGCCGGGCTATTACTCGGTCGATCTCGCCACGTTCGATACGAAGGTCGAGCTGACCGCGACGCAATGGGCGGGGCTGATGCGCTTTACCTTCCCGGCGAGCGATCGGTCGAACGTGCTGCTCAACTTCCCGGCGCATGGCGGCACTATCGAGGTGGTCGGCAACCGCATGGTGCGCGGCTATTCGACCGACCGCCACGCGATCGACGGCAACTACTTCGTCGCGGAGTTCTCGAAGCCGTTCAGCGAACTCGGCACGTTCCGCAAGGCGCCCGGCGACGACACCGGCTGGGGCATCGGCAATTCGGATGTCGAGCCCGGCCAACGCCAGATGTCGGGTGACTGGGCCGGCGGCTATGTGACGTTCCACACCAGCGCCGGCGAGCAGGTGCTGATGAAGATCGCGCACGGCACCAGCTATGCGCAGGCCGAACAGAGGCTGAAGGACGAGCTTTCCGGCTGGAACTTCGATGCCGTCCATGCCGCGGCGCGCGCCGACTGGGCGAAGCTGCTCGACCGCGTTCAGGTGACGGGCGGGACCGAGAAGCAGCGCAAGATCTTCTATTCGACGCTGTTCCAGTCATTCTCGTCGCCGCGGCTGGTCGCCGCCAAGGGCGAGACCTTCACCGACATGAAGGGCGAGGTCGAAACCGCGACGCATGACCGCTACAGCCCGGTGCCGTTCTGGGATACCGGCCGCAACCAGATCGTGCTGCTGGAACTGCTCGAGCCCAAGCTGATGCAGAACGTCATGGCGTCCGAGCTCGACATGGCGCGCGAGAAGGGGTTCATGAACACCTCCTTCCATGGCGACAACGCCGTTTTCATGTACCTCGGCGCGTGGGAGCGAGGCATCCCGTTCGATTACGCGGCGGTCTATCCCTATCTCTACAAGAACGCGACCGATCCCGCCGGGCCGCGCCATTATCTCGCCGAATATGAGAAACAGGGATGGATTTCCGACGAAATCCCCAACGGCAATCCCAGCCCGCCCTATGCCGGCGGCAAGGCGGGCGCGGCGACCACGCTGGAATATGCGTGGGACGATTATGCCATGGCGCAATTTGCCAAGCGCCTGGGGAAGATGGACGATTACGCCATGTTCCTGAAGCGGGCGCACAATTATGTGAACGTGTTCGACAAGTCGATCGGCTTCATCCGCGGGCGTACCGCCGACGGCAAGTGGATCTCGCCGTTCGATCCAGGCGAGCCCTATTACAATTTCATGATGAAGGAGGGGTCGGGCTGGTCGACTTTGTGGCTGGAACCGCATGACGTACAGGGGCTGATCAACCTGCTGGGCGGCCGGCAGAAGTTCGACGCCAAGCTCGATCAGTTCTTCACCACGCCCTACGCTCCGAAGGGCATCTGCCGCGACTGCACCGGCCTGATCGGTCAATATGTGCAGGGCAACCAGCCCGACCAGCAATCGGCCTATTATTACGATTGGGGCGGGCAGCCGTGGAAGACGCAGATGCGCGTCCGCCAGATCCTGAGCGAAATGTACGGCAGCGATGCCGCCGGTTACGGCTATCCCGGCATGGACGATCAGGGCGCGACCTCGTCCTGGTATGCGCTCTCCGCCATGGGCTTCTACCCGGTCGATCCGTCCAGCCCGAACTACATCATCGGCAGCCCGATCTTCGACGACGTCAAGGTGCAGCTCGGCAACGGCAAGACGCTGGAGGTCGAGGCGCAGAACAATTCGCAAGCCAACATGTACATCCAGTCGGCGACGCTGAACGGTCGCCCCTGGAACAAGCCTTGGTTCAGCCAATCGGACATCGCGGACGGCGGCAAGTTCGTCTTCGTCATGGGGCCGCAACCGAACCGCAACTGGGGCAGCGCGCCCGCTGATGCGCCGCCGTCGATGTCCAAACCGTCCTGACCGGGACGGTCGAGCAAGTTTCCCCGTGCCTCTCCCCCTTTTGCACGGTGGCTGGAGCTCGAAGCGCTCCCCCGGCCGCTTCGGGCTCCTTTTTTTGTTGAACGGACCCAACAGGAGGGACAGCTATGAACAGGTTGATGACCACCGCGGCGTGTATCGCCGCCTTAGTTGGCGCGACCGCTGCCGGCGCACAGACCCCGACGGGCGCTGACGATCATGTCTACACCAGCAGCCTGATGACGCGGTGGGGCAAGGATGTGACGCCGCAGAATGCCTGGCGCAGCTATCCCCGCCCGCAGATGAAGCGGGAGCGTTGGCAGAATCTGAACGGCCTGTGGGACTATGCGATCACGGCCAAGGCGGTGGCCGCCCCGGCGCAGATGGACGGCCAGATCCTGGTGCCGTTCCCGGTCGAATCGAAGCTGTCGCGCGTTGCGCGCAAGGTGACGCCCGACGACCGCATCTGGTACCGGCGGCGCTTCACCATCCCGGCCGATTGGGCAGGCCAGCACGTCATGCTCAACTTCGGCGCGGTGGATTATGCCGCGACGGTGCTGGTCAACGGCGCGGTCGTGGGCGCACACAAGGGCGGGTACGATACCTTCGGGTTCGACATCACGCCCTACCTCAGGCCCGGCGAGAACGAACTGACCGTGGAGGTCACCGATCCCAACAGCGACGGCGAGCAGCCGCGCGGCAAGCAGATCCTCGATCCCTCCGGCATCTGGTACACCGCGGTCAGCGGCATCTGGCAGACGGTGTGGCTGGAGCCGGTGCCGAAGCTGCACATCGCCGACGTGCGCGCGACTGCCGACATCGACCGCGGCGTGGTCGACGTGGACGTGGCGACCAACGGCGGTACCGATGGCACCGCTGCGGTGCGGCTGACCGCCAGCGCCGGCGGCAAGGTGATCGCCTCGACCATCGTGCGCGCCAATCGCCACGCGCAGCTGGCGATCCCCAACGCGCATCTCTGGTCGCCGGAGGACCCCTACCTCTATGACCTGAAGGCGGAGCTGGTCACGGTCCGCGATCCCGTCGCCGATGCGAAGGACCCGAAGGGTGCGGCATACGACGCCCGCTTCACCGCGGCGGAGCAGCAGGATTATGCCGACGCGACAGTCGTCGGCGCGCCGAGCGACACGGTCGATACCTATTTCGCGATGCGCAAGATCTCGATCGGCCCGGGCAAGCTGCATGGCCAGCCGGTGATGCTGCTCAACAACAAGCCCTACTTCCAGAACGGGACGCTTGATCAGGGTTGGTGGCCCGACGGGCTCTACACGCCGCCGTCGGAGGAGGCGATGAAGAGCGACATCGTCTTCCTGAAGAAGGCCGGCTTCAACATGCTGCGCAAGCACATCAAGGTCGAGCCGGCGCGTTACTATTACGACGCCGATCACCTCGGCATGCTGATCTGGCAGGACATGCCGTCGGCCGGCAGCGCCACCGAGGACCAGTTCGTCACCGGCACCAGCAAGACGCAGGCGGTGTTCTCGTCCGACGCGATGGACGAGACGCAGGACGAGCTGGCGCACATGATCGGTGATCTCCGCGCCTTCCCGTCGATCGTGCTGTGGGTGGTGAACAACGAGGGCTGGGGCCAGTACAATTCGGCGATGCTGGCGCGCTATGTGAAGGGCATGGACCCGACGCGGCTGGTCGATGCGGATACCGGCTGGCTGGACGTCGCGCCCGGCGTGTCCGACGTGTTCGACATCCACACCTATGAGGACGTGCCGCACACGCCCGCCTTCCACGCCAACCGCGCCATCGTGCTCGGCGAATATGGCGGCGTCGGTTATCCGATCTCGGGCCATCTGTGGCGCGAAGGGCAGACCTGGAGCTATCAGGTCGCCAAGACGCCGGCGGATTACCTGGCGCGCTTCCGGCGCAAGATGGACCAGGTCGTGAAGGAGGCGAAGGAGGACGGCCTCAGCGCGTCGGTCTACACCCAG
>JBQCHA010000183.1:0-3695 GCA_051955175.1 Sphingomonas sp.
AAGGCGACGGTGGAGATGGAATCGCCGGTCGCCGGCACCGTGCTGGAGCTGGCCGGCGAGGTCGGCGATCAGGTGTCGATCGGCTCGGCTTTGGTGGTGATCGAAACCGACGGAGACGCCGAAGCCGGCGAGAGCGCGACGCTGAAGGTCGAGGCGGCCGATGAGGCCAAGCTCGATGCGGTCGAGGCGCAGTACGAGGCCGAGAACCCGGGCGTCGAGGAAGAGGTTGCCGCTACGCCGCAACCCGTAACCCCCGCCCCGGCGCAGGCCGGGGCACAGATGGGCAACATCCGTGAAGACGCGCGGCGCTCCGTTACTACCGACACGGATAGTGGGCCAGCATCGGGTCGGGACGCCTCCCAGGTGTCCCTTGAGCGCGGAGGACGCGCTCAACCCGATGCTCCTTCGCCGGGGAAGGAAGATGCAGGTAAGCCGGTATTGGCCTCCCCTGCCGTGCGCGCCCGCGCCCGCGATCTCGGTATCGACTTGGCCGACGTGAAGACCGACGGCGATCGCGTGCGACACGCCGATCTCGATGCCTATCTGCGCTACGGCGCCGGAGAGGGCTATCATGCACCGCATGTCAGCCGCGCCCGCGCCGACGAGACGGTGAAGGTGATCGGCATGCGCCGCCGCATCGCCGAGAACATGGCGGCGTCGAAGCGCACCATCCCGCATTTCACCTATGTCGAGGAGATCGACGTCACCGCGCTGGAGGAGATGCGCGCCGATCTCAACGCCAATCGCGGCAACCGGCCGAAGCTCACCATGCTGCCGTTCCTGATCGTCGCGATCTGCCGCACGATCCCGGGCTTCCCGATGATCAACGCGCGCTATGACGACGAAGCGGGCGTGGTCACGCGCCACGGCAAGGTCCATCTCGGCATGGCGACGCAGACCGATGCCGGCCTGATGGTCCCCGTCATCCGCGATGCGCAGGACAGGAACGTCTGGCAGCTGGCGAGCGAGATCGGCCGCCTGGCCGACGCCGCGCGCAGCGGCAAGGCGAAGTCGGAGGAGCTGTCGGGCTCGACGCTCACCGTCACCTCGCTAGGGCCGCTCGGCGGCGTCGCCACGACGCCCGTCATCAACCGCCCGGAGGTCGCGATCATCGGCCCCAACAAGATCGTCGAACGCCCGATCTTCCACGGCGACGACATCGTCCGCGCCAAGCTGATGAACCTGTCGATCAGCTGCGATCATCGCGTCGTCGACGGCTGGGACGCGGCGAACTTCGTCCAGGCGCTGAAGAAGCTGCTCGAAACGCCGGTCCTGCTGTTCGCGGACTGATCGGGGTCGTCGTGGCGCCTGCGCGGCCCTACACAATCGAGGTGGACGGCGTGATGCTGGCGGTACGCCTGACGCCCCGCGCGGCAAAGGACGCCGTCGGCGGCCTCGTCGCCGACGCGACCGGCCGCCCGGCGCTGATGGTTCGCGTCACGGCGCCACCGGTCGACGGCGGCGCCAACGCAGCGCTGACCACGCTCCTCGCCCGCACGCTCGGCGTTCGCACCGGCGATGTGAGGATGCAAAGCGGCGACACCGCCCGCCTGAAGCGCCTCAGCATCCGCGGCGATGCGCAACGCCTGGCCGAAAGGCTGGACGCGCTGATCGTCAGCTCGAGCGCATAGCGCAGGACAAGGGGGCGGCGACCGAGCTCATGACCGTTTGATTGAAGGAGCCTCACTGGTCCTGCCGCTTCGTCACGACATCGCGCGTTCATCGGTTAGCTGTCGATCGCCAGGATGCTGCCGGGACCAAGAATTCCCGATCCCGCCGCGCCACGTACCCGTTCAGGAACATTGGGATTTCATATAGACCCGTGCTCACCGATCCCGTCTAGGGACGGCTCCACGTCAGGCGATGCCGCCGAGGAAGAGGACGGACAGCAATCGATGCGCATCCTGCTGGCCGAGGATGATGGCGAAACCGCCGGGTTCGTCGCGCATGGGCTCGGCGAACTCGGCCATGCCGTGACCCATGCCGCGACGGGTGAGGATGCGCTGCACCTCGGCTCGGTCGAGACGTTCGATGTCATCGTCCTCGACCGGATGATGCCGGGGATCGACGGGATCGAGACGCTCAAGCGGTGGCGCGCGGCGGGCGTGACGACGCCGGTGCTGATGCTGACCGCACTTGGCGGGATTGCCGATCGCGTGTCGGGGCTCGACGCCGGCGCCGACGATTACCTGGTCAAGCCGTTCGCCTTCGCTGAGCTCGCCGCACGCCTGGCGGCGCTGCGCCGGCGGCCGCCGATCAGCGAAGTCGTGACTCGGCTCGAAGTCGGCGACATCGTGATCGACGCCCTGAAGCGACAGGTGTGGCGCGGCGGCCGCGAAATCCCCGTGCAGCCGCGCGAATTCTCGCTGCTGGAACTGTTGATGCGCCATGCCGGCAAGGTGGTGACGCGTACGATGTTCCTGGAACAGGTGTGGGATTTTCACTTCGATCCGCAGACCAATATCGTCGAGACGCATCTCAGTCGGCTGCGCACCAAGCTGAAAGGCGATGGCGCGCCCGATCCGATCGAGACGCTGCGCGGCATCGGCTATCGGATGCGCGCATGATCCGGCCGCTCAGCAGCGCAGCCTATCGCATCGCCTTCACCTATTCGGCGGCGTTCGCGCTCGCGATCGTGGCGCTGGGCGCGATCGTCTACGTCGCCGCCGACGCCGATTTCCGGCATCAGCAGGACGTCGGCCTGACTGCCGAGGCGCGCGATCTTGCCGCCAGCTATCGTCAGGAGGGCCGCAGCGACCTCATCGATGAGATACGATCGCGCGAGCAGTCGAGCGCCACCAACGGCTATGGCTATGCACTGTTCGACCCCGCCGGGCGGCGTGTCGCCGGTGCGCTGGCGACGCGGCGGCCAAAGCCCGGGTTCGCCACGATCGTCTTCATCGATCCGCGCGAAGGGCCCGACGTGGCGCGGGCGCTGACCGCCGCGCTGCCCGGCGGATACCGGCTGGTCGTCGCGCAGGACAATGAAGACGTCGAGCGGTTCGACCGTACGATCCTCGGCCTGTTCGGCGTGGCGTTCGGCTTGATCGTGCTGCTCGGCACCGGAGCGGCGCTGCTGCTCGGCAATTATCTGCGGCGGCGTCTCGAAGGGCTGAGCGCGCCGGCACGTGCGATCGTCGGCGGCGATCTTGAGTCGCGCATGCCGGTCGGTGCGGGTCATGATGAGTTCGACCAGCTCGCACTCGCCTTGAACGCGATGCTCGATCGCATCGCGCAGCTGCTCGAAAATTTGCGCCAGGTATCGAGCGACGTCGCGCACGATCTGCGCACGCCCCTGGCGCGGCTGCGCGGGCAGCTGGAGGCGGCGCTCGACGGGCCGCGCGACCCCGCCGCCTATCGCTCGGGGCTGAAGCGCGCGCTGGCTCAGAGCGACGAGCTGCTCCGGCTTTTCGCCGCGATCCTGCGCATCTCTGAGGTCGAAGGTGGTGCGATCAAGCGCACCTTTGCCCGCGTCGACCTGAGCGATCTCGTGGCCGACCTGTGCGACAGCTTCGCCCCGGCGGTGGCGGACGGCGGCCGCACACTGTCGTGCGACGCGATGATCGGCCTGGCGCTGAACGGCGACCGGGAGCTGATCGCGCAGGCGCTGATCAACCTGCTCGACAACGCCCAGCACCATACGCCGCCCGGGACGCACATCACCGTCGCCGCGACCCGCCAGGCGAGCGACGTGC
>JBQCHA010000184.1:0-21518 GCA_051955175.1 Sphingomonas sp.
CGATCGCCGCGAAAACGCCGATGATCGCCAACGCCGGCAGCACCGCCGCCGCCCAGGCGACGGGCCCCGCGACCAGCTGATGTTTGAAGCTGTAGACCGCCGTGATCAGAAACACACCGTAGATCACGCTCAGCCACAGCACCCGCTTGTTGTAGCGCCGGACGGCTGCGCTCTTGGGTAGGCAGGACATGACATGCTCCCTTTTCAGTTAGTAAAGGGAGGTTTACATCGCAGTCAGCCCGCCTGTCAAGCGTCCTTGCTAATCTGTCGCTATTGCTTGTCCAGTCAGCTGCGCCAGCATGCCCGCGGCGAGCGTGCTGAGCGTGTCGTCGCGTGCGCCCATCACGACGATGCGATCGCCGGGACGCGCCGTCGCGACGAGGTGCGCGGCGGCGGCTTCGCGGTCGGGGATGTGGCGGGCGTGGGCGCCGGTCGCGGCGATGTCGGCAACGATGTCGGCGCTGGTCACCTCCCGCGTCACGGTGCCGCCGTGATAGACGGGATCGGGCAGTACCAGCAGGTCGTCGGCACGCAGCCGCTCGACGAAGCTCGCCACCAGCTCGCGGCGCATCGCCTTCAGCGGACCGAAGCCGTGCGGCTGGAACAGCAGCAGCAGCCGACCGGGGAAGGCGTGCAGCGTGTCGAGCGTCGCGGCGATCTTGTCGGGGTTGTGGCCGAAATCGTCGATCACGGCGATGCCGTTCGCCTCGCCGACCAGGTCCATGCGGCGCCTGAGCCCGGTGAAATCGCCGATCGCCGCGACGGCATTGGCGAGCGGCACGCCGGCGGCGCGCGCCGCACCGATCGCCGCCAGCGCGTTGGCGACATTGTGGCGGCCGGGCACCTTGAGCGAGACGTGGACCGGCGCCTCGTCCGCCTCGACGAGGTCGAAGTCGACGCCGAACGGTCGCTCGACGAGGTTGGCGGCGACGAGATCGGCTTCGCCCTCGATTCCGACGGTCAGCCGCCGGTCGGCCGGCAGCGCCATGGCGAGCGCCGCGGCCTCGGCATTGTCGAGGTTGATCACCGCGCGCGTCGCATGGCCGATGAAGGCGCCGAACAGGTCGCGCAGCTCCTCGAGCGACTTGTGGTCGAGGCTGACGTTGTTGAGGACCGCGATCTGCGGCCGGTAGAGCGCGATCGAGCCGTCGCTTTCATCGACCTCGCTGACGAAGGCATCGCCGCGGCCGACCAGCGCGCTGGCGAACGGCGTCGCGTCGCTGACGAAATTCTTCATCACCGCGCCGTTCATCACCGTCGGGTCGCGGCCGACCGCGCTCAGGATCCAGCCGATCATGCCGGTGACGGTCGACTTGCCGCTGGTGCCGGCGACGCCGACCGGCAGCACCGCGGCGTTGAACAGCGAGGCGTTGAGCTCGGCGCGTGTCATCCGTGGCGCGCCGACGCGGGTCGCCGCGACGATATCGGGCACCGTCGGCTCGACCGCGGCCGAGGCGACGACGGTCTGCTCGGCCGAGGTGATGCCGCTGCCGTCCTGCGCGAACAATGCGATGCCGGCCTGGCGCAGATAGGCGAACTTGGCCGCCAGCCGCCCCTGATCGAGCGTGCGGTCGGACCCGGCGACGGTGGCGCCCTGGCCGGCCAGGATCATCGCCAGCGGCATCATGCCCGAGCCGCCGACGCCGACGAAGAAGTAGGATTTGCCGTCGTTCATGCCCCCGCGCTATCGACGGTTTCGGGCGGGGCGGCAATCCCTCCCGCGGTCGTGCCGGGCGAAGTCGCGGCACGGCTCGGCCGGTCCAGCCGGCAGCGTTCAGACTTCGCGCGAACCGAACGGGGGCGATGGTGCGGATTGGGATTATGGCGCCGGCACGGCCGCTGGACCGTGGCGTCGCGGCCGAGATCGAGGCGTTCGTCGCGCTGACGCTGCCCGCGGTCGACCTCGTCGTCTCGCCGCAATGCTTCCTCTCCGACGGGCACTTCGCCGGTCCCGACGGCGCGCGTGCCGAGGCGTTCCTGGCGATGGCCAACGATCCCGCGATCGACGCGATCTGGTTCGCGCGCGGCGGCTATGGCTCCAACCGCCTGCTCGCGCGCGTGATGCCGGAGCTGGGGCCGGCCGCCTGGACCAAGGCCTACGCCGGCTATTCGGACAACGGCTTCCTGCTCGGCGCGCTTTACGCCCGCGGCATCGGCCGTCCGGTCCATGCGCCGATGCCGATCGATATCCGCCGCCAAGGGGGCGACCGCACCGTCGCGCGGACGCTCCGCTGGCTGACGCGTCACGACCCTGCCGTGCTGGAGCCCGGCCTCGGCGGCCGGCCGGCGGCGGCGTTCAACCTGGCGATCCTGTCGGCGATGATCGGCACGCCCTGGCTGCCCGATCTCGCCGATCATGTCCTGCTGATCGAGGAAGTGTCGGAGCCGCTCTACCGAATCGACCGCATGCTGTTCCAGCTTGCCCACGCGACGCAGCTCAAGGGGCTGGCCGGCGTGCGGCTTGGCGCGGTGCGCGACGTGCAGGAGAACGATCCGCCCTGGGGCGAGACGCTGGAGACGATGATGGCGCGCTGGTGCGGCGAGATGGGCGTGCCCTATCTCGGCCGCGCCGCGATCGGGCATGACGCGGACAACCACGTGGTGCCGTTCGGCGTCGCCTGACGCGACCGTCAAACCACCGTAACATCGCGATGCTAGCACCACAGGCGAAGGAGCATCCCGATGTCCGATCGCGATCTTGTCGACCTCGCCCCGACGTTGCCCGATGCCGAGCGGCGCGCGCTGGTACTCGATTACTGGCGGCGCGGCGAGATGACGCCGCTCGCGCTCGCCAATGCGCTGGCGAGGGCCAGCCGGCCTGCCGCGGCACCCGCCGCGCGCGAAGCCGCCTAGGCCGAGCTCACCAGCCGGCTCGGCCAGCCGACGCGGACCAGCAGGTCGTCGGGGCCGTTCAGCGACACCTCGTACATGCCCCAGTCCTTGTGCTCGGGCGCCTTGCTCCGCTCGATCACCGCGTCGCGCATCGCCGTGGCGATGGCGTCGACGCGCGGGGTATAGACATAGACGGCGAACGGATTGCGGCCCGGCACCACCCAACCCTCGACCGCGGCGGTGAGGTGGACGTCGCTGCCGGCGCCGTCGGTCAGCATCCGGTAATCGCCATAATCCTGCCCGGCCGGCCGCGCGAAGCCGAGCCGGTTCCACCACGTCTCGGCAGCATCCACGTCGTTGCAGGGCACGATCGGCGTCACGCCCGGCCGTTCGTCATCGCTCATCATGGCAGCATCCCCGGTTGAGTCGGCGCAAATGATAAGCTATGCGTATTATCGTGTCGAGATCGGACGAGAGCGATGTCGCGCTGGTCGCCCGCGCCGTATTGCGGCTCGCGCGGCGGATGCGGGTGGAGGCGCCGCCGGGCAAGCTCTCGGCAGGTGCGGTCGGGCTCTTGGCCGCGCTTCATCGCGAGGGGCCGCTGACCGGGGTGCAGCTTGCCACCGCCGAAGGGTTGAAGCCGCAATCGCTGACGCGGCTGCTGGCGAAGCTGGAGGGCGAGGGGCTGATCGCGCGTGTCGCCGATGCAGCCGATCGCCGCAACCTGGTCATCACCCTGTTGCCGGCTGGGCGCCGGGTGCTGCGCGATGCCATGGATGAGCGCCGTCGCTGGCTGGCCGGGGCGATCGACGAGCGGCTCGACCCCGCCGAGCGCAACATCCTGCTCGAAGCGGCGGCGCTGATGCTGCGGCTGGCGCTATAGCGCCGCCGACTCATCGGTCGGCACCGACTGCGCGCCGGCCATCATCTTGCCGTTGGTGACGATCACCTTGTCGCCCAGCTTGGTCGCGCCGAACAGCTTCTTCGCAAATGGCTTGGGAATGCCGATGCAGCCGTGCGTCGCATAGGTCGGGTCGATCGGCGCGCCATGGATCGAGACGCCGTCCCAGGTCAGCCGCTGCATGTAGGGCATCGGCGCGCCCCAATAGGTCGTCGAATGGTGGTCGGCGTCCTTCTGCAGGATCGGGAAAATGCCGAGCGGCGTCGGCTTTTGATCGGCGCCGTAGATGATCGCCGCGGTGCCGATCTCATAGCCGTCGCGGAAGATCGACAGCACCTGCGCCTTCAGGTCGACGGTGATCACCACCGGGCCTGCCGGCACGTCCTTGTCATCCCAGAACCAGTCGCCGAAGCGGATCGGGCCACCGGTATCGAGCACGCGCTTCAGCACCATCCCCGGCTCGACTTCCGGTGCCGGCGCGGCGACGGCAGTGGCGGCTGCTGGCTGAGGGTGGGGGACCGGCCGCGGCGCCGGGGCGCCCGGCACGCGGCTGGTCAGCCGCGCGGTCGCGGCCTCTGCGTTCGCTTGCGTCGTGCGGCTGAGCAGCAGGCCGCCCAGCGTGCCGCACACCGCCAGCGGCACGACCAGCAACACGAGCCGCATCGCCCAGTCGCCGATCCTGTTGGTGGTGCGCATGTTCCGACTCCCGATGGTGCTGTATGGCTGAATGCACCATCGCGGGACTTGGGCCCACCCGCTGATTCGCACGGTCCCATCGGGGGACAGGGCGTGACGGCGTTAACCCGCGCCCCTCCTCCCCGCATTGCGCCTTGCCTATATCGGGCGAGCGGCGGCATAAGCCCGCGTCCGCAATCCCTTCCTGATGACAGAAAGCTTGAGCCCGTGTCCGAGATGTTCCGCATAACGCTGCCCGACGGTTCCGTCCGAGAGGTCGCGCCCGGAACCACCCCGGCCGATATTGCCGCGGCGATCGGGCCGGGCCTGGCCAAGGCGGCGATCGCCGCGCGGGTCGATGGCGATCTGCGCGACATCAACCGGCCGTTCGAAAAGGACGCTGATCTCGCGCTTGTCACGTCGAAGGACGAGAAGGATGCGCTGGAGCTCGCCCGCCACGATTATGCGCACGTGCTCGCCGAGGCGGTGCAGCAGCTCTACCCGGGCACGCAGATCACCTTCGGACCCGCCACCGACGACGGCTTCTATTACGATTTCGCGCCCGCACCCGATCACGGCCCCTTCACCGAGGAGGATTTGCCGCTGATCGAGGACGCGATGCGCCGCATCATCGCCGCCGACAAGCCGCTGCGTCGCGAGGTGTGGAGCCGCGAGCAGTTGATCAGCCGCTGGAAGCAACAGGGCGAGAATTTCAAGGCCGAATGGGCTGCCGAGCTTCCCGAGCATGAGGAGCTGACGGTCTATTGGTCGGGTGAGGACTGGCTCGACATGTGCCGCGGCCCGCACCTCGCCTCGACCGGCAGGCTCGATCCGCAAGCGTTCAAGCTGACGCGCGTGTCCGGCGCCTATTGGCGCGGCGACCAGAACAACGCGATGCTGAGCCGCATCTACGGCACCGGCTGGCTCAACAAGAAGCAGCTCGACCAGCATCTGATGCGGCTGGAGGAGGCGGCCAAGCGCGACCATCGCAAGCTGGGGCAGGAGATGGACCTGTTCCACCTTCAGGCCGAGGCGCATGGCAGCGTGTTCTGGCACCCCAAGGGCTATATCATCTGGCGCGAGCTGGAGGCGTACATGCGCCGCCGCATCGACGCGGCCGGCTATCGCGAGGTCAAGACGCCGCAGGTGATGGACGCGCGCCAGTGGGAGGCGTCGGGCCATTGGGGCAAGTATCGCGAGAACATGTTCGTCATCCCTGACGAGGTGCCCAACGTCAGCGATGAAGGGCCGATCATTTCGGACGATGCCGAGTGGATGGCGCTGAAGCCGATGAATTGCCCGGCGCATGTGCTGATCTTCCGCCAGGGGATCAAATCGTATCGCGACCTGCCGCTGCGGCTGTACGAGAACGGCTGCTGCCACCGCAACGAGCCGCACGGCGCGCTGCACGGCCTGATGCGCGTGCGCCAGTTCACGCAGGACGACGCGCACATCTTCGCGACTGAGGACCAGTTGGTCGACGAGGTCGGCGCGTTCTGCCAGCTGGCCGATCGCATCTACCGCGACATGGGCTTCGAGGGCTATGCGATCAAACTCGCGCTGCGCCCCGACAAGCGCTTCGGCTCCGACGAGATGTGGGACAAGGCCGAATCGGAACTGCGCGAGGCGGTCGAGCGGGCGGGGCTGGCGACCGATGAATACGGCTGGGAGGAGTTGCCGGGCGAAGGCGCCTTCTACGCGCCCAAGCTCGAATGGCATCTGACCGACGCGATCGGCCGCACCTGGCAGGTGGGCACGATCCAGTCGGACCGTGTGCTGCCCGACCGGCTCGACGCCAGCTATGTCGCCGAGGATGGCGAGCGCCACCGGCCGGTGATGCTGCACCGCGCGATCTTCGGCAGCTACGAACGCTTCATCGGCATCCTGATCGAGCATTATGCCGGCAAGCTGCCGTTGTGGCTGGCGCCGGTTCAGGCGGTGGTGGCGACGATCGTGTCGGATGCCGACGATTATGCCCGGGAGGTCGCCGAGAAGCTGAAGGCGGCGCGCCTGCGCGTCGAGACCGATCTTCGCAACGAGAAGATCAACTACAAGGTGCGCGAGCACAGCCTGGCCAAGGTCCCCAACCTGCTCGTCGTCGGCAAGCGCGAGGCGGAGGAAGGCACCGTCGCGCTGCGGCCGCTGGGCGAGGGCGCCAAGCAGGAAGTGCTGAGCCTGGACGACGCGATCGCCCGACTTGCACAAGAGGCGCTCGCTCCCGATATGAGGTAAGTTGCCGCCGCGCCACGGCGTGGCGGGAAATCGACCGCCGGTCGGCTGCGCCCTTTCGCGCGCGGCCGATCGCGGCTATTCTGTCGCCACTTGGAATAACATGCAGGAGCAACTTCTATCCGTCCTCCGATGAACCGGCGCCCCATGGCCCCGCCGATGAACGGGCCGCGCTACAACGAATTCATCCAGTCGCCCAAGGTCCGCGTGATCGACCATGAGGGCGAAAACCTCGGCGTGATGTACACTCGCGAGGCGATCGAACAGGCGGCCGAAGTCGGTCTCGACCTGGTCGAGGTATCGCCCAACGCGGACCCGCCCGTCGTCAAGTTCCTCGACGTCGGCAAGTACAAGTACGAGGCCCAGAAAAAGGCCAACGCCGCGCGCAAGACCCAGAAGACGCAGGAGATCAAGGAGATCAAGATGCGTCCGAACATCGATGACCACGACTACGAGACCAAGATGAAGAAGGTCGTCGAGTTCATCGAGGAAGGCGACAAGGTGAAGGTCACCATGCGCTTCCGCGGCCGCGAGCTGAGCCACGGCCAGCTCGGCATGAACGTGCTGCAGCGCGTCGCCGAACAGGTGCAAGAAGTCGCGAAGGTCGAGGCCTATCCCCGCATGGAAGGCCGCCAGATGCTGATGGTGCTGGCGCCGAAGTAACCCGAATCAGCCGGCGGCGGTGCGTGGTGTCGTGCCCGCCGCCGCCGCGCTGCATTTTGCGAGCGCCGACGCCGGGGCGCGCTGCGCCGATTGCTCAGAGCGCGGCGAGGTTCGACATCTCCAGGCTGCGCAGATCGCGCCCGCGGGTCTCGCGGCCGAAGCGGATCACCAGCCCCAACGCGATCGCCGTCGGCACCAGCATCAGCAGCGCCGCCTGGGCGAGCCCCGGCTCCAGCGCCAGCACGCCAAGCAACTGCGCGATCAGCCCGCCGCCCTTGCTGCACGCCGCCACCCATCCGGTGGCGCGGCCGCGCACGCGCAGCGGAAAGCTTTCGGCAGTGTAGGGCAGCAGCGTCGCGATCACGCCGTTGATGCCGAGGATCAGGAAGGCGACCGGCAGCACCGGGCTGCCGCCAACCAGCGCCAGCCACAGGATCCCCGCAAGGCCGAGTAGCGTCAGCGCGATCATCGCGACGACGGTGCGCTTCGTGCTCCAGCGGCTGTAGAGCAGCGCGGCGATCAGCACGATCGGCAGCGCGATCAGCGCCGATTTGGCGAGCAGCGCGCTGGCGATGGCGACGCTGTAGCCGCGCGCCACCAGATCGGCCGGCAGCCACAGAATCAGGCCGAAGTTGATCAGCCCCCACGCCATCGCTGTCAGGCTGAGCGCGATCAGCTTGCCGGTCATCGATTTGGGCATGGCATGCGCCGGCGCTGCGTCGGGCGCGGCGGGCGCCCGCACCTCGGCATGCGCCCCGAACGCCTGCATGATCCGCTGCGCCTCGTGCCGACGGCCGCGCGCGATCAGATAGGCGGGCGATTCGGGAAACAGCGCACCCAGCGCGACCAGCAGCAGGCCGGTGGGCAGGTTGAGCAGCCACAGGATGCGCCAGCCGAAGATCGGCTGCAGCAGTGCCGACGCCCCGCTCGCCGCGACATAGCCGGCCACCGCGCCCAGCCCGCCGACCAGCACCAGCGCCCAGCCGCGGTGCCGGCGCGGCATCGTCTCGGCCAGCAGGGCATAGGTGACGGGCAGCATGCCGCCCGCCGCCAGTCCCATCAGGAAGCACATGAAGATGTTCCAGCCGAGCGACGGCATGGCGCCGCAGATCGACGTGCCGACGAACATCACCGCCGACAGCAGGATCGATGCCTTGCGCCCGTAAAGATCGGCGATCGCGCCCCACAGCACCGATCCGGTGACGGTGCCGGCGATCGCGGAGAACGGGACCAGCGAGGCATGCGCCGCCGACACGGCATATTCGCCTTCCATGCCGGTCATGGTGAAGCCCAGCGTCGCCGGCTTCATCACGTCGATGGTCAGCGCGACGATCAGCACCGCCATCAAGCGCCAGTGCGCCGGTCCCAATGCGGCGTCCTCCGGCGCGGCGACGGTGATCGCGTGCGCATCGGACGATCGGTTGCCCAGCTTCGCCGGCAGCAGGCCGTAGCCGGCGACGATCACGCCGCCGATGATCGCCGCCATGCCGATCAGCATGCCCGTATCCATCGGCATGCCCGCCAGGCGATAGTGCATCGGTGCGCTGGCGATGAACATCGGCAGGTGCAGCAGGACGCCCGCGGTCACGCCCGCGCAGCCGAGCAGGAACGCGGCGATACCCTTGCGCTCCGAAAACACACCTTCAGTCATGCTGGTCCCGCTCTCCCCACGCCGCGAGCACTACCGCCGATCGCGTGGTGGTGCCACATCGTATTGTCGCGGGGTGCGACCGGGGAGGGGCGCCGCGTGCAAGCGGCAAAAGAAAAGGGCCGGTGCGTTGCCGCACCGGCCTGAGGTGGTCCGCAGGAGGAACCAGGGTGGGGGCGCCGCCGTCGCTCCGACGCCCCGATCTCGTCAGTAATTGTATGCGCGCTCGCCGTGCTCGCCGAGGTCGAGGCCTTCGCGCTCGACTTCGGGGCTGACGCGCAGGCCGGTCACCAGCTTGGCGATGAAGATCGAGATGACCGTCCCGATCGCCGCCCAGACGATCGTCACCGCGACCGTGAACAGCTGGATCACCACCTGGTGCCCCATCGACCAGCCGGCCGCGCTGGGCCCGCCCAGCGCGCTCGAATAGACCACGCCGGTGCCGATCGCGCCGATCATGCCGCCGATGCCGTGCACGCCGAACGTGTCGAGCGCGTCGTCATAGCCGAGCTTCGGCTTCAGCACGGTGACCGCGAAATAGCAGACGAAGGCGGCGATCGCGCCGAGCACGATGGCGCCGAACGGACCCGAATTGCCCGCCGCCGGCGTCACCGCGACCAGGCCGGCGACGATGCCCGAGCAGAAGCCCAGCGCCGAACCCTTGTGCCCTGCCAGCCGCTCCGCCAGCATC
Source organism: Sphingomonas sp. (assembly GCA_051955175.1). Classification (GTDB taxonomy): domain Bacteria; phylum Pseudomonadota; class Alphaproteobacteria; order Sphingomonadales; family Sphingomonadaceae; genus Sphingomonas. Next base: position 9,640 of record JBQCHA010000184.1, read on the forward strand.
CAGAACAGACCTGCCGAGGCGGTGGCGACGAAGGTGTTGATCATCGCGAGTCCGGCCGAGCCATTGGCCTCCAGCGCCGAGCCGGCGTTGAAGCCGAACCAGCCAACCCACAGCAGGCCGGTGCCGATGCCGGTCATGGTCAGCGAATGCGGCGCCATCCGCTCGGTCGGGTAGCCGATGCGCTTGCCGAGCATCAGGCAGGCGACCCGCGCCGACACGCCCGAGTTGATGTGCACCACCGTGCCGCCGGCGAAATCGAGCGCGCCGCGGCTGAAGAAGAAGCCGTTGCCGCCCCACACCATGTGCGCGACCGGGAAATAGACGATGGTCAGCCACACGGCCGCGAACACCATCACCGCGGAGAACTTGATCCGTTCGACCACCGATCCCAGCACCAGCGCGACGGTGATCGCCGCGAAGGTCATCTGGAAGCAGATGAAGACATATTCGGGGATCGCCACGCCCTTGGTGAAGGTCGCGGCGGTGGTGGTCGAATCGACGCCGTGCAGGAACGCCTTGCCGAACGAGGCGATCACCGCGTTGCCGCCGTCGCCGAACGCCTCGGTATAGCCCCACATCACCCAGATCAGCATGGCGAGGCAGCCGACGGCGCCGACTTGCGTCATCACCGACAGCATGTTCTTGGTCCGCGCCAGGCCGCCGTAGAACAGCGCGAGGCCCGGCACGATCATCATCAGCACGAGCAACGTGGAGGTCATCATCCAGGCGGTATCGCCCTTGTCGACCGTCGGTGCCGAGGCGGCGGCGGCCGGCGCCTGCAGCGCGGCGTCCTGCGCCCAGGCGGGCAGCGCGGCGAACAGCGCAAGGCCCAGCCCCGTCGCAGCGCCGGAATATTTCAGTGCGAGCTTCATCGCTTCCCCCCTTTTCCCTTACAGCGCGTTCTGGTCGGTCTCGCCGGTGCGGATGCGCACCGCCTGGCCGACATCGAGGACGAAGATCTTGCCGTCGCCGATCGCGCCGGTGTTCGCCGCCGCCTGGATCGCCTCGACCGCACGATCGGCGAGGTTGGCGGGGCAGACGATCTCCAGCTTGATCTTGGGCACCATGTTCGTCGAATATTCGGCGCCGCGGTAGATTTCGGTCTGGCCCTTCTGCCGCCCGAACCCCTTCACCTCGCTGACGGTCATGCCCGACACGCCGACCTCGGTCAGCGCCTCGCGCACGTCGTCGAGCTTGAATGGCTTGATGATCGCGATGATCAGCTTCATGCCGCCCCCCTCAGTTGGTTCGGAGGGGAACTCAGCAAGGACCGTGCCAGCCGCACTCTGCCCCGGTTCCGGCAGATGGGCCCGGCGTCAGCGGCCGGCCGGCGGCAGAAATTTGTGCAGACGCGAAGGATTGCCTAAAAATCAGGCAGCAGGTGGCGGCTCGGCGAGGATGGCGCGCGCCTCGTCCAGATCATCCTCGTCGACCATCACGCGGATCGGGATCATCCGGAACGCGCCCTCGACCAGATGAGTGCCGGTGTCGAACGTCACCGCCTCGATCCCGGCGGCGCGCAGCCGCCCGGCGACGAGCTCGCCCTCGGGAAAGCCGAACCGGCCGAGTTCGACCAGCGCCATCAGGGGTGGGCCGCCGGAGCGGCGTTCGGCAGGTGAGGGGAGGTCATGGCGGTTCCCGGCATTTCGGCAGCGGCCGCGATGATAGGCGGGCTGCCGCGGCTATGCTAGGGGCGGCGCATGACCGGTTCCCTGCCCCATGTCCCGCCCATCGTGATGATGGGGGTCAGCGCGTCGGGCAAGTCGGTGGTCGGCAAGGCGCTGGCCGCGCGGCTCGGCTGCCCGTTCATCGACGGCGATGCGCTGCACCCCCAGGCCAATGTCGAGAAGATGGCCGCCGGCCACCCGCTCGACGATGCCGACCGCGCCCCGTGGCTCGATCGCGTCGCCGCCTGGCTGTCGAGCCATGAGGCGGGCGGCGTCGTCGCCTGCTCGGCACTCAAGCGGCGCTATCGCGACCGTCTGCGGCGCGGTGCGCCCGATGCGGTGTTCGTGCTGCTCGATCCGCCGGGCGAGCTGCTGCGCGACCGCGACGTCCATCGCCAGGGGCATTTCATGCCGGCGAGCCTGCTCGACAGCCAGCTCGCCACGCTGGAGCGGCCCGATGCCGACGAACACGCCATCGTCGTGTCGAACGACGGCAGCGTGACCGATACGGTCGAGAAGATCGTCGCGGCCCTGGCCGAGCGGCTGGCGACCGGAACCGACCGGCCTAGCTAGCCCGCTATCGTCGGGCCACGCCGGCGAAGGCCGCGGTCCAGCAACGAACCGCGCGATACTGGGTCCCGGCCTTCGTCGGGGTGCCGCTTCAAACTCGAGTGAGGCCCGGGGCTGCCGACAAGCCGGTCAGCCGAGCTTTTCCATCACCGCGTCGGACACTTCGTAATTGCCCCACACCGTCTGAACGTCGTCGTCGTCGTCCAGCGTGTCGATCAGCTTGAACAGCGTTGCGGCGTCTTCTTCGCCGACCTCGACATTGTTCTGCGCGCGCCAGGCGAGCTTGACGCCCTCGGGCTCGCCGAGCGTCTTCTCCAGATTGGCGGCGACTTCGTGCAGCGCCTCGACCGAGGTCCAGATCTCGTGGCCGTCATCGCTCGACGACACATCCTCGGCGCCGGCTTCCAGCGCCGCCTCGAACACCTTGTCGGGATCACCCGCGCCCGCCGGATAGTTGATCAGGCCCAGTCGGTCGAACGCATGGCTGACCGAGCCGGCGGTGCCGAGATTGCCGCCGTTCTTGCTCATCGCGGTGCGCACGTTGGTCGCGGTGCGGTTGCGGTTGTCGGTCAACGCCTCGATGATCAGCGAGACCCCGCCGGGGCCGAAACCTTCGTAGCGGATTTCCTCGTAAGTCTCGGTATCGTTGCCCGACGCCTTGTCGATCGCGCGCTGGATGTTGTCCTTGGGCATCGACTGCGCGCGCGCGGCGTTGACGGCGGCGCGCAGGCGGGCATTGGCGTCGGGATCGGGAAGCCCCATCTTCGCCGCCACGGTGATCTCGCGGCTGAGCTTCGAGAACAGGGACGAGCGCTTCTTATCCTGCGCGCCCTTGCGATACATGATGTTCTTGAACTTGGAATGGCCTGCCATGGAGTCTTCTCTGTCTGGTCGGCGGCTTGCGGGACTGCAACCCTAGCCGTTCGGGGGCGGAGCGCTCAAGCCGGGTTGGCGTTGCGCGCGAGGATCTGGGCGAAGCCCGTCTGCATCTCGTCGATCGTCCGCCGGGCGAGCGGATCGCCGGCGACGCGGTCGTAATAAGCGGCGACGCCGGGGCGTTCCCGCACCGCGCGGCCCGCCTGGGTCTGCGGATCGACGATCGCACTGAGCGCCAGGATCGGGAGGAGCAGGCAGTCGGCCTGGGTCAGCCTGTCGCCGACCGCATAATCGTCACCGAAATCGCGAAAGCGTTCGATGGCGTCGAGGCCCTGGCCTAGCTGCGTCCGTGCAGCAGCGATCACGTCGGGTGCCTCGCCCATGCCGAAGACGAGGTGGACCATCAGCGGCCGCATGCCGGCCGCGACCTCGTTGCCGAGGGCGATCAGCGCCCGCATCCGGGCGCGGGCGAAGGCATCGCCGGGGACGAGGGAGGGACCGGACAGCGTCTCGTCGAGATAATTGGCGATCGCATCCGATTCGCACAGCCGCCGCCCGTCGTCGAGTTCGAGCACCGGCACCCGCCCCATCGGGCTGATCGCGCGGAATTCGGGAGAGCGCATGTGCCCGCCGAGCGGCGGCACGACATCGAGCTCGTGCCCCTTGGCGCGTGCCGCCATCAGCACGCGCTGGACGAACGGTGATGCGGTTGCGCCATAGACGATCATGCCACTCTCCTCCCCGCGCCCGCGTCAGATCATGCCGAGCGCCTGCATATAGGTCTCGAGGATCGCTTCCTCTTCCTGATACTCTTCCTTCTTCTTCTTGCGGATCGACAGAATCTTGCGGATCGCCTTGGGATCGTAGCCGCGGCTCTTCGCCTCGGCCATCACGTCCTTGATGTCGTCGGCGATGCCCTTCTTCTCTTCCTCGAGTCGCTCGGCGCGCTCGATCAGCAGCCGCAGTTCCTCCGCTGCGACGTGCCCGCCGCCCATGCCCTCGCCACGCTCTTCCGCCATATGTCCATCCGCACCGGTCGGCGCGGCCCTTTCTTGATGATGAGATGTGTCGCCGGAGCCGGCGACGGAACCGCTGCCTCTACGGGGTTCGGTTGTGGGGCTCAACCCCGCCCGGGTTCGGTCATCGACGGCGGATCGCTGGCCGGGAAACTCTCGTCGAGCGCTTCGTCGAGGTCTTCGTCGGCCTTGTTCTTCGCCACGCTCGCCTGCATCCGCTCGAGCTGCTCGGGCGTCGCCTCGGTGTGGTTGCGCGCCTTCCACTCGGCATAGGGCATGCCGTACACCGCCTCGCGCGCCGCGTCCTTGTCGAGCGTGCCCCCGCTCGCTTCCGCCAGCCAGTCGCCCAGGCAATTGCGGCAGAAGCCGGCCAGGCCCATCAGGTCGACGTTCTGCGCATCGCTGCGCTGGCGCAGATGGCGTACCAGCCGGCGGAACGCCTTGGCCGCAACGGCATCGTCGATTTGGTCCAGGGTCGCCATTTTTGCCTCCCGATGGTTGATCCCTGCGAGATAGGGGTTAGAGCGGCCCCCGCACAACCCACAGGACATGACATGACCAAGGTCACCGCCCCCCGTTCGCGCAAGGTGCGCGTTCTCGCGACGCTGGGCCCCTCGAGCAGCTCGCCGGAGATGATCGAGACGCTGTTCGCCGCCGGGGCGGACGCGTTCCGCATCAACATGAGCCACGGCGACCAGCCGTCGAAGGTGCCGGTCATCCAGGCGATCCGCGCCATGGAGAAGAAGTTCGGCCGGCCGACGACGATCCTCGCCGATCTGCAGGGGCCGAAGCTGCGCGTCGGCAAGTTCGCCGCGGGCAAGGTGATGCTGGAGCACGGCCAGACCTTCGTGTTCGATCGCGATCCCACGCCCGGCGACGCCACCCGTGTCGAGCTGCCGCACCGCGAGATTTTCGAGGCGATCGAGCCGGGCGCGCGCCTGCTGCTCGACGACGGCAAGCTGGTGCTGCGCGTCACCGACCATGACGACACCCGGATCGAGGCGCTGGTCGAGGTCGGCGGCAAGCTTTCCAACAACAAGGGCGTGAACGTGCCCGACGTGGTGGTGCCGATGGCGGCGCTGACCGACAAGGACCGCTCCGACCTCGCCTTCGCGCTGGAGCAGAACGTCGACTGGATCGCGCTCAGCTTCGTGCAGCGCCCCGACGATCTCGCCGAGGCGCGCAAGCTGATCCAGGGCAAGGCATCGCTGCTCGCGAAGATCGAGAAGCCGGCGGCGATCGACCGGCTGATCGAGATCATCGAGATGTGCGACGGCGTGATGGTCGCGCGCGGCGACCTGGGCGTCGAATTGCCGCCGCAGGACGTGCCGCCGCTGCAGAAGCGGATCGTCGAGGAATCGCGTCGCCAGGGCAAGCCGGTGGTGGTCGCGACGCAGATGCACGAATCGATGATCACCTCGCCGACGCCGACGCGCGCCGAGGTATCCGACGTCGCCACCGCGATCTACGACGGTGCCGACGCCATCATGCTGTCGGCGGAAAGTGCGGCCGGCGAGTGGCCGGTGCAGTCGGTGGCGATGATGAACTCGATCGGCGAGACGGTCGAGCGCGATCCCCGCCACGGCGATCGCGTGCATTTCACCGTGACGCGCCCCGACCCGACCACCGCCGACGCGCTGGCCGAAGCCGCCAAGCAGATCGCCAGGACGGTTTCGGCCGCGGCGATCATCTGCTTCACCTCCTCTGGCTCCACGGCGCGGCGTGTCGCGCGCGAGCGGCCGTCGGTGCCGATCATGGTGCTGACGCCCAAGATGGAGACGGCACGCCGTTCCGGCCTGCTGTGGGGTGCCTATGCGGTGCACACGCGCGACGTCGATTCTTTCGAGGACATGGTCGCCAAGGCCAAGCGGATGGCGTTGCGGCATCACGTCGCCAAGGCGGGCGACCGCGTGATCGTGATCGCCGGGGTGCCGTTCAAGACGCCGGGATCGACCAACGTGCTGCACGTCGTCAGGATCATCGGCGACGAGCTCAAGAACTACGAGGGCTGACGCGCGTTAAGGCGGGCATGCCGACGGTCACGCTCGCCACGCCGGACGATTTCGCAGGGTGGCGCGATGCCGCGCGGGCGCTGGCCGTCGATCGCGTCGCGCCCGAGGCGGTGATCTGGCAGGTCGGCGAGGTGCCTGCCGACCTGTTCGCCGGCGAAAGCGATTCCCGCCGCGTGTCGCCGTCGGCCAGCCTGTCGGTGCCGCGCGGCTTCCTCGACCTGGCGCAAAGCGCGATCCTCCACCGCGATCCCGAACGCTTCGCATTGCTATATACCTTGCTCCTGCGGCTGCAGGAGGTGCCGAAGCTGCTCGAAGACCGCGCCGATCCGCTGGTTCGCCGGCTCGACGCGATGGCCGGCGCGGTCCGGCGCGACATCCACAAGATGCGCGCCTTCCTGCGCTTTCGCGAGATGCGCGACGCCGAGGGGCCGCGCTACGTCGCCTGGTTCGAGCCCGAGCATCATATCGTCCGGGCCAATGCCGGCTTTTTCGTCGACCGCTTCGCGACGATGCGCTGGTCGATCCTGACGCCCGAAGTGTCGCTCCACTGGGATGGCGACACCCTGCGCGAGGGCCCCGGCGCCAGCCGCGCCGACGCGCCCGCGGGCGATCCGGTCGAGGACGTGTGGCGGACGTACTACGCCTCGATCTTCAACCCGGCCCGCGTGAAGGTTCGCGCGATGCTGAAGGAGATGCCCAAGCGCTATTGGAAAAACATGCCGGAAACCGCGTTGGTGCCGGGCCTGATCGCAGGAGCGCAGGCACGGGAGAGCCGGATGATCGACACCGCACGAACGCAGAGCGGCGGCAACGCCGAGGCCGCATGGCAGGCGCTGCGCGAGGAGGCGGCGGGGTGTACGCGCTGTCCGCTGTATCGGGATGCGACGCAGACGGTGTTCGGCGAAGGCCCCGTCGACGCGGTGATGATGCTGGTCGGCGAGCAGCCCGGCGACCAGGAGGACCTTGCCGGCAAGCCGTTCGTCGGCCCGGCCGGGCAGATGCTCGACCGCGCGCTGGACGAGGCTGGGGTCGATCGCGCGCGGACCTACGTCACCAATGCGGTCAAGCATTTCAAGTTCGAGCCGCGCGGCAAGCGGCGCATCCACGCCAAGCCCAATGCCGGCGAGATCGAGGCATGCCGCTGGTGGTACGAGCAGGAGCGCGCGCTGATCCGGCCGCAGGTGACGGTGGCGCTAGGCGCGACGGCCGCGCGCGCGGTGTTCGGCCGCACGATGACGATCAGCCGCACGCGCGGCCAGCCGCATGACCTGGCCGAGGGCGGCGCCGGCTGGGTGACGGTGCATCCGAGCTACCTGCTACGCCTGCCCGACCGCGACAAGGCGGAGGAGGAATTCGCGCGCTTCGTCGAGGATTTGAGGGGCGCGCGGGCGCTGCTGCAGGCGTGATGTCGCCGGTCGTTCGCGCCGACAGTCGTTACGGACGTAAAAAAAGTTTGGAACTTCCGCTACTAGGCGCGCGTTGCGAGGCGGGTGTGTGTGTTGGAAGGGGATTATTATGCGCTTTTTCAAACTTGCCGCGGCGGGTGCCACCGCCGCTTCGATGATGCTGGCGAGCAGCGCGATCGCTGCGCGGCCGACCTCGTCGGCCGCCCTGCTGGCGCCGGTGAAGGGTGTTCGCAGCGCCACGGCGCTGAAGCATAAGAGCAACCAGGCCGGCGACAGCGCCGCGATCGGCTATGTCCTGGCGGCCGGCATGGCTGCGGGTATCGTCTACGCGACGATCGAGGGGACCAAGAACGATTCGCATTATCCGCCGGTGACGCCCGCCAGCCCGGGCTGAGCGTCCCAGCGAAGTTCACGATGAGCCCCGTCGGCGCGTATGTCGCCGGCGGGGCTTTTCGCGTCCGGGCACCCTCGCGCGGTGGCGACGGTACCACCGTCCCGGGGCGTGGCCGCTGTTCGGCCGCGTGTGGCAGCGACGCCTTATCTAAGGGCGCCCGCCGGATCTTGATGGTGCCACCCGGCGAAGGCCGAGGCCCAGCAGCGACGGGTCCGGAACTGGACCCCGGCCTTCGCCGGGGGTGGACCCTCGGAGGGGCAGCCTTCTTGGGACGTGCGCGAAGAGCAAGCAGACTGATGGCGACTACATCCCCATCGGATCGGGGCCTATCCGTCCGTCGGGATCATCCAGCGCGTCAATTGCAGCGATGTCCGCCTCGTCGAGCCGAAGGTCGAGCGCGGCGACATTGTCGGTCAGGTGCTCGGGGTCCGCAGCCTTGGGGATCACCGCCAGCCCATGCGCCAGATGCCAGGCGAGCACCACCTGCGCCGCGCTGACGTGATGCCGCTCGGCGATGCGGACGATTTCCGGGTGTTTGAGGATGCTGCCCTGCCCAAGCGGGCTCCAGCTCTGCGTGACGATACCGTGCTTTTCATGGAAGGCGCGCGCGGTGCGCTGCTGGAAATCGGGGTGCAGCTCGATCTGGTTGACCGCCGGCATCTCCCCCGTCGCATCGGCGATCCGTTCGATCTGATCGGGCGTGAAGTTGGACACGCCGATCGACCGCGCGCCGCCGTCCCTGCGCAACTCGACCAGCGCCTTCCACGTCTCGACGTAACGGTCCTGGCTCGGCACCGGCCAGTGGATCAGGTAGAGGTCGATCACGTCGCGGCCGAGCAGCGCGCGGCTTTCCTCGAACGAGCTGAGCGCCGCGTCATGCCCCTGGCGGTCGTTCCACAGCTTGGTGGTCAGCCAGGCGTCGCTGCCCGCCAGTCCGCGACCGACGCCGCGCTCGTTCCGGTACAGGGCCGCGGTGTCGATCAGGCGGATACCGAGGTCGAGCCCCTGGCGCACCACCGCGGCCGCCTGGCTGTCGGGGATCTTGTAGGTGCCCAGCCCGAACTGCGGCATCTCGCGGCCGTCGTTCAGGCGCAGCATCGGCTGGCGACTGGCGGTGCGCGCGTCGGTCATCGGCAAAACTCCTCGTCGGTTAGCGCTCCGATGAACCGGCCAGGCCGGCAAAGGATGCATTTTGGGCTGGCGTTGCGGCGGCGCATCGGTGATGGCGGCGGCCATGGTCGAACATGTCCTCGCCGTCCTGGCCGGCTTCGTGATCAGCGTGATCTCCGCAACCGGCTATGCCGGCGTGGCGCTGATGATGGCGATCGAATCGGCATGCATCCCGCTTCCGTCCGAGGTGATCATGCCGTTTTCCGGCTATCTGGTCTCGACCGGACGGTTCGATCTGGTGCTGGTCGCCACCGCCGGCGCGATCGGCTGCAACCTCGGCTCGGTTGTCGCCTATGAAATCGGCAAGCGCGGCGGCCGCCCGGCGATCGAGCGCTGGGGCCGGTTCGTGCTGCTCGGCGCTGGCGAACTCGACGCGGCCGATCGCTTCTTCGCGCGCTACGGCTCGGCGGCGGTGCTGATCGGTCGTCTGCTGCCGGTGATCCGCTCGTTCATCGCCTTTCCGGCGGGCATCGCACGGATGCCGCTCGGCAAGTTCCATCTCTACACCTTCGTCGGCTCCTGGCCGTGGTGCTTCGGCCTTGCCTGGGTGGGCATGAAGCTCGGCAACCAATGGAACAACGATCCCCGCATCAAGGCGGCGTTCCACTCGGCCGACGTGGTGATCGTCGGTGTCGTCGCGCTGCTGGTGGTGCTCTACGTTGTGCATCGCGCCAGGGGCCGCGTGCGCTGAGCGTGTCGGGTTGGTAATCGGGCGACGGACGACTAGATAGCGGCGCATGACCGAGATCACCGTCGCCGCGCTGCAGCTGGCCTTTTCCACCGATACCGACGTCAATATCGCGCGCGTTGCCGAGCGGGTGCGCGAAGCCGCCGGACGCGGCGCGCAGGTGGTGCTGCCGCCTGAATTGTTCGAGAGCGAATATTTCTGCCGCGTCGAGGACGAGGGGCTGTTCGCCAACGCCCGTCCGACCGCGGAGCATCCCTCGGTCAAGGCGATGCAGCGGCTCGCCGACGAGCTTGGCATCTGGATCCCGACCAGCTTCTTCGAGGCGGACGGGCCGCATCATTACAACAGCCTGGCGATGATCGAGCCGGGCGGCCGCATTGCCGGCGTCTACCGCAAGAGCCACATTCCCGACGGGCCGGGCTATGAGGAGAAATTCTATTTCCGCCCCGGCAACACCGGCTTCAAGGTGTGGGACGGGCCGTCGGCCAAGCTGGGCGTCGGCGTCTGCTGGGATCAATGGTATCCGGAAACCGCGCGCGCGATGATGCTGATGGGCGCCGAAGTGCTGTTCTACCCCACCGCAATCGGCAGCGAGCCGCATGACGAGAGCCTGGACACCGCGCGGCTGTGGCGGCGCGCGATGGTCGGCCATGCCGTGTCCAACGTGGTCCCGGTGGTCGCCGCCAACCGTGTCGGCTGTGAGCATGGCCAGACCTTCTACGGCACCAGCTTCATCGCCGACGAGCGTGGTGACATCCTCGCCGAGCTCGACCGCCAGGAGGAAGGGGTGATCACCGCGACGCTCGACCTCGATCGCGTCAAGCGCCACCGCGCCGCGTTCGGCTTCTTCCGCGATCGCCGGCCGGAGCTTTACGGGCGGCTGGCGCAGGACGTGTGATCGTCAGTCGCGCGGTTGGGCCGGCGGCGCCGCTTCCTCGCCGGTGAGCCCCAAGCGCACGCATTTGATCCGGAGATCGGCGCGGGCCTCTGCTTCCTTGATGCGGAGCAGCGATTGGTGGGCGGCGGCCTCATTCCCGAGGCGGAAGAAGTCGGCGACGGTGAAATCGGGGTCGGGCATAGCGAAGCTCCTTGGTGTTGCATCAGGCTAGGACACCAGCCTCGTGCCGCCAGGGCAGTTGATCAGTTGCTGTCTTGGTGCTGCCGCGCGCGTTCGAACACCGCCTCGAACATCTCAGGCGTCAGCCGGCCGGTGTTCGTGTTGTAGCGCGAGCAATGATAGCTATCGAGCACCACCCGGCCGTCGGGCATGCGGTGTTCGGCAAGGTGACCGAAGCGCGCCTTGGGCAGTTTGCCGCCCAGCGCTTTAACGATCGACTGGTGCGCGATCTGGCCCAGGGCGATGAACACGCGGGCGCGGGGCAGCGCGGCCGACTGCGCCTCGAGGAACGGGCGGCAGCTGTGGATCTCGCCGGTGGTCGGCTTGTTCTGCGGCGGCAGGCATTTCACGGCATTGAGGATGATCGCGCCATCGAGCGTCATGCCGTCGTCGGCGCGCGCGTCGTAGCGCCCGCGGGTGAAGCCGAACTTGGCCAGCGTCGCGAACAGCAGGTCGCCGGCATAATCGCCGGTGAAGGGACGGCCGGTGCGATTGGCGCCATGCTTGCCCGGCGCCAGGCCAACGATCGCCAGCCACGCATCGGGATCGCCAAACGCCGGCACCGGCGCGTTCCACCAATCGGGATGCTCGACCCGCAGGGCCTCGCGAAATGCGACCAGCCGCGGGCAGCGCGGGCAGTCGAGCGGCGGCTCGGTCTCAGGAATGGGGCTGACGAAAGGCACGAGAAGCGGATAGGCGGATTGCCGTGCCCACCTCAAGCTATGTGATCGCGATCGGCTCCAACCGCCCGCACCACCGCCACGGCGATCCAGCCGGCGTGGTTCGGGCGGCCGCGCATGCGCTGGAGGAGTTCGGCACCGTGCGGGCCCGCTCGCGCATCCTTGGAACCGCGCCGCTCGGCCCCGCCGGCCGCAGCTTTGCGAACGCGGTCGTGATTCTGGAGACGGAGCTCACGCCCCCTGCCCTGCTCGATCGCCTCAAGCAGCTCGAGCGCCGGTTCGG
>JBQCHA010000185.1:0-16596 GCA_051955175.1 Sphingomonas sp.
TTCATCACGCGGCCGATCTTCGCCGCGGTGATCGCGGTCGTCATCACGATCGTCGGCGCCATCGCCTATCTCGGGCTGCCGGTGTCGCAATATCCGAACATCGTCCCGCCGACGGTGACGGTGACCGCCAGCTATCCCGGCGCCACCGCGCAGACGGTGGCCGACACCGTCGCGGCGCCGATCGAGCAGCAGATCAACGGCGTCGACAACATGCTCTACATGTCGTCGCAATCGACCGGCGACGGCCGCGTGACGATCACCGTCACTTTCAAGATCGGCACCGATCTCGATGCCGCACAGGTGCTGGTGCAGAACCGCGTGGCGATCGCCGTGCCGACCTTGCCCGAGGAGGTCCAGCGGCTCGGCGTGGTGACGCAGAAGACGTCGCCCGACTTCCTGATGGTCGTCAACCTGATCTCGCCCGACAACTCGCTCGATCGCGGCTACATCTCCAATTACGCGCTGACGCAGATCCGCGACCGGCTGACGCGTATCGACGGCGTCGGTGACGTGCGGCTGTTCGGCAGCCGCGATTACGCCATGCGGGTGTGGATCGATCCCGGCCGCGCCGCCGCGCTGAACCTCACCGCCGGCGACATCGTCTCGGCCTTGCGGGCGCAGAACGTGCAGGTCGCCGCCGGTACGCTGGGTCAGCCGCCTTATGCGCAGGGCAACGCCTTCCAGGTGAATGTCGAGGCGCAGGGCCGCTTCACCGATCCCAAGCAATTCGCCAACATCATCATCCGCACCGATCCCGACGGCCATCAGGTGCGCGTGTCCGATGTGGCGCGCGTCGAGCTCGGCGCCGACGATTATTCGTCGAACACCTATCTGTCGGGCAAGCCGACCGTCATCATGGCGGTGTTCCAGCGGCCCGGCTCCAACGCGCTGGCCGCCGCACAGGCGGTGCAGAAGGAGATGCAGACCGTCTCCAGGACCTTCCCCAAGGGGCTGGCCTATCGCATCATCTACAACCCCACCGAATTCATCTCGCAGTCGATCGACGCGGTGTTCCACACGCTGGCCGAGGCGGTGCTGCTGGTCGTCCTGGTGATCATCGTGTTCCTGCAGAAATGGCGCGCGGCGATCATCCCGGTGGTGGCGATCCCCGTGTCGCTGATCGGCAGCTGCATCGTGCTCGCCGCCTTCGGCTATTCGCTCAACAACCTGTCGCTGTTCGGCATGGTGCTGGCGATCGGCGTGGTGGTCGACGACGCGATCGTCGTCGTCGAAAATGTCGAGCGCAACCTGGAGCATGGTCTGACGCCGCTGGAGGCGGCCAAGACCTCGATGGACGAGGTCTCGGCGGCGCTGGTCGCGATCGTGCTGGTGCTGTGCGCGGTGTTCGTGCCGACGCTGTTCCTCACCGGCCTGTCGGGTGCTTTCTACCAGCAGTTCGCGGTGACCATCGCGACCGCGACGGTGATCTCGCTGGTGCTGTCGCTCACGCTGTCGCCGGCACTCGCCGCGCTGCTGCTCAAGCCCAACGATCATCGCGGCGAGCGACATGCGGTGATCCGCGCGCTCCATCGTGCCGGTGACCGCTTCAACCGCGGGTTCGAGCGGATGAGCGAGGGTTACGCCCGGCTCACCCGCCGGCTGGTGATGCGCCCGAAGAGCATGATGGTCACCTATGTCGGCCTGATCGCCGCGACCATCGGGCTGTTCTGGGTGACGCCCTCGGGCTTCATTCCGGCGCAGGACCAGGGCTACTTCCTGACCGTCATCCAGCTGCCGCCCGGCTCCTCGCTGGAACGCACCGACGCGGTGATGCAGAAGGTCGCCAAGCGCCTGCTGCCGATCCCGGGCGTCAAGGGATCGGTGATGCTGGCCGGCTTCGACGGCCCGTCGCAGACGCTCGCGCCCAATGCCGCCGCCGCCTATGTGCCGCTCGAATCGTTTGAGAAGCGCAAGAAGCTGGGCGTCACCTTCCAGCAGATCATGGCCGAGGCGCAGAAGCGCACCGCCGACATCAACGAGGCGCGGCTGATGATCGTGCCCCCGCCGCTGATCCAGGGCATCGGCGCCGCCGGCGGCTATCGCATGATGGTCGAGGATCTGGGTGACCATGGCTATGATGCGCTGGGCAAGAATGCTTATGCGGTGATCGGCAAGGCCAACCAGACCAAGGGGCTGAGCCAGGTCTACACCTTCTTCAACAGCGCCACGCCGCGCATCTTTGCCGATATCGACCGGCCCAAGGCCGACATGCTGGGCGTGCCCCCGGAACGCGTGTTCGAGGCGCTGCAGGACTATCTCGGCTCGGTCTACGTCAACGACTTCAACCTGCTCGGCCGCACCTATCACGTGACGGCGCAGGCGGAGGCGAGCGCACGCGCCACCACCGCCGACATCGCCAACCTGAAGACGCGGTCGAATTCCGGCGCGATGGTGCCGATCGGCTCGGTCGCGACGTTCCAGAGCAAGACCGGCCCGTACCGCGTGATGCGCTACAACCTGCACCCCGCGGTCGCGGTCGATGGCAACACGGCGCCGGGCTATTCCTCGGGCCAGTCGCTCGTGACGATGGAGAAGCTCGCCGACGAGACGCTGCCCAAGGGCTATGGCCACGAGTGGACCGACATCGCCTTCCAGCAGAAGCTGGCCGGCAACACCGCCGGCGCAGTGTTCGGGCTTGCGGTGGTGTTCGTCTTCCTGGTGCTGGCAGCCCAGTACGAAAGCCTGACGCTGCCGCTGGCGATCATCCTGATCGTGCCGATGTGCCTGTTGGCGGCGATGATCGGCGTCAACCTGCGCGGCATGGACAACAACGTGCTGACGCAGATCGGCCTGATCGTGCTCATCGCGCTGGCGGCCAAGAACGCGATCCTGGTGGTCGAGTTCGCCAAACAGGCGGAGGATGAGCAGGGGCTGTCGCCGATCGAGGCGGCGGTGCAGGCGGCACGAACCCGTCTGCGGCCGATCCTGATGACCAGCTTCGCCTTCATCCTCGGCTCGGTGCCGCTGCTCATCGCCACCGGCGCGGGGGCGGAGCTGCGCCAGGCGCTGGGCACCGCGGTGTTCTTCGGAATGCTGGGCGTGACCGGCTTCGGCCTGATCTTCACGCCGACCTTCTATGTCGTCTGCCGCGCGCTGGGCGACCGACTGGCCCGTCGCCGGCCGGATGCCGATCCCGAGCCTGCGCTGCAGCCCGCCGAATAAGGACTGAAACACATGTCACGTCTTCGTGCTTCGCTTGCCTCGCTATCCGCGCTCGCGCTCGCCGCCTGCGCGGTGGGGCCGGACTATGTCGCGCCTGCCCCTCCGGCGGCAGCGTCCGGCCCCTTCGTCGCCGCCACCGGACCGGCGGTATCGACCGCGCCGGTCGCGGCCGATTGGTGGCGCCTCTACAACGACCCGGTGCTCGACGGCCTTGTGCAGGACGCGCTGAAGGCCAACACCGACATCCGCGTCGCGGTCGCCAACATCGCCAAGGCACGCGCCGGCCTGCGAGCCGCGCGTGTCGCGGAACTGCCGCAGACCGATCTCAGCGCCACCCCGACCTACGGCCGCTTGCCCGCCGACCAGCGTTTGCCCGGCAGCAAGCGCGAGGATTGG
This sequence comes from Sphingomonas sp., assembly GCA_051955175.1. GTDB lineage: Bacteria > Pseudomonadota > Alphaproteobacteria > Sphingomonadales > Sphingomonadaceae > Sphingomonas. The sequence goes on from JBQCHA010000185.1 coordinate 3,559, forward strand.
TCTTTCGATGCCGGGCTTGATGTCGCATATGAGGTCGACCTGTTCGGCCGCGTCCGGCGCGACGTCGAGGCGGCGAAGGGCGATGTCGCCGCGGCGCAGGCCGATGCCGACGCGGTGCGCGTCGCCGTCGTCGCAGACACGACGCGCGCTTATGCCGATGCCGCTTCGGCGTCGGCGCGCCTTGCCGTGGCGCGCCATACCGTCGCCCTGCTCGATCAGTCACTGACCTTGACCGAGCGACGCCATTCCGCCGGCCTTGCCAATGGCCTCGACACCTCACGCATCGCCGCGTTGCGCGATCAGCGGGAGGCCGATGTGCCGGCGATCAAGGCCGAGCGCGATGCCGCGCTGTTTCAACTGGCGACGCTGACCGGCCGTGCCCCCGCCGATCTGCCGCCGATTGCCGGCGCGCGCGACACCGTGCTGGAGATCGCGCAGCCGATCCCGGTGGGCGACGGGCAGGCGTTGATCGCGCGCCGCCCCGACGTCCACGCGGCCGAGCGCCGCCTCGCCGCCGCCACCGCGCGGATCGGCGTCGCCACCGCCGATCTCTACCCGCACATTTCGCTGGGCGGCTCGATCGGCTCGACCGGCACCTCGATCAGCGACATGTTCGGTGCCGGTCCGCTACGCTGGCTGCTCGGCCCGCTGATCAGCTGGTCGTTCCCCAACCAGAGCGCCGCACGCGCCAAGATCGCCGGCGCGCGCGCCGACACGCAGGCCGCGCTCGCCACATTCGACGGCACGGTGCTGACCGCGTTGCGCGAGACCGAGACCGCGCTGTCCGCCTACACCCACGACCTGCAGCGGCGTACCGCGCTGGAATCCGCCTATCGCCAGGCGGCGCATGCGGCGTCGATCACCAGCGCACAGCAGCGAGAGGGCGCGGTCAACTCGCTCGACCTGCTCGATGCCGAGCGCACGCTGGCGGACTCGCAGGCGGCGCTGGCGAATATCGATGCGCAGATCGCCGACGATCAGATCGATCTGTTCCGCGCGCTCGGCGGCGGGTGGGGAGCGACGGCGTCGTCCTGAGCGGCATCAGGGCGAAGCCGGGTGGAGGCTCGACCCGGCCCGGCTCCGTGTCCGGGCGGAGGCCGCTGGCGGGGTGACCGCCGCCTGCTCCGCCAGCACGCCTTCGGCAAATGCCAGCCGCAGGTCGAGGTCGCGGGTGGCGCCCATCATCGCCACGGCAGGGGCGAGCAGCGACCGCCGCTGCCGCGCCAGCCGGCCGAGGGCACGCGCGCGCGCGGGTGTCTTGGCGAAGCGGCGCGCGATCGAAATCCCCTCCCAATAGGCGCGATCGACCAGCCAGGAGCGTTCCAGCCGTTCGGGCGGAATGAGATGCTCGACGGCGATCGCGTCGGAATGCCACACGCGCCAGCCGCGCGCGACGATCACGTCGATCAGGTCGGCCTCCTCGCCGCTCAGCAGGGTGAAGCCGTCGCGGCCCAGCCGGGGGTCGAACCCGCCAACCTCACGCATCGCCGCCACGCGCACCACCGAATGGCCGATGCCGAAATGCGGCAGGCGCGTCTGGTCGAACTCGCCGGCATGTTCGATAAGACTGAGATAGCCGCGCGCGCGCCGGCTGAGCAGCGGCGCGGCGCCGGGCCAGCGCGGCACGACGTTGCCGCCGCACGCAGCGCAGTCGCTCGGCAGGCGATCGATCAGCGCCAGCGCTGCATCGACCCAACGCGGTTGCGGCACCTCGTCATCGTCGATGAACGCCAGCCAGGGCGTCGCACAGGCGGCAATGGCGGCATTGCGCGCGCGCGATACACCCGGCTGGTCGAGCCGTAGGAGCCGGACAGGGGCGCCCGTATCGGCTAGCGGCGCCACCACGGCAGCGAGCGACGGGCTGCTCGCGCTATCGACGACGATGATCTCGACGTGGCCCGCCATCGCCGCCGGGATCAGCTCCGCAAGCAGCGACATCAGCATGACCGGCCGGTTCCGCGTGCAGATGCCGATGCTCAATGCGGCGGCCGTCCCGCTCGCAGTCCAGTCGCGTCCAGAAGACATCGCTCTCCCCTGAGTCATCCCCTGTCGATCCGGACGTAGCGGCCCACCAACGGCAGCTGCCGGCCGTCGCCGATCCCCGTGGTCGGCACCCCGTCCGCGGCGAGACGATCCAGCAGAATTTCCAGCAGCGTGGGTCCGACCATGGTGATGAACGGCATGTCCAGGCCGATCGGCGAGTCGTGCATCAGCAGGGCCGCGCCGGCGAGGCCCGCTTCTGCCATGCGCGCCACATTTGCTGCGCAGCGATCGCGCAGCATTTCCAGCGAGGTGCAACCCGCCGCAAGCGCCGCATCGTTGAATTCGTGCCGCCAGTGCGCGATCCGCGCGTCCGGGCGCCAGCGGCGCAGCGTGCGATGCACCGCGGCCGACCGGTGCCCTGAGCCATAGGGCAGGCGGATGATATAGGGGCTGGGGGTCGGCCGCAGGCGGGCGAGTACCCGCTCGGCACGCGCGAGGTCGCTGCGCAGGCTCTCGCCCGAGCGGGTTTCCGCCGGAACATGAGCGTAGCCGTGCGAATACACGGGATGGCCGGCCGCGACGATCCGCCGCGTCAGGTCCGGATGCGCGTGCGCGCGCGCCGCCAGCAGGAAGAAGGTTGCAGTAGCGTCGTGGCGGCGCAGGCTGTCGAGGATCAACGGCGTCGTTTCCGGCGCGGGGCCGTCATCGATGGTAATCGCGACGGCATTCGGCTGACGGGCGCCGCTCGCGACGGGCAGCCAGTCGCCAGCCGACAACCTGTTCAACGCCCGGGACCACAATCGCCCAGTCACGATGCCCCCCAATCGTGTCGACCGGCGTGCTGAAGGACCGATCATAGCCGACGGAGGGTGCGCCGGGGCAGGCGCAAGGTCATGTGCTATCAGGGATTACTCATCCGGGGCGCCGCCAAGCGGACCGCCCGCGCGGGGGCATGACAAAAATCCCCCCGCTTGGTGACAAAGTCTCAACCTGTCGCGCTTATTTGGGAGGAAGAGGACGATCTCAGCGCGATTTGCAGACTAGGTCTGGACGGGGTGTGCGCGCCCCCTTAGTTGCGGGAGGAATTGACATGAGTGATTCAACCGGCGCAACTTCGAAATTCGGGGGCGCCTGTCAGGAAGCTTCAGTGGACGCCATCGATATTCCCAATCTTATCAACGTGCTTAAACTATCTTCTAGCGTTTTCGGGCACGATGTGTCGACGCTGTTGGAGCAGATTTGCCGATGTTCGCTGGCCGATGACGAGATCGGCGTCGCCGAACTGAGTCGTCTGTTCGGCTGGGTGCTCGGTGATGCCGCCCCGACGCTGAACTGATCCGGCCGACGCGCCGGCCGCTGGTCGTGCAGCGGCCGGCGCCTTCGGTTCAGGCGGAAGCCATCGCCTGAACGACGAGATTCTCCGCACCCGTGATCTGCCCGGACGCATTGATCTGCGGGAACAGGTTCATCTGATACGGATCGTTGGGATAGGCGATGTCCTGATGCGCGGTCATCGGCAGGCCGGCCTTGGCGACCGCCTCGACGAAATTCCTGACGATCGGCTGCCATTCGGTGCGGTTGGGGGCGCCGAACTCGCCGATATGGCCATGGTCGGTCAGGCCGTGCTGCTGCAGCCAGTTGATGAACGGCGTGACCCGGTCGACCCCGATATTGGCATTTCCCGGCGCTGACTCGCCGCCGCCGCCATAGGTGCCCGACGAATTGGCGTCGAAATACTGGTGCGCCGAGAACATGATCTTGCCGGCCGGATCGCTGAGCTGGTGAATCGTGGGGTTGTTGTTCGCCCAGGACTGCGCGCTGGCCCACTGGTAACCGTCAACGAAGATCAGGATCGACGAATTGACCTTGCGGATCGCGTTGATCACCGTCTGGCACGCCTTCTGCCAGCCCTGCGCGCCGATCGCGAGATCGTGCGGTTCGTTCATCAGCTCGATGCCCATCACGGCAGGATGGCTGCCGAACGTCTGCACCAGCTTGACGCAATAGTCGGCGAACGCATCGACCGGCAGCTGCGCCGAGCCCAGCTCCACGCCCGTCTTGCTGCCCCAGCTGCCGTTGTAGCCGATGTAGCGGCGGCCGTAGTTATGGGCGAGGTCGAGGATGACGCGCAGCCCGTTCTTCTGCGCGAGGTCGAGGTAATGCTTCACCAGGTTGACCGGGTTGCGCAGCGGGTTGTTGGGATCGTCATAATGATCGAGCAGCTGCTCGCCCAGGCTGCCGTACAGGCGCGGCTGGAGCCGTTCCCACACGCCCTGCAGCCGGATGTGGTCCATGCCGACGCCGGCATAATAGCTGAAGTGATTATCGGGGGTGACAAACACCTCGCCGCCAAGATGCCCCGGAAGCGCGTCTGGAGCGCCTTCCATGCTTGACAGGTTGAAGCCGCGCCGGAAGGTCCCCGCCGGTGAGGCGGTCGGTGTGGGGGTCGGGCTGTGGGTCGGCGATGGCGTCGGGCTGGGTGCTGTACTCGGCACCGGCGTCGGCGTCGGGAGTGGCGTCGGCGCCGGAACCACGTTGATATCGGCCGCCTCACCCGAAGAGGTACCGCCGCAGCCGGTAAGCGCCAGCGCCGACCCGATCCCGAGCCAGTGCAGCAGCCTGCGTCGGCTCAGCCGCGAATGATCCTCATCATGATAGGCTTCAATGCTCACGACCCAATTCCTTGTTGTTGAAGTATAAGGCAAGACTGGCCGCAGGTTCGGCCTTCTTATGCGATGAAGAGGTAAGTAAATCGTTGCTGCGCTCTACGGCGCGTTGCGGATGCCGCGCGGCGCGAAGGACGCGCGCGTCAAAAGCCTCGCTCAGCGGGCTGAGCGCGCAGCGAGAGGCGATCGGATAAGGGCGCTGCCGTTCCGTCAAATCTTTGTAAAAAGAGGTACTTCTCTGCCGAGCTTGCTGGCGACCCGGTGTCACGGGTGCGCGCGCCGTCGTCCGGCGCTATCGTCCGGCGACAGGATCTGCGCAGCTGATTGCCATGCCCGGCGGTACGCGACCGGCCGCACATGCGGGTGTTGCAGCTATACTTGGAAGATTTCGGTTATGTCTGGATGGCAGTCATGCGTGCGACCCCGGCTCTTTGGTGTTGTTTCCCGCTACCTACCGGCTTGATGGCGACGGGCAAGTAACCCGAAAGAGGTAGGCACCCCGCCGGAACAACTGATCGGCAGCAGCGCGGGAACGGCGGAGGTGATCGACGCTCGTCAGTGGACGCGGCAATCGACGGCAGTCGAGCTCAAATAATTCTTCCCCAGCATTCAATGTCTTCATCGGCCGCAACGTTCGGCCATTGCGCGAGACAGCGATGCGCAAATCGTTTCGCGACGCGACCTGATGTGGACATGTGATCTGCATTAGCGATGCTGTCGATCCAGATCGTCTTTGCGGCGAACAGGCGTCCGAGGACGATGAACGGCAGCATCGGTGCGGAGCCGGTGGTGAGGATCGCCGCCGGCCGCTCCTTCAGCAGAATCAGGAAGGCGCGCAGGAACACCGGCGCAAAGGTCGAAAGCCGGAATCGCGACGCGTCCGGAACCGCATAATAACGGTGGTCGGGGACCACCTCGGCATAGCTGGCGAAGGTCGACACATAGGCGACATCGAATCCCTCGAACGCCGGCCGCAGCCGCAACAGCTCGATCCAATGGCCGCCGCCCGACGCACCGACGAGCAGCCGGGGGCGCCGCCGCCCGCCTTTGGCGGCGCCGCGGCCGGAGGGCGCGGGGGGTGCGTCGACGCTCGACGCGACCTCCAGCGCCTCGACGCGCAGCGTCAAAGCCGACGCTCGGCGATGCGCACGGTGTCGCCCGGCCGCACCGGCGTGGAGGGCGTGAGCGGGACCATCATCTCCTGATTGGTGTCGTCGCGCGTGATGAAGATGGTCCGTTCGTTGGCGCGGTAGGTGAACCCCTGCGCGGTCGCGACCGCCTTCAGCACGGTGAGGCCGTTGGTGAACGGATACTGCCCCGGTTTGCTGACTTCCCCCAGGATGTAATAGGGACGGTATTCGATCACCTCGGCCGACACGCGCGGGTTGACCACGATCTTGCGCTCCTCGAGCGTGCTGGCGATGCGCGCCTGCAGTTCGGACGGCGTCAGGCCCTTCACCGGGATCGATCCGACCAGCGGCAGCTCGACGGCATTGTCGGCGCCGACGGTGAATTCGCCGCTCAGATTCTCGAATCCGAAGGTGGTGATGCGGACCTTGTCACCGGCGCCAAGCGTGTAGGCGGTGGCCTGCGGCGCCGGGCCGGCCGGCAGCGGGTCGGTGGCGCAGCCGGCGACGGTGAGTGCCAGGGCGGCGGCGATAACGGCGGACGATAGTTTCATGGCGTTTCTCCCCACGGGCACGGTCGCGCGCAAGGCGGTGTCGCCGGTGTCACCCCGGCTGAGCCGCGTTGCCGCGATGGCCCTCCTCAACGAAATGGCCGGGTTCCGCCCGGTCGGTCGACGCCGGCGCCAGTGCCGAGCGATAGTGCGCCTCGATCTCCTGCAGCACGCGCGGCCAGCCGAACGTCTCCAGGCGTTCGTTGAGCTGCTCGCGGCGCGCCCGATCGGGCTGGTAGAAGCTGAGGTCGGCGAGGAAGCGGTCGACGCCGTCGTCGCCCTCGAACGTGCTTGCGGTGCCGAAGCCGATGCGGTCCAGCGTCCGGCGGAATGCGGGGATGTCGCTCAGCAGTGGATAGAGGCCGGCAGCGGCGCCTTCCACCGCGGCGAGGCCGAAACCCTCATAGGTCGAGGCGCAGGCATAGACCCGCGCTCGCCCGATCAGCGCCGACAATGCGGCGTCGCCGGGCGAGGCGTGAAGCTCGACGGTGCTCTCGATGCCGAGTTCGAGCGCCAGTTGCCGCAGCGCGGCGAGCGTCACGCCCATTTCCTTGCCGGCGATGATCAACCGCCAGTCGGCGTCTCTCTTGAGCAGTTGCGCGAACCAGCGCAACAGCCGCGGCAGCCCCTTGTTGGGCGCGAGCCGGCCGAAATAGATCATCGTCTTGCCGCTGTGGTTGGCGAGGCCGGCGAAGCGATCGGTGTCCACCGCGTTCTCGACGACGTGCACGCGGTCGGGGGCGATGCGTGAGAAGGTCTCGGCATCCTGCACGCTCGATGCCAGTACCGCATGGTAGCGGCGCAGCGTCGCACGCGTGATGGTGTGGAACCACACCCGCTTCAGCGTCCGCGCGAAGCTGGTGTGGAAGAAGCCGCCGTGCGTCGAAATCACCATTGGCGTGCGGTGCAGCCACTGTGTGTGGGCCAGCCAGTCGGCGGCGAACTCCAGGCCATGGACATGGACGATGTCGGGCTTGCCGAGCTGGCCCAGGATGCCGGGCGCCAGCGGGTAGCGGATTCCGCCCAGGAAGGGGACGCGCCGGATCTCCACCCCGCCGCGCCAGTCGACCGGCGGCAGTGTGCCGCCCGGCCCGCCGAAGATGCGGTTCAGCGTGACCACACGGACGCCGTGCCCCCCCGCCGCTTGCCGCTCGGCGAGCGAGCGCACGAAATTCTCCATGCCGCCGATGCCCGGCGGATATTGTCGGACGACATGCGTGATCCGCATCCCCGGCGTTTCCTGGAAACGGGCGGCGTCCATCGTCACGCGGGCCTCGTCTCTGCCAGCAGGTGCGGCAGCGTCAGCAGAAGGATGCGCAGGTCGCGCGCGAGCGACCAGCGTTCGACATAGTCGCGATCGGCGCGGATACGCCGCGCGATCGCGGAAAAGCCGCCGCTGCCGTCGCCAATGGTGATCTGGGCAAGGCCGGTCAGCCCCGGCCGTACGCTCAGCCGCGCGCGATAATCGGCGATCATCGGGCCATAATGGCGATCGTCCGTCGCAGTATGCGGTTGCGGCCCGACCAGCGACATGTCGCCGCGCAGGACGTTCAGCAGCTGCGGCAGCGCCGCCACGCCGGTGGCGCCAAGAACGGTGCCGACCGCTGACGCGCGTCCGTGGCAATCGACGGTGGTGCGGAACCTCAGCAGGTCGAACGGCCGTCCGCCGAAGCCGGTGTGGCGCTGGCGGACAAAAACCGGGCCGGGCCCGGACAGCCTGACGCCCAGGGCGGCGAGCAACAGCACCGGCAGGAAGAAGGCGAGCGTGACCGACGCGACGCCCAGGTCGACCGCGCGCTTGGTCGCCGATCGCGCAGCCTCGCCCGGCGCGGGGAGCCTGTCGCGTTCACCCGAAATGGGCTCTCCTGGCCTGTGGTCCGGCTTGCTCATGACGTCCGCCCCCCATCGGGTTCATGGAAAGAAGGCCGGATATGCCGGCCCCAGAAAGCTACGAAGTCCTTGTATTCAACACAATTCGGCCATCCGAAGTACGACCGCTGCCTCGCGCCGCCGGCGCCCCCTCTCGCGGCTATCCTGCTCGAGCGGGGCGGCTGGCGTGAGGCCGTCAATCGACGATCAGCGTGCCCACGACGCGCGTCTTCATCTCGCCCAGCCTGCCGACGAGGTGCTGGATCGAGGCGATCGCCGTGCGATTTCGCCGGACCATCAGCACCGCCGCGTCCAGCGTCGCGCAGAACGCCGGCGGGTCCTCCGGCGATACGCCGCCGTCGACGACCATCATCCCGAACGTCTCCAGAAGCGGCATGATGCGGCGGTGGAAGCGCTCGCCGTCGAGCAACGCCGGGCTCGGCTGGCCCGACGGCCCGACCGGCAGCACGAACAGTTCGCGCACCGCAGTCGGCTCCAGTACGGAACGCGCGTCGGTTTCGCCCGCCAGCACGGCGCTCAGCCCCTCGCCGGGCGCGATACCGAGCAGTTCGTGCTGCCGCGCGTCGGTCGTGTTGGCGTCGATGATCACCGTCGGCACGCCGCCCTGCGCGTAGGTGATCGCCAGGTTGGTCGCCAGCACCGACGCCTCGAACGACGCGTCGATGTTGAGCACCGCGACCGATCGGATCGGCTCGGCCGCCGTCGCCGCGCTGGTGATCGACATGCGGATCGACCGCGCGGTACGCGACACCGGATCGTCGGGATCGAACGCCGCCTTGGCATAGCTGCTCAGGCGCGCGTCGTCGGGTGCTGCCCGGGCCTCGCCCCCGGCCGCGGCATCGTCGAATTCGGGTTCGCGTTCGGCCAGTGCGACATGGCCTTCACTCGATCGGATACGCATGTCAGACTCCCCTCAAGGCCAGGGCGGGTTCGGGCCGGAAACTGGAGAAGGTGAAGTTTCCGAGCACCGGCACGCCGGTTGAATCGAACAGGCCGCCCGCCGAACGGACACGCGGCGCGCGCCATTCGGCGATCATCGCGGCAATGACGCCCAGCACCAGCCCCGCCACCACGGCGAGCAGGCCCAGCAGCGGCACGTTCGGGCTGCTCGGCAAGAGCGGCGGCGTGGCGCGGTCGACCTGCTGCACGTTGGTGGTCGGCAAGCCGCTCTGCAGCCGCATCAGGTTGAGTCGCTGGGTGACCGCGTCATAGGCGTTCTGCGCGGTATTGACGTCGTTCTGCAGCGCCTCGAACTGGCTCTGGTAGCCGGTCAGCTCCAGCATCTTGGCGCGCTGGCTGTTGACCAGGCCCTGCAGCTGCGCCTCGCGGGTGGAGGCTGCCGAACTCGCGATCCGCACCGCGTCGCTCGCCTCCGCCGTTTCGGTCGTGAGCTTGTTGCGCAGCGTCTGCAGCTCGGCCCGCGCGGCGATCAGATCGGGATGGTTGTCGCCATGCGTCGTCGCCAGTTGCGAGACCTTGGCGTCGGCCGCAGCGATCTGCTGGCGCAGCCCTTCCACCACCGCGCTCGACTGCACGTCGGGGGAGCGCGACACCTTGGTGCCGGCGCGGGCGCGCAGATCGGCGGCGCTGCTTTCGGCGCTCGCCAGCTGGGTGGAAAGCGAGCTCAGCCGGTCCGCCTCCAGCGCCAGCGTGTTGCCGTTGACCATCCCGTGGCTGCGCTGGAAATCGCCCAGCTTCTTCTGCGCGGCGTCGAGGTTGCGGCGCACCTCCGTCGTGCGCTGCTGGAACCAGCTGGCATATTGCTTGGCGGCATCGGTGCTGATCTGCAGCCGCGCGGCGACGAATTGCTGCGCGAAGCTGTTTGCCATGCGTGCCGCGAACGCCGGATCGTCGGACTTGAAGCCGACCGCCAGCACGTTGGTGTCGCGCTCCGGCGTCACCTCGACATGGGCGAGCAGGTCCTGCACCAGCCACGCCTGGAACGACCCCTTGCCGCCGGCCTTCCGCCAGGCGGCGCGGAGCCGGGGATCGTCGGTCAGGTGATTGACCCGCACTACGCGGGCAGCGACCGACTCGCTCTTGATCAGGTCGGCCTGTGTGCCGAGCAGCGATTGATTGTCCTGCTGTTGGCTGTTGTCCTGCACCGATGGATTGGGACCGCCGTCGAACAGCAGCGACGCGCGCGCGATGTAGAGCCGCTGGGCAGAGGCGAGCCAGATCGCCGTCACCGCGATGGTGAGGAAGGCGACAAGCGCCACTAGCCGCCATCGCGCCCTCAGCGCCAGCATCATGTCGGATGAGAACATCGTGCTTCCTCCCCTTGTCAGACGGCGACCGACAGCGGCGTCGACGGCTCCTCGCCGCCTGCGGGTGTCGATCCGTTGGTGTGTCCTTCGACGCCGAGCTGCGCCCGCTCGAGCGCGATCATGGCCAGCAGGAACTGCGGCGCGGTGCTATCGCGGAACACGGCGCGCCCGTCGCTGCCGACCTGCATCAGCGCCTCGCCGAGCAACTGGGCGGTGGCCTCCTCCGGGCGCAGGCTGTCCTTCGCGGCGGCCTCGCGCGCGGCGAGTTCGGCACGCGCCACGTCGCCGGCACGCGCACTTGCCAGCGCCTGGAAGCGCTCGTGATCGTCGCGGTTGAGCATTGCCCAGGCGTCGCAGGCGCGCCGCAGCCCGCGATGGAAGGTCTCGAGATCGACCGCATCGCCATCCTGCTTCACCGCTTCGACCGCGGAGGCGTAGCAGAACAGCTGCGCGTGATAGGGCGACCCGCAGGCGAGCGACACGATGCGCGTCTTCACCGCATCGTCGAACGCAATCCGCGCACGGGCGGCGCCAGCGTCGATCAGCGCCATCACGTCGCGCTGCAGGATGCGGCCGATCGGGATCGGCACCAGGTGACGGCGCAGCGAGGGATGGCAGTTGATCAGCTCATCCAGCGTGTGGGCAATGCCGACGACGATCAACTGCACCGGCACCTGAGCATCGGACAGCAGCTTCATGAGAGTCGCCACCTGGCGGTCGACCCCGGGATCCTCGACGCGATCGAACTCGTCGATGATCATGATGATCTGGCGGTCGGGCGACAGGCGCGACAGGAAATCGACCACTTCGCGCGGCCCGAAATGGCCTGCCAGCGCAGCGCGGTCGCGTTCGAACTGGGTCTTCTCGGTGAAGGGCACGCAGGAATCGGGAATGAACCCGAAATAGGGGCGCAGCAGGTCGGCGAAGCTCGCGCCCGCTTCGCACGCGGCGTAGATCACCACCGCCGATTGCTGGTCGGCATAATCGCCGAACACCTGCGCCAGCGATGTCTTGCCCGATCCCCGCGCACCGTGGATGATCGCGTGCTGGCGATTGATCAGCACCGCGTCGAACAGGGTGTCGAGCTTGTCGGCGCGGCCGTGCAGGTCGCGCGGTTGGCGCACCGGGTGCGAGCTGTCGAACGCCGCGGTGATCCGCGCGGTCTTCGCGTGCAGCGCGGCGCGTGCATTGGCCGGCGGCCGAAGCGCGGCGCCGCGATCGGCGCGCATCGGGGGCGGCGCTGGCGGTGCGGGGGGAGGGGGCTCCTGTCGTGGTGTGCCGCGCAGCCACTGGCCGAGCCTGTCGAACAAACGTCTCAGCATCGCGCAATTCCTCTTTGCGGAAGGTTGGAGTGCCGCCCCGGTCATGCCGACGCGCCGACCGGACGAAGCGGGAGCGGCCGGACGGCGCGACGCGCTGGTCGCGAGGCCCCGGCGCGGAAATGCGACGAGCGCATGTGCCCGGCGAGCATCCACAGCGGCGCGGCGATCTTCATCGCGAACACCGCGTTGCCCGCCACCAGCAGGTTCATGAAGAAGAACAGCGACAGGCCCCAGGCGCAGCGGCGCTGTTCGTCACAACGGAACGGAACGACCAGCGCAACATAGAGCCACAACACGAAGCTGCCGATGATCGAGCTGGAATAGAGAAGGTAGGAATAGCCGCTGTCGGGGAAGGCGTCGGCCTCCATGGCGCGCGCGCCGAGCACGCCGCGCAGATCGGTCAGCGACAGGAAGTGGACCGACAGTCCGATCCGCCCGGCGAGGTCGTCCTTGTCCGACGGGCCCATGATCAGCGACAGCGCCACGGCAAAGGCGAGCAGCAGCAGCGGCAGCGCCAGCGTGCCGCGCGCCGGCAGCCGCGGAAACACGAAATAGCCGGCGAGCGCGATCAGCGCGAAGCTCGACGCCATGCGCGTGTTGTTGGACAGCAGCATCAGCACCACGGCACCGACGATCAGCACGCGCGCGGTGACCGACAGTGCCCGCCATTGCGCCAGCAGGAAGATCACCACCACGCTGGCGAAGTTGGCGAGCGAGGTCTGTTCGAGGAACAGCGAGGAGGTGCGCGGGGTGTGGAACAGGCCGTAGCTGAACCGCCCCGCGAACCCGAGCGCGTTGGGAAACAGCCCGAGTTCGTCGACCGCGTCGGCGCCGATGCCGCGGGTGTTGGCATAATAGCTTTGCGGCTGGAACAGCGCGGCGTAACCGGCGATGTCGACCAGCTCGAACAGCATCACCGCGGTGACCAGCGCCACCGCGATCACCAGAAAGCGGCGGATCGTTGCCCCGTCCGCGCGCTGGCCCAGCATGGTGAACAGCACGATGATCGCGCCGTTGCGCAGCGCGGTCACGACCAGCGCCTGGTTGACGAAGGACAAGGCCAGCGCGCTGACGATCAGCACGCTCCCAAGGAGCACGGGGCCGGCGTCGTTGTAGCGAAGTCCGGTCGCCGTCAGCGTGATGGCGAGCGCGCTCAGCAGCACGAATTCGACCGCCGCGACATGCGTGACGGTCAGCGGCATCACATGCGCGTTCACGATGCCGAGCAGTGC
>JBQCHA010000186.1:0-38088 GCA_051955175.1 Sphingomonas sp.
CTCCACCGCCCCATCAACCAAGGTCACATAAGCGCGCGGATGCTCGCCGCGATAGGCGTCGGGTAGGCCGATCACCAGCGCCTCCTTGACCGCGGGGTGCCGGTACAGCACCGCCTCGATCTGGCTCGGGAAGACCTTGAACCCCCCGACCGCGATCATGTCCTTGAGGCGGTCGACGATGCGGATGAAGCCGTCGCCGTCGATCGTGCCGACGTCGCCGGTGCGCAGCCAGCGGCGGCCGGCGGCGTCGGTGACGAACACCCGCGCGTCAGCGTCGGGGCGGTTCCAATAACCCTGCATGATCTGCGGCCCGGCGATGATCACCTCGCCCGGCTCGCCCGCGCCGGCGGCCAATGTCGGATCCTCCTTGTCGACCAGCCGCACCGATGTGCCGGGCAGCGGCTGGCCGATCGTGCCTGATTTGCCTTCCTTCTCGTAAGGATTGGCCGAGACCACGCCGGAGGTCTCCGACAGGCCATAGCCTTCGACCAGCGTCGCGCCGGTCGCCGCTTCGAACCGCTGCTTCAATTCCAGCGGCAGCGGCGCCCCACCGGACACGCAGACGCGCAGGTGCGAGAAGTCGGTGCGGCCGATATTCGGGTGGTCGAGCAGCGCCTGGTACATCGTCGGCACGCCGGGCAGCGCGGTGGCGTCGGTCCGGGTGATCGCCGCCAGCACCTGGCCCGCGTTGAACCGCGGCAGCATGACGATACAGCCGCCGTTCGCCACCGTGCGGTTGAGCACACAGGTATTGGCGAAGACGTGGAACAGCGGCAGCACGCCGATGATGCGGTCGGGCGCCTCCGGCTGCGGATCGATCGCGGCGACCTGGCGCGCGTTGGCCGACAGGTTCTGATGGCTCAGCATCGCGCCCTTGGGCGTGCCGGTGGTGCCGCCGGTATATTGCAGCAGCGCGATGTCGCGTTCGGGATCGATTGAGGGCGCCGCGCAGCCGCCGTCATTGTGGATCAGCTGCGAGAAGGCGGTGATCCTTGGGTCGTGCGGCCGCTTGGCGACCTCTCGCCCACGGAACAGGCGATAGAAGAGCGACTTGGCCGGGGGTAGCGCGCCCGCCACCGATCCGACCACCAGCCGCTCCAGCGCGCTCTTGTCGAGCACCTCCAGCGCGGTCGGCAGCAGCGCGCTGGCCGAGATGGTGAACAGCAGCCGCGTGCCCGAATCCGCGACCTGATGGGCGAGCTCGTCGGCCGTGTAGAGCGGCGAGAAGTTGACCACCGTCGCGCCGAGCTTGAGGATGCCGTAATAGGCCGCGACGTAATGCGGCACGTTGGGCAGGAACAGCCCGATGCGGTCGCCAGGGCCATAGTCCAGTGCGGCGAGGCCGCAGGCGACGCGATTGGCACCGTCCATCGTCTCGCCATAGGTATAGGTGCGGCCGAGGAAATCGATCAGCGGCGCATCGCGGTGGCGCGCAACCGAGTCCTCGAACAAGGAAACCATCGATTGCGGCGGGAACGCCGTATCCCACGGCGTTGGATGGCGATAGGCGCGGCGCCAGGCGGCTTCGGGGTCGCTCATTGACAAAAGTGTAAGCAGACCGCGCCCGCCACGCAAGCCATGCCGGATATTCGAAAACGCGCCGGCGGGCGGCGTCAGCCGATCAGCAGCCCGGCCAGCGCCGCCGACATCAGATTGGCGAGGCTGCCCGCCGCCAGGGCGCGCAGCCCCAGCTTGGCGATCATCGGCCGCTGGTTGGGCGCCAACCCGCCGGTCACCGCCATCTGGATCGCGATCGACGAGAAATTGGCGAAACCGCATAGTGCGAAGGTGACGATCGCCACCGTGCGCGGGCTCAGCGTCGCCTGCACCTTGCCGAGGTCGATGTAGGCGACGAATTCGTTGAGCACGATCTTCTCGCCGAAGAAGCCGCCGGCGGCACCGGCTTCGTTCCACGGCACGTTGAGCAGGAACATGACCGGCTTGAAGATCGTGCCGATGATCCCCTGGAAGGTGATGTCATAGGGCGTGAACAGATGCCCGATCCCGGTCAGGATGCCGTTGGCGAGCGCCACCAGCGCGACGAACGCCAGCACCATCGCGCCGACCGCGACGGCGAGCTTGACGCCGGTCTGCGCCCCTTGCGCCGCGGCCATGATGATGTTGGCCGGCTTTTCCTCGTCATGCGTCGCCTCGGCGAGCGCGATCTGCTCCTCCTCGGGATCGTCGCCGAGCGGCAGCTCGGGCTCGGCCGCCGGCTCGGTGTCGGGCATGATGATCTTGGCCATCAGGATGCCGCCCGGCGCCGACATGAAGCTCGCCGCCAGCAGATAGTCGATCTTGATGCCCATCGCCGCGTACGCCGCCAGGATGGTGCCGGCGACGCCGGCCATGCCGCTGGTCATCACCGTGAACAGCTGCGCCGGCGTCAGGCTGGCGAGATAGGGCCGGATGACCAGCGGCGATTCCGACTGGCCGACGAAGATGTTGGCCGCCGCGCACAGGCTTTCGACCTTCGACACGCCGATCACTTTCTCGATCGCGCCGCCCAGCCAGCGCACGACGAGCTGCATGACGCCGAGATAATAGAGGATCGACACCAGGCTGGCGAAGAAGATGATCACCGGCAGCGCCGAGATGGCGAAGCTGTTGCCGCCGATCGCCGGCGAGGCGAGCGGGCCGAAGATGAAATTGACGCCCGCCTGGGCATAGCCGAGCAGGTCCGACACGCCGCCCGACAAGAATGCCAGCACCGATCGGCCCCAGGGCACGTACAGCACCAGCGTGGCGATCCCCGCCTGCAACGCGAAGGCGGCGCCGACCACGCGCAACCGGATCGCCCGGCGGTTGGTCGACAACAGGAAGGCGATCGCCAGGATCACGACGATTCCGGCGATGCCGATCAGGAAACGAGTCATGCGTTCGGTTGCGTCCCCACCCCGCCCAGGGCGCGCCGCCCGGCCGGCTTTATCTTCAAAGCGGTGACTATGGCGAATTTCCGTGGACGAGGACAGCCCCGTTGACGCTCCCGTCAAACCGTCTAGCGTCGCGGCGATGACCGATCCCGTCCGCGCGGTGCCGCGCTCGTTATTTGCCCTGTCGATTTTCTATGGCGGCATGGTGTGTATCGCCGGTGTGCTCGGCAATAAGCAGATCGCGCTGGGGCCGCTGTCGCAATTGGGCGTAGTGCTGGGCATCGGGCCGCTGGCGATCGAGGCGGGGATCGTCGCCTTCCTGCTGCTCGTCGTCACCTCGAGCTCGATCGCCGAGCTGCATGGCCGCGCGATCGCCAACCGGCTGGTGCTGTTCGGCTTCGCGCCGCTGATCGTCTCGATCCTGCTGTCGCTGCTGGTGCGCTGGTTGCCCGCCTCGCCGCAGATGGCGCCGGCCAACCTTCTTGCCATTCAGACGGTGCTGGGCGGCACCTGGCGCATCTGGCTGGGCGGGATCATCGCCTATGGCGTGTCGCAGACGCTCAACATCACCGTGTTCGCGATGCTGAAGGGACGCGAGGGCAGCCGGCTGCTGTGGCTGCGCGCGGCGGTCGCCAGCATGTTGAGCCAGGTGGTCGACACGCTCTTGTTCATCACCATCGCGTTCGCCGGCGTGTTTCCGATAGGCGAGCTGCTGATCGGCCAGATGATCGTCAAGGTGCTGCTGTCGGCGATACTGGTGCCGCCGACCATCTATCTGTTCGTGGCAATCGGCCGCCGGCTGGACAGCGCCCCGCCGCTCACCACCGCCTAAGCCGCGATCAGCCGGCCAGCCCGATCAGCGAGATCTGCCGCCCATAGCCGGGCTCGCCGCGATGGGTGGCGCGGCGATAGCTGTAGAAGCGCGCCTCGTCGGCATAGGTGTCGAGGCCCAGCGCCTCGATCCGGGCGATGCCGGCAGCGGCCAGTCGCGCGGTGACATAGGCCTCCAGGTCGAACTGGTGATGCCCCGGCGCGCCCGGCGTGAAGAAGCGCTCGTTGGCGGGATCGTCGGTCTCGAACCGGCGCACGAACGCCTCGTCGACCTCATAGCTGGCGCGGGCGATGCACGGACCGATCGCGGCGGCGATGCGGCTGCGGTCGGCGCCCAGCGTCTCCATCGCCAGGACCGCGGCATCGGTGACGCCGCCCAGCGCCCCCTTCCATCCGGCATGCGCCGCCGCGACGACGCCGGCGTCACGATCGGCGAGCAGCACCGGCGCGCAATCGGCGGTCAGGATGCCGAGCACCAGCCCCGGCCGATCGGTGACCAGCGCATCGCCATGCGGGCGCAGGTCGTGCGCGAACGGCGCCTGGACGGTCACCGCATCGGCCGAATGCACCTGGTACAAAGTGACGAGCGCCCCGCCGGGCAGCACCGCCTCGACCGCGCGGCGACGGTTCTCGGCGATCGCGGCCGCCTCGTCGTCCGACCCGGTGCCGACGTTCAACCCCGCATAGAGCCCGGTCGACACGCCGCCGCGCCGGCCGAGGAAGCCATGCGCGCCCCCGTCCAGCGCCGCCGCGCGGATCACCTCGACATCGCTCACAGCGTCAATCTCCAGATGCGGTCGTCATCGATCGTGTCGCCGACGCGGAATTCGTAGCGGCCGACTTCCTCGAAGCCGTAGCGCGCATAGAACCGCTGCGCGCGGTGGTTGTCGACATAGACGCTGAGCACGACCTCGCTGTGCCGATCGGCGCGAGCACGCTCGATCACCCAATCCATCAGCGCAGGCCCCACGCCTTCGCCATGCCAGCCGCCCAGCACATAGAGCTGGTGGAGCTCGATCGCGTCCGCCGGCCAGTCGCCGGGAAACGCCACCGGCCCCAGCTTGGCGAAGCCGATGATGCGGCCGTCCTCGGTCGCCAGGCGCACGGCATAGGCCGGATCGGCGAGTTGCGACGGCAGGCCTTCGTCGCCGAACGTGTCGTCCAGAAACGCGGCGAGGTCGGACGCGCGATAGAGCGTGCCGAACGTCTCGACGAACGACCTCTTGGCCATTTCGGCGAGTTCGGGTCCATCGGCGGCAATGGCGTCGCGATAGGCGATCATGCGAACCCCGCCGGCGTCGGCCAGCCCGGCGCGGTGATCGCCACCGCCTTGAACAACGCGCCCATCTGGTCCGGGGCGACCAGCCGGTCGCGACCGCTACGCAGCGCCTCGGCCCGGTCGGGCGCCCGCGCGCTCAGCGCCGCGAGCCGTTCGTCGATGCCCAGCGCGGTGAGCAGCGCGCCCTGCGGCACCGGGCCGTGGACCGCCGCCCCTTCCGCCGCTGCCGCGGCGAGCAGCGTCGCGAAATCGACATGCGCGGTGAGGTCCTGCTCGCCCGGCGCATCGAATGGATTGGCATAGCGGTGGCCGCGCACCGCCTGCAGGGTCTCGCCGATCGCCGGCCCTTCATAGCCATAATCGACGATGATCGCCGCGCCGCCGTGCGCCACCAGCCGCTGCGCCAGCGCCCGCATCACCGCGACGGCGGCGGGCGACGTCTCGATGATCGATCCGGGCGTCGCGTCGCGCAGGCTTTCCGGAATGACGCCGTCGGGCACCTGCTTGCCGGCGATCGGCAGGAACAATGTGTCTTGGCAGGCGACCAGCCGCTCGTGCCAGCCGTCGGCGGTTCGCATCAGCTGGCGGATCGGCAGCGCGTCGAAGAACTCGTTGGCGAGCACCAGCAGCGGCCCGTCGGGCAGCGTCGTGAGATCGTCGTGCCACGTCGCGCCGGGCAGCCGCTTGGCCTGCGCCTGGCGCAGCGCCGGGCTGGTCTCGACGAGGTGCGCCGGCGGCATCAGCCGCGCCTTGGCCATCGCGCGCAACGCATCGGCGGCCAGCGTCCCGCGGCCGGGGCCGAGCTCGACATAGGCAGCGTCGCCGCCGCCCGCGCGCAGCCACAGATCGGCAAGCGCGAGGCCGAGCAGTTCACCGAACATCTGGCTGATCTCGGGCGCGGTGATGAAGTCGCCCGTCGCGCCGAGCGGGTCGCGGGACGCATAATAATGCGCATTGGCCGCCGCCATGAACTGCGCAACCGAGATCGGCCCGGCGAGCGTGATCGCGCGCGCCAGCCGGTCGGGCAGTGCGCCCTCGGCCGTGTCCTCCGATGCTTCGCTCACCGCCGCGTCGCCGTCAGGAAATAATCGAGCGTCAGATCGTCGCTCAGCACGAAGCCCCGCGCCGGCGAAAAGGACAGCCCACGCCGGTCGACCACGGCGAGCCCGGCCGCCTCGACGTGATGGGCGAGCTCGTCGGGCGTCAGGAACTTGTTCCAGTCGTGGGTACCGCGCGGGATTCGGCCGGTGCCCTCGGCAAAGGTGATCAGCGCGAGCCGCGACAACGCGGTGCGGTTGGGCGTCGACAGGACCATCAGCCCGCCCCCGGCAAGCCGCGCCGCCAGGCCGCGCACGAAATCGCCGGGATCGGTGACATGCTCGACCACCTCGAGCGAGGTGACGAGATCATATTGCCCCTCGACCGTCGCCAGCTCGCCGGCGCGATAGTCGATCGCCAGGCCGGAACGCGCCGCATGCTCGCGCGCCACCGCGACGTTTTCCGCCGCGGCATCGATCCCGGTGACCGCGGCGCCCAGCCGCGCGAGCGGCTCGCACAGCAGCCCGGCGCCGCAGCCGACGTCGAGCGCGCGCTTGCCGGCGAGCGGCGTGAAGCCGGCGGTATCGCTCGCCCAGTGGAGATCGACCTGCTCGCGGATATAGGCGAGCCGCGCCGGGTTCAGCCGGTGCAGCATCGCGGACGAGCCCTTGGGGTCCCACCAATCCGCCGCCATCGCGCCGAAATGCGCCGCCTCGGCGGGATCGATCGTCGGATTTTCGGCAGTCATGCTGGCCTCACTGGTCTCGATATGCGCAACTATGTTCTGCTCGGCAGCCCCTTCGCGACGTTTTTTGTCGCGCGCTCGCTTGCCTTTGCCGGGCGCCGTTTCTATCAGGGCGCCCCCGACGCTTGGCAAGGGATTCCGGCACACCCAATGGCACGTATCGTGATGAAGTTCGGCGGCACCTCGATGGCCGGCATGGAGCGCATTCGCCATGTCGCCCAGCGGGTCAAACGCGAGGTCGAGGCCGGCAACGAGGTTGCGGTGGTGGTGTCGGCGATGGCGGGCGAGACCGATCGCCTGGTCAATTTCTGCCGCGAGGCCTCATCACTCTACGATCCGCGCGAATATGACGTGGTGGTCTCGGCCGGCGAACAGGTGACCAGCGGACTGCTGGCGATCGCGCTGCAGGCGGTGGGCGTGAAGGCGCGCAGTTGGATGGGCTGGCAGCTGCCGATCCGCACGTCGGACGGCCATGGCTCGGCACGCATCGAGGAGATCGACACGACGACGCTCAACGCCGCGCTGGCGTCGGGCGAAGTAGCGGTGATCCCCGGCTTCCAGGGCGTCGCCGTCGGCGAGCGGGTGACGACGCTGGGCCGCGGCGGCTCCGACACCTCGGCGGTGGCGATGGCGGCGGCGATGAAGGCCGACCGCTGCGATATCTACACCGATGTCGACGGCGTCTACACCACCGATCCCCGGATCGTGCCCAGGGCGCGCAAGCTGAAGCGCGTCACCTATGAGGAAATGCTGGAACTCGCCAGCGTCGGCGCCAAGGTGCTGCAGACGCGCTCGGTCGGACTGGCGATGAAGGAACAGGTCCGCGTTCAGGTGCTCTCGTCGTTCCTCGACGAGGATGGGGGCACGGAGCCCGGCACGCTGATCGTCGGCGAGGAGGAAATCGACGAAATGGAACGGCAACTGATCACCGGCATCGCCCATGACAAGAACGAGGCGAAGATCACGCTCATCGCGGTCGCCGACCGGCCCGGATCGGTCGCGGCGATCTTCGGCCCGCTGGCCGAAGCCAATATCAACGTCGACATGATCGTGCAGAACATCGCGCATTCGGGCAATTCGACCGACGTCACCTTCACCGTGCCGAAGGCGGACCTGGCGCGCACGATCGAGGTGCTGAAGGGCGAGCAGGAGAAGATCGGCTTCACCGAGATGAAGCACGACACGCGCGTCGCCAATATCTCGGTGGTCGGCGTCGGCATGAGGAGCCACGCCGGCGTCGCCGCGACGATGTTCCAGACGCTGGGCGCGCGCGGCATCAACATCCAGACGATCACCACCAGCGAGATCAAGGTCTCGGTGCTGATCGAGGAGGATTATACCGAACTCGCGGTGCGCGTGCTGCACACCGCCTATGGCCTCGACGCCGAGGACGCCGCCTGATCCTTGCCCCGCCCGCCCCGGCGCGGCTAGGGTCGCGCGCGATGGGTGGGGACGCGAACCGATCACGCGTGCGGCGCGGCTGGCTGGCATTGCCGCTGGCGGCGATGCTGGCGGCATGCGGATCGGGCGTTCACTACCGCCCGGTCAGCGACACGCCGGTGCGGATCGGGCCGCCCTACACGGTACGCGGCACGACCTATGTGCCCGCCGCCGATCCGACCTACGACATGCTCGGCTATGCCAGCTGGTACGGGCCCGAATCGGGATCGCAGGTCGCCAATGGCGAGCGCTTCCGCCCCGATGCGGTGACCGGCGCCAACACCACGCTGCCGCTGCCGAGCTATGTCGAGGTGACCGATCTCGATACCGGCAAGCGGATCATCGTGCGCGTCAACGATCGCGGGCCGTTTGCGCGCGGGCGGATCATCGATCTCAGCCGCGGCGCCGCCGACCAGCTTGGCATCCGGCGCAAGGGCATCGCGCGCGTCCGCGTCCGCGTCGTCCAGCCGCCCGAAGCCGACCGCCGGCGGCTGCGCGACGGCAAGGCGGCACGGCCGCTACCTGACGAGAAACCCGCCGTGCTCGCCAATCTGCGCCAGCAGTTCGATCTCGGCATGGGCCAGCAGGCGTCGCGCTGATGGCGGTGATCACGCCTTGCGCGGCCGCGCTGGCACCGGCTAACGCCTGAACATGACAGAGACAGCTCCCGCCTCCGGCATCGACCGCCTGCAGCGCCGCATGGCGCGCGGCTGCGCCTTCCTCGGCACCGAGGTCGCCATCCTCGGTGGCGCGATGTCCTGGGTATCCGAACGCAACCTGGTCGCCGCCATCTCCAACGCCGGCGGTTTCGGCGTGATCGCCTGCGGGGCGATGGGCCCCGAGCTTCTCGATGCCGAGATCGCCGCGACCAAGGCGCTCACCGACAAGCCGTTCGGCGTCAACCTGATCACCATGCACCCGCAATTGTTCGACCTGATCGAGGTGTGCGCGAAGCATGAGGTCGGCCATGTCGTGCTGGCGGGCGGGCTGCCCCCGGCGGGCTCGCTCGACGCGATAAAGGGCAATGGCGCCAAGCTGATCTGCTTCGCGCCCGCGCTGGCGCTGGCCAAGAAGCTGATCCGATCCGGCGTCGACGCGCTGGTGGTCGAGGGGATGGAGGCCGGCGGCCATATCGGCCCGGTCTCGACCAGCGTGCTGGCGCAGGAAATCCTGCCGGCCGTGGCGGGCGAGGTGCCGGTGTTCGTCGCCGGCGGCATCGGCCGCGGCGAGGCGATCGCCGGCTATCTCGACATGGGCGCGGCGGGCGTGCAACTCGGCACCCGCTTCGTCTGCGCCACGGAGTCGATCGCGCACGAGAATTTCAAGAAGGCGTTCATCCGTGCCTCGGCGCGGGACGCGGTCGCCAGCGTGCAGATCGATCCGCGCCTGCCGGTGATCCCGGTCCGCGCGCTGCGCAACAAGGGCGGTGAGCTGTTCACCGCCAAGCAGCGCGAGGTCGCGCAGGCGCTCGACGAGGGCAAGGTCGCCATGGCCGAGGCGCAGCTGCAGATCGAACATTATTGGGCCGGCGCGTTGCGCCGCGCGGTGATCGACGGCGATGTCGAGCATGGATCGGTGATGGCCGGCCAATCGGTCGGCATGGTGACGAAGGAGGAACCCGTCGCCGAAATCATCGCCACGCTGATGGACGAAGCCGCGCACGCCCTGGCCAAGCGGGCCGACTGAGCTGGGCGGGTACGCCCCCGTTCAAGGAATGGCGTGATGGCGCGAACGCTGGAAGTGTGCGTCGACAGCGCCGCCAGCGTGGAGGCGGCGCGGCAGGGCGGGGCGAATCGCATCGAATTGTGCGGCGTGCTGGCGCTGGGCGGCCTCACCCCCTCGCCCGGGCTGATCGCGCTGGCGGCGCGCCAGCCGCTCCCCTGTCACGCCATGGTGCGCCCGCGCGAGGGCGACTTCGTCTATGACGCACGCGAGGTTGCGCAGATGGAGGCGGACATCGCGCATATCGCCGCGGCGGGCCTCGCCGGCGTGGTGTTCGGCGCGACACGCGACGGTGCGCTCGACGCGGCGCTGCTCGCCCGGCTGATCGCGGCGACCGAAGCAGCCGGCCGCGCGGCCGGCTACCGCCTGTCGTCGACGCTCCACCGCGCGATCGACGTGGTCGACGATCCCGTGGCGGCGATCGACGTCGTTGCGACGCTCGGCTTCGACCGCGTGCTGACCTCGGGCGGCGCCACGACCGCCCTCGCCGGCATCGACACGATCGCGGCGATGCACGCGCGCGCCGCCGGCCGACTGGCGGTGATGGCGGGCAGCGGCGTCAACGCCGACACGGTGGGGCCGCTGCTGGCGGTCGGCATCGAGGAGGTGCACGCCTCCTGCTCCGAACCCTACTCCCGCGGGGGCGACGGGGCGCCGCGGCTGGGCTTCGCTGCGACGGTGCCGGTCACCCGCGCCGAGCGCGTTCGCGCCTTGCGGGACGCGCTGGATCGCGCCTGAAGCGTCGGCGCTACTTGCCGAAGCTCGGCGCCGGCAGCGTCTCGGCGCTGCCGTCGGCATAGGTTACCGCATAGGTGAAGCCCGGCTGCAGCGCGAAGGCGCCGACGCGGCCATCGGGGGCGAGCGCCAGATAGCCGACCTGCTCGTCGCGCACCGCGTCGCCACGCAACCGCACGATATGCTCCACCGCCTCGCGGCACGCCTCCTCCGGCGACATGCCGGCGCGCATCGATGCGACGACGCGGGCGGTGCCGACGGTGCGGATCACCTCCTCACCGACGCCGGTAGAGGTCGCCGCGCCGACCCCGCGCTCGACATACAGGCCGCAGCCGACCAGCGGCGAATCGCCGACGCGCCCCGCCATCTTGAACGCCATGCCCGACGTCGTGCAGGCGCCGGCGAGCCGTCCCGCAGTGTCGCGGCCAAGGATGCCGATCGTGTCGTGATCGAGCGCCGAGCCGTGCATGCCGCCCACTCGGTTCTCGATGTTCGCTTCGGGCTTGTAGCGCGCGGTCTTCAGCCACTTCTGCCACGCCTCGCGCGCCGGCGGCGTCAGCAGGTCGCGGCGCGGGAAACCGTTGTCGAGCGCGAACCGCGTGGCGCCTTCGCCGACCAGCAGCACGTGCGGCGTCTTCTCCATCACCGCGCGGGCAACCGATACGGCGTGGACCACGTCCTGCAGCGCGGCGACCGAGCCGACGCTGCCGGCATCGTCCATGATCACCGCATCCAGCGTCACATGGCCATCGCGATCGGGATAGCCGCCATAGCCGACCGAATGATTGGCGGGGTCAGCCTCCGGCACGCGGGCGCCGGCCTCGACAGCGTCGAGCAGCGAGCCGCCGGCGCGCATCCGCGCCAGCGCCGCGGCATTGGCGGCGGCGCCGAAATCCCAGGTGGAGACGATCAGCGCCGGCCGCGCTGGCCCGATCGCGGCGCGGGCGCCGCTCGCCGCCAGCGTTGCGGTGGCGCCGGCCAGCACCTGCCGCCGCGTCGTGAGTCCCCGTCCGCCATCCATAGATCGTCCCCTTCCCTGACCGTGCCCGGCCCTCGTCTAGCCCATCACCGCATCGGGCAGCAGCACGTGCACCACCCCATCCGCCGGCTCGGCCACCGCACGGGCGCCGAGCGCGACGAGCCGCGCGCGATCGACCCTGCCGCTATCGCCCAGTTGCGCACGCAGACGACCCGGCCGCCGCTCGGCATCGAGCAGATTGGCCGCCCCGCCGAGAGCCTCGATCAGCGCCGGCGGCAGCACTGCCCCCTTGAGCGTGCGATCGTCGGTTGATGTCATCGCAGGCGCCGGTCGCTCCAGCGCCGCGCGCATGTCCATCGCCAGGCCGTCGGCGATTCCGCCGACCACCACCTGCACGCTGGTCGGCGACGGCCGCAGCACGCCGCGCGCGCCGAGCGCCTTCAGCGCCCGCTCGTCGATCGCCTGGGCGTCGCGCACCGTGAGGCGCAGGCGCGTCGTGCAGGCGTCGATCACGTCAAGATTGGCCGCGCCGCCCAGGGCCGCGACGAACGCCAGCGCCTTCTCGTCGGCGGTCGAGGCCACCGGCGCGGCGGGCGCCGTCTCATCGAGCGGCTCGCGCCCCGGGGTCTTGAGGTCGAACCGCACGATCACCCAGCGGAACAGCCCGTAATAGACCAGCGCATAGGCCGCGCCGACCGGCAGCAGCAGCAGCGGCCGCGTCGCCTTGCCGTAATTCAGCACATAATCGAACAACCCGGCGGAGAAGCCGTAGCCCAGCCGCACGCCCAGCGCGTTCATGATCGCCTCGGCCAGGCCGGTCAGCACGGCATGCGCGGCATAGAGCGCCGGTGCCAGGAACATGAAGCTGAACTCGATCGGCTCGGTGACGCCGGTCAGGAACGAGGTCAGCGCCAGACTGAACAGCAGGCCGCCGACCTCCTTGCGCCGCTCGGGCGCGGCGGCGTGGTACATCGCCAGGCACGCCGCGGGCAGACCGAACATCATCACCGGGAAGAACCCGCTCATGAATACGCCGGCGGTGGGATCGCCGGCGAAGAAGCGCGTCAGGTCGCCGGTCTTGCCGTGATAATCGCCGACCACGAAATAGGCGACGTTGTTGAGGATGTGGTGCAGCCCGGTGACGATCAGGAGCCGGTTGAGCACGCCGAACACGAACAGCCCCCAGCCGCCCGAGGCGACCACCGCGTGGCTCAACGCGTCCATCCCCTGGCTGATCCCGCCATAGGTCGCGCCGATCGGCACCGCGATCACCAGCCCGGTCACGCCGGCGAGGATCGGCACCAGCCGCCGCCCGCCGAAGAAGGCGAGATAGTCGGGCAGCTTGAAGGTCGCGAAGCGATTGTAGAGCCCGCCGCCGACCAGCCCGGCGATGATGCCGATCGGCACCTGCAGCTTGTCGAGCGCCGCGGCTTTCCATGCGGTGGTGAGCGTCGCGGCGACGGCGTCGGGCATGCCCGGCGGCACGGTGCCCGCGGGCACGATCAGGAACACCTGGCTGGCGTTGAGCACCACCAGATAGCCGACCACGCCGGCCATCGCCGCCGCGCCGTTGCCGTCGCGCGCGAAGCCGGTGGCGACGCCGACCGCGAACAGCAGGCCGAGATAGTTGAAGATCGCGTTGCCCGCGGCGCTGACGAAACCGATGTCGAGCAGGTCGGGCTGGCCCAGCCGTAGCAGCAGGCCGGCGACCGGCAGCACCGCGATCGGCAGCATCAGTGCGCGACCCAGCGACTGGAAGAAGGGCATCGGCGACTTCATGCGTCACTCTCCTCGGCGAAGCGGCGGGCGAGCGCGCGCACCTCGGCGGCCGAGGCGAGCGACAATACCGCGCGCGCATGATCCTCGGCTGCGGCGCGCGACAGGCGTGCAACCAGCGCCTTGGTGGCGGCGATCCGCGCCGGCGGCACCGATAGCGTGCGCACCCCCAGCCCGATCAGGATCGGCGCGGCGAGCGGATCGGCGGCAAGCCCGCCGCAGACGCTGACGGGCATCGCACCGGCGCGCGCGCAGGTCTCGCCGATCAGCCGCAGCACTGCGGGGTGCAGGCCGTCGAGCGACGCCGCCATCGCCGCGTTGCCGCGGTCCATCGCCAGCACATATTGGGTAAGGTCGTTGCTGCCGATCGACAGGAAGTCCGCCTCGCGCGCGATCAGGTCGGCACCGATCGCCGCCGCCGGCGTCTCGACCATCGCGCCCAGCGCGATCCGTCCCCCCTCGCCGCGCAACCGATCGAGCACATCGCGTACCTCGGCCAATTCGGCGGCGCTGGCGATCATCGGCGCCATGATGCGAAGGCGCGCGCGCATCGGCAGTGCCAGGATCGCCGCCAGCTGCGCCTCCAGCAGGTCGCGCCGGTCGAGCGACACGCGGATGCCGCGCAGCCCCAGCGCCGGATTCTCCTCCGCCGGCAGGTCGAGATAGGGCGCCGCCTTGTCGCCGCCGACATCGAGCAGGCGGATCGTGACGGGGCGGTCGGGCAGCGCCTCGGCAATGGCGCGATAGGCCTCCGCCTGCTCGGCGGCATCGGGCGGCGTCGCGCGGTCGAGGAACAGGAATTCGGTGCGCAGCAGCCCGCACCCGTCGGCGCCCGCGGCGGCGGCGGCGCGGGCATCGGCTGCCGAGCCGAGATTCGCCTGAACGGCAACCGGCGTGCCGTCGTGCGTCGCGGCCGGGGTGCCGGCCTGCGCCCGGGCGGTCGCCTCGGCGGCGGCGCGGCGCTCGATCCGGGCGCGCGTGGCGGCGAGGGCCGCGGCATCGGGCGCGGGCTGGACGACGCCGGCATCGGCATCGAGGATCAGCATCGTGCCATCCTCGACGCTCGCGAGTCGCGCGCCGAACGCCACCGCCATCGGCACGCCGGCTCCCGCCGCCAGGATCGCGACGTGCGAGGTCGGCCCACCCCGCACCAGGCCGATGCCCGAAAGCCGGCCGGGGTCGAGCGCGGCGAAATGCGAGGGCAGCAAGTCCTCGGCCAGCAGGATCGCCCCGGCGGGCGGCGCGACACCATCGGCGATGGTGCCCAGGATGGCATGAGCGACGCGCTCGCCAACGTCGATCAGGTCGTCGGCCCGCTCGGCGATCCGTGCGTCGCCGGTACGCCGCAGCACCGCCGCCTGCGCCTCGGCAGCGTCGAGGAACGCCGCCGCCGCGTTGGCGCCGGCTTCGATGCGCGCGAAGGCAGCGGCTTCCAGTGCCGGGTCGTCGAGGATTTCGCGATGCGCGCCGAACACGCTGCCCTGCTGGCCGCCCTGTGCCTCGGCGGCCGCCAGCGCCGCGCGCACCGCCACGATGCCGGCGATCAGGCGCGGCCGCTCGACCTCGGGGCTGTCACCGCTTGCGGGCGGCTGCGGGCGCCGATGCCGCAGCCAGTGCGCTGCGCCGATCGTCAGCCCGGGCGCCGCCGGCACGCCGCCGATCGCGCCTTCGGGGAGCGCAGCCTCGCTCGGCGCGGCGCGTGTCACCGGCGCCGGTGCCGTGTCGTCCCCCTTGCGGGTCAGCAACGCGGCGATCGCCTCGATCGCCCTGGCCGCATCATCACCGCGCGCGGCGATGGTCACCGCGCTGCCATGGCCGAGCCCGAGCCCGAGCATCGCGACCGAGCTTGCCGCCGATGCCTCGCGGTCGCCGGCGCGCAGCACCGCCTCGGCGGCCAGCGGGCGCAGCGCCGCGACGATTCGCGCCGCCGGCCGCGCATGCAGCCCGTGGGGCAGCGCGACCTGCAGATCGCGGCGTTGCTCCTCGCCCGCGATCGCCGGCGCGACGGTCGTGTTACCGCCGGTCAGGCGCAGCAGCGGCTCGCCGACCTTCACCATCCGCCCGGCGCGCAGGTCGGCGATCGTCACGCCCTCGCCGGTCGCGATCACCGGCGAGGCCGCGGCGCTCGCCTCGCGCACCAGCCGGTCGAGATCGAAGCGGATCAGCAGATCGCCCGCCGCGACGCGATCGCCCGGCGCGACCAGCGGTTCGAACCCGGCACCGCCCATCGCCACGCTGTCGATGCCCAGATGCAGCAGCAATTCCATGCCGTTAGCCGCCCGCAACGTCACGGCATGTCGCGCAGCATGAACCGTCAACACCGTCGCGTCGCACGGCGCGCAAAGCGTGTCACCCACCGGGTCGATCGCCACGCCCTCGCCCATCATCCCCTCGGCAAACACCGGATCGGGAATGTCGGCGCGCGACAGTATCCAGCCATCGAGCGGCGCCACGAGCGTCAGGTCAGCCATTCGCCTGCTCCTTATGGGACAGGACGATGCACGCCCTGCTGGTGATCTCGTCGGGCGTCGACGCCGCGCGCCGACCCGGCGTCACGCGACGACCTCCGCCGCCGGCATGGCGATGCTCTCGCCGCCGATCCAGGTGTCGACGATGGCCAGATCGGCGTCGAGACGCACCCAATCGGCGCGGCGTCCGGCCGCCAGGCTGCCGCGCGTCTCGTCCAACCCCAGGAACGCTGCCGGATGCGCCGCGGCCATCGCCGACGCCACCTCCGGCGTCAGGCCCAGCATCCGCACCGCGTTGCGGAAGGCGGTCGCCATGTCGAGATCGGCGCCGGCCAGCGTGCCGTCGGCATAGGCGCAGACGCCGTTTTCGACATGGATGTCGCGGCCCTGCAGCACGAAATTCTTGTCGCGCGCGCCGACCGACGGCATCGCGTCGGTGACCAGCATCATCCGTTCGGGCCCGCGTGCGGCCAGCGCGATGCGCAGCACGGTGGGCGACACGTGCACGCCATCGACGATCAGGCCGCACCACGGCCGCGGATCGTCGAGGGCGGCGCCGATCAGTCCGGGATCGCGCTGCCGCATCGGCCGCATCGCGTTGAACAGATGAGTCACGCCCGTCACGCCCGCATCGAAGGCGCGGCGCGCGCCGGCCTCGTCGACATCGGTGTGCCCGGCGCTGACCCGCAGGCCGGCAGCGACCAGCGCGCGGATCTGCGCCGCCTCGACGCGCTCGGGCGCCAATGTCACCAGCACCACCCCGCGATGCGGCCGCGTGAGCAGCGCGACCATCGCGTCGTCGAGCGGGCGGAAGCGATCGGCGTCATGGATGCCCTTGCGCTCGGGCGACAGGAACGGGCCTTCGATATGGACGCCCATCACACCGGGCACGCCGGCGGCGATCGCCGCGTCGCTCGCCTCCAGCGCCGCGGCGATGCGGTCGGGATGGTCGCTGATCAGCGTCGGCAGGAAACCGGTGGTGCCGAACCGCGCATGCGCCGCGCCGATCGCGGCGATGCCCTCGACGCTGATCGCATCATTGAACAGCACGCCGCCGCCGCCATTGACCTGCACGTCGAGGAAGCCGGGCAGCAGCCAGCCGCCGTCGAGATCGACCGCACCGGCATGATCGCCCGCGCGCCCGATCGCGACGATGCGCCCGCCTTCATGCTCGATCGCCACATCGGGCCAGGTGGCACCGCCCACCACGACATGGCCGTTGCGGAAACGCGTCGTGATCATCGGGTCTCAGTCACCTTGGCAAGATGCGGCGGCCGGTCGGGATCGAGCCCGCGCAGGCGCGCCAGTTGCTCGGCCAGGCCATAGAAGCTCGCCAGCAGCAGGATCGGCTCGACCGCGGGATGCGCCGCCTCTGCCGGCAGCAGCGCGTCGGCGCCGGCATGGGCGGTCAGCACCACCGCGCCACGCGAGGCGAACTCGCGCGCCACCGCCATCACGTCGTCACCCGATTTGTCGGAGGTCGCGAGTGCCAGCACCGGGAAGCCTTCGCCGACGATGGTCATCGGCCCGTGGCGCACCTCGGCGGCGCTGAACGGCTCGGCCTGCAGCGCGCAGGTTTCCTTGAGCTTCAGCGCGGCCTCCTGTGCCACGCCGAAGCCATAGCCGCGGCCGATCACGAACATCCGGTTCGCCTCGGCCAGCGGCGCCAGCGCCGCGCTCCAGTCACGCGCCACCGCCCGATCGAGCGCCTCGGGCAGCGCCGCGACCGCCTCGCTGAGCGCCGCATCCCGCGACCAGGCCGCAACCAGGGCCGCCAGGCCCGCCATCGCGGTGATGCACGACTTGGTCGCCGCCACCGACCGCTCCGCGCCGGCCTTGAGCGGCAGGCGCCAGTCGGCGCGCTCGGCCAGCGGCGAGCCTTCGTCATTGACCAGCGCGGCGACCGGTACGCCGGCGATGCGCCAAGCGTCGACCGTCGCCAGCAGGTCGGGGCTGCGGCCCGATTGCGAGATCGCGATGCACAGCGCGTCGCTGGTCGTCACCGGGGCGTCGAACAGCGACGCCACCGACGGCGGCACCGAGGCGACCGGCACGCCGATCATCGTCTCGATCAGATATTTGCCATAGGTCGCGGCGTGATCCGACGAGCCGCGCGCGCAGGTGGCGACGACGCTCACCGGCCGCGCGCGCAGTTCCTTGGCCAGTGCCGCAATCGTCGCGCGATCGGCGTCGAGCAGGCGCGCGACCGCGGCCGGCGCCTCCAGCGTCTCGCGGCGCATCAGGCTCGCCGCGGTGTCCGGTTTGCCGACCTCAGAGCTCGGCGAGCTCGGCGACGAAGTCATAAGCGTCCCCGCGATAATAGCTTTGGGTGAATTCGACCGCGCGGCCGTCGCGCAGGAAGCCGCGACGCTCGATCAACAGGCCGGGGCTGCCGGCGTCGATCCCCAGCGTCCGGGCGTGATCGCCGAGGAACGGCACCGCGCGCAGCCGCTGCAGCGCGCGCACCGGCCGATTGCCGTGCTTTTCCAGCGCCGCGTAAAGCGAATCGCCGACCTCCTCGACGCTGCCGAGGCAGTCGCCGCTGATCGTCGAGAATTCCAGCGCCATCGGCGCATCGTCGGCCAGCCGCACGCGATGGAAGCGGTACACCGCCGCGCCGGGAGACAGCCCCAGCGCCAGCGCCTCCTCGGGCGTCACCGCGCCCGCCGCGCGCATCAACCAGCTGCTGCTCGGCACCCGGCCGCGCGACGCCATGTCTTCCGAAAAAGACGAAATCTTGGCGAAATTCTTCTCGATGCGTCCGGTCACCACGGTACCGGCTCCGCGCCGGCGGGCAAGGAGCCCCTCCTCGACCAGCGCCGCCATCGCTTTGCGCACGGTGATCCGCGAGATGCCGTATTCGGCGGCGATGTCGCGCTCCGGCGGCAGCGGGGTGGTGCGCGCCAGCACGCCCTCCTCGATCGCCTTGCGGATGCGCCGCTCGAGCTGGAGATAGAGCGGCGTGCGGTCGGTCGCCGCCAGCTCGCCGATCAGTCCCGAGAACGTCATTGTGCTGAAGAACCTTCCTTGGCGGCGATACAAGCGGACCGGGCTTTGGTCCTATTGGCCTGATACATGGATTGTCCCTGCTGGTCGAGCGTCGCGTTGATTGGAGGGCAAGATGACCGAGTGCGGGGGCGATGACGCATGATGTTCAGGTAGGACCGGGCCGCGGCGCCGGCGGCTTGCCGAGGGACAAGGTGCGAGGCAACACAGTGCGTCGACGTCGATCCTCGGGTCATGACATCCTCTCCCTCGCCCGTAGCGCGATTGTGCCGCGCTACCCGGTGCGTTGACCTCTCTACCGCAGTCCAGGGGCGAAAAGAAAACTGATTTGCAGATTTCCTTGTCGGATTGGTACTAACTTGGTTATGTCAGTTCCGTTGCAGCGGTCCAGAGCATGGCCCAAAGCGCCGGACCTGCCGAGCCGTTGCAACGAGAGAGAGGGGGCGATGGTGCCGATACACGGGAAATGGGCCGACGCTGCGCCACATCTTCGCCCTTGCGCCGCCGCGCTTGCCAGACCGCCGGCTTTGTTGCCAGTGACATCACCCGCCCGCTGATAAGGAGCTGATCGCTTGCGCCTTTCCTTGCCCATCGTGCTGACGGCGCTGTTGCTGCCGGTTCCCGCAATCGCCGGCCCGCTGCCGCTGGTCCCGCTGCCGGCATCGGTGATGCCGCATGCGGGCAGCTTCACGATCACCGCCGGGCAAGCGATCGGCTATCCGGCGCGCGACGCCGGGGCGGCAGAGGCCGGCAGGCTGCTCGCCGCCCAGATCAAGACGCAGCGTGGCCTGGCGCTGACCCCGTCCACGGGCACAGCACCGATCCGTTTCGTCCGCGATTCGGGCGTCAAGGGACGCGAGGCCTATCGCCTCACGGTCGGCAGCGGGGGGGTGACGATCGCCGCCTCGGGCGATGCCGGCCTGTTGTACGGCGCGATGACATTGGCCCAGCTCGCCAGCCCCGACGATGCCCTTGGCCAGCCGGTTACGATCGCCGGCGTCGAAATCGCAGACGCGCCCCGCTTCGGCTGGCGCGGCCTGATGCTCGACGTCGCCCGCCACTTCCAGCCGATCGGCGAGATATACAAGATCGTCGACCAGATGGCGGCGGTGAAGCTCAACACGCTGCACCTGCACCTGACCGACGACCAGGGCTGGCGGTTCGAGGTGAAGCGCTATCCCCGGCTGACCGAGATCGGCGCCTGGCGCCGGCCGCCATCGACCGGCGGCGCCGCGCCCGAGACCAAGGTCGGCGGCTTCTACACGCAGGCGCAGCTGAAGGAGCTGGTCGCCTATGCCGCCCGGCGCGGCATCACCATCGTGCCCGAGGTCGACCTGCCCGGCCATGCCCAGGCGCTGGTCGCCGCTTACCCCGAGTTCGGCGTCCTCGGCGATCAGCCGCAGGTCGGCCACGACTGGGGGGTGAACCCCTATCTGTTCAATCCCGGCCGCAGCGGCGTGACGTTCGTCGAGAACATCCTCGACGAGCTGATGGCGGTGTTCCCCGGCACCTATGTCCATCTGGGCGGCGACGAGGCGGTCAAGGACCAGTGGGAACGCAGCCCCGCGGTGCAGGCCGAGATCAAGAAACTCGGCCTGAACGACGAGAATGCGCTGCAGAGCTGGCTGATCGACCAGTTCGGCGACTATCTCGCCAAGCACGGCCGACGGCTGATCGGCTGGGACGAAATCCTGGAGGGCGGCCTGCCGTCATCGGCCTCGGTGATGTCGTGGCGCGGCGAGAAGGGCGCGATCGACGCGGCCAATGCCGGGCACGACGTGGTGCTGTCGCCGGCCCCGACGCTCTACCTCGACCATGTGCAGAGCGACCATGCCGACGAGCCGCCCGGCCAGGGCGGGGCGGAGACGCTGGCGGACGTCTATGCCTATGATCCCATGCCCGCGGCGATCGCGCCCGCCGAGCGGGCCCACGTCCTCGGCGCCCAGGCCAATGCCTGGAGCGAATATATCGTGACGCCCTATCAGCTCGAACATCGCCTGTTCCCGCGGATCGGCGCGGTGGCGGAGCTCGGCTGGACACCGCAGGCGAAGCGCGACTTCACGGGCTTCCTGCCGCGGATCGACGCGCAGGACCGCCGCTGGCGCCGCGCCGGCGTGGAGGTGGCCGACAGCGCCTTTGCGGTGAGCTACGCGCTGCAGGGCACGCGCGGCGACGCGCTGCGCCACAAGCAGGCGACGGTATCGCTGGCGACGCAGGCACCCTACGGCACGATCCATTACACCACCGACGGCACGGCCCCAACGGTGCATTCGCGCGGCTATCAGGCGCCGCTGACGCTGCCGCTCGGCACCGTGGTCCGCGCCGCCGCGTTCCGCTCCGACGGCAGCGCGACCGCCGCACCACGGCCGTTCGATGCCAGTCGCGCCGCGCTGCTCACCCGCAGCTCGTCGGAGATGGCGGCCTGCCCCAAGGAATCGCTGTTCCTGCGCCTGCCGCTGACGCCGGACGCCACCGCCAACGCGCAGGCCTACAACACCAACGTGTTCGACACCTGCAGCGTCTATCCCGCCGCACCGCTCGACGTCGCGAAGGGCTTCACCGTCGACGTCGCGCGGCTGGCGCGCAATTTTGGGCTGGCGCACGACAGCAAGCAGCTGCGCTGGCATTACAATGTCACGCCCTATGGCGAGCTGGAGGTGCTGGTCGGCTGCCCCGCGGAGGGCGACGAGAAGGACGGGGATAAGGCCGCGAAGCCGGTCGTCGCCGCGACCTTCCCCTTGCCCGACCCGGCGACGTCGCCGCAGCGGTTCAGCTTCACCGGCACGCTGCCGCCGGGAACCGGCGACGCCGATCTCTGCTTCCTGTTCACCTCGCCGTTGGGCGATCCGCTCTATGCGGTGGGATCGGTGAGGCTGCTCGAACGGGGCGAGTGATCGCGCGCCAAGGCTAACGCCTTGTTAACCAGATGGCCCGATCATCCCCGCCGGCCGGGGGGTAGTGGGAGTGATCAGGATGCCGATCGATCGTTCAGCAGCGGCCCTTGCGGCGTTCGCCATGCTGGCGCTGGCGGGATGCGCCGCACAGCCAACACGCGTTGCCGAGGCGCCGCCCGCGCCCGCGCCGTCGACGGCCATGCCGATGCCGCAGCCGCCGGCGGGCAGCTATGCCGGCATGATCGTGCCCGCGCGCCTGCCCGATGGATCCTACGCCACGCCCAACCAGCACCTGACCGGTGCCGCGACCGTGTGGCACCTGCGCGTCGCGCTCAACGTCGCGGCCCTGGGCTGTCGCGGTGCCGAGGGACAGGCGATCACCGCCGGCTACAATGCGATGCTGGGCGACCGCAAGGCGGCGCTGGCCGCCGCCCATGCCGCGCTGATCGGCGAATCGGGCGGCCAGGACGCCTATGACGAGGCGATGACGCGGCTCTACAATTACTTCGCCCAGCCGGCCGCCAAGACCGCCTTCTGCACCGCCGCTGCCGAGGTGGTGGGCACGCTGGCGCAATCCGGCAGCCTCGACGCAGTCGCCAGCCCGGCGCTCGCCGCTCTCGATCGGCCGTTCACCGATTTCTATCGCGCTTATGACGCCTATCGCGTGCAACTGGCGCAATGGCAGTCGAACCGCCTGCAGCGCGCGCTGCAGCCGCTCGACACCGCGCCGCGCGTGGCCTTCGCCACCGCCGCCACGGCGCCGGTCGCCGAGCAGGCGCCGGCGGCAGGTCCCGTGCCGCATCTGAGCGTCGACCCGTCGATTTTCGAGCGGCCCTGAAGCGTTTATCCGTAACCGTGATATTGGCGCAGCGCCGCGCAATCTGGTAGCGCCGGTTCATGCCCGTGTCCGCCGCCGCCTCCGCCCGCGAAATCCTCGTGCGACTGCACGATGTCATGGGCTCGCGCGCCGGCGTGCCGGAGAAGCTGTCGGCGGTCGTCCAGACGATTGGCGAGGCGCTGGATAGCGAGGTCTGCTCGATCTACCTGCTGCGCGACGGCGTGCTGGAGCTGTTCGCCACGCGCGGGCTGAAGGAAGAGGCGGTCCACGTCACCAAGCTGGCGCTGGGCGAAGGGCTGGTCGGCACGATCGCCGAGGATGTCGAGATGCTCAACCTCGACGAGGCGGCGACGCATCCCGACTTCGCCTATCGCCCGGAAACGGGTGAGGAGCGCTTCCACAGCTTTGCCGGGGTGCCGATCATCCGGCGCGAGCGCGCGGTGGGCGTGCTGTGCGTTCAACATGTTGATCCGCGCCGGTACGAGGATATCGAGATCGAGGCGCTGCAGACGGTGGCGATGGTGCTCAGCGAACTGATCGCCAATGCCGACCTGATCGACGAAGCCGGCCCCGCCGTTTCGCGCCCGCAGACCACCGCGGCGCTGACGCTCAGCGGCCTCAAGCTGGTCGACGGCATGGCGAGCGGCCACGCCGTCTATCACCAGCCGCGCATCACCATCGAACATACCGTCGCCGAGGATGTCGAGGCCGAGCGCCACCGCGTCTATGCCGCGTTCGACAAGATGCGCGAGCAGATCGACCGCATGGCGAGCCAGGCAGAATTCGGCGTCGGCGGCGAGCATGACGAGGTGCTCGAGACGTACAAGATGTTCGCGTACGACGAAGGCTGGGCGCGGCGCATCAACGAGGCGATCGATTCGGGCCTGACTGCAGAAGCGGCGATCGAGCGCGTGCAGCAGCGCACGCGGATGCGCATGCGGCAGATCGACGACCCGCTGCTCGCCGATCGCATGCACGACCTGGAGGATCTGTCGAACCGGCTGATCCGTATCGTGTCCGGCCAGATGGGCACCGCGGCGCAGATGGGGCTCAGGCAGGACACCATCCTGATCGCCCGCAACCTGGGTCCCGCCGAACTGCTCGAATACGATCGCCGGCGGCTGAAGGGCGTGGTGCTGGAGGAAGGGTCGCTGACCGCGCACGTCACCATCGTCGCGCGCGCGATGGGCGTGCCGGTGCTGGGCCGTGTGCGTGACGTGCGCCGCCTGATCGCCGAGGGCGATTACCTGCTGCTCGATGTCGGCACCGGCACCGCCTTCGTCCGACCGACGCCGGCGATCGCCGAGGCCTTCGAGGCGAAGCTCGCCGCCCGGCAGAAGCGCCGCGCCGCCTTCGCCGCGCTGCGCAACGAGGCGCCGGTCACGCGCGACGGCAAGCGGCTGACGGTGATGGTCAACGCCGGGCTGCGCGACGACATCGGCGCGCTGGACATCACCGGCGCCGACGGCATCGGCCTGTTCCGCACCGAATTCCAGTTCCTCGTGTCCGCCACGCTGCCCCAGCGCGAGCGGCAGCAGCGGCTCTATCGCGACGTGCTCGATGCCGCGGGCGAGCGGCCGGTGATCTTCCGCACCGTCGACATCGGCGGCGACAAGGCGCTGCCGTATCTGAACGGCGATGACCATGACGAGGAGAACCCGGCGATGGGCTGGCGCGCGCTGCGCCTGGCGCTGGAGCGCGACGGGCTGATGAAGGCGCAGGCCCGCGCGCTGATCGACGCCGCCGCTGGCCGGCCACTCAACATCATGTTCCCGATGGTGTCGGAAGCCTGGGAGTTCGACGAGGCCAAGGCCCTGTTCGAGGCGCAGCGCGCCTGGGTCGGCTCGCGCAACCGCAAGCTGCCGGTGCACATCCGCTATGGCGCGATGCTGGAGGTGCCGGCGCTGGCCGAACAGCTCGACCTGCTGCTGCCCAAGCTCGATTTTCTGTCGATCGGCACCAACGACCTGACGCAGTTCCTGTTCGCTGCCGATCGCGCCAACCCCAAGCTCGCCGAGCGGTACGACTGGCTGAGCCCGTCGATCCTGCGCTTCATCCGCCGCGTGATCGGTCCGGCGCGCGATGCCGGTGTCGATCTCGGCGTGTGCGGCGAGATGGGCGGGCGGCCGCTGGAGGCGATGGCGCTGGTCGGCCTGGGCATCGAGCGGCTGTCGATCACGCCCGCGGCCGTCGGCCCGATCAAGGCGATGATCCGCTCGCTCGATCGCGGCGCGCTGATGGAGCGGATGGCGGGCCTGCTCGCCTCGCCGCCGCGCGACATGCGCGCCGCGCTCGCGCAATGGGCCGCAGACACCGGGGTGGAACTGGCATAAACATGTGTCGGCGGCGCCGCCGCCGTTGACAGCGTCGCGGCCCTTTGGGAGACAGCAATCGCGACAGCGGGAGACAACGGGCCGCAACCCTCCTGCCGGAGACGTGAATGATCGATGCCGCGCCCGCCAGCGGGCCCAGTTCGCGTAGTGACGAGATGAACACGCCAAGGGGCGCGGGCGAGCGATTGCGCGCCGCGCGCGAGGCGCAGGGGCTGTCGCTGGCCGACATCGCCGCGCGCACCCGGGTGCCGATCCGGCACCTGGAGGCGATCGAGGCGGGCGACTATTCGGAAATGCCGACGCCGACCTATGCCGTCGGCTTCGCCAAGGCCTATGCCCGCGCGGTCGGCGAGGACGAGGTGACGATCGCGCGCGACGTGCGCGGCCAGACTGCCGCGATCTCCGCCGAGCGGCAGAATTACCAGCCGTATGAGCTCGACGATCCGACGCGCGTGCCGCCTCGCGGCGTCGCCATGGTCGCCGCCGCGATCGCCGTGGTGGTGCTGATCGTCGCGGCGATCTGGTTCGGCACCGACTGGTTCCGCCCGGGCAGCGACACCGGCACCCCGATCGCCGCCGAGCAGGCGCAAGCGCCGGCCGAAACCGCGCCGCAGGCGGTGGCGAGGATGCCGGTCCCGGTGCTGAGCAGCAACGGTCAAGTCGAGCTGACCGCGCTCGACCGCGTCTGGGTCCGCGTCCACGACGCGAGCGGCAAGACGCTGTTCGAGGGGACGATGAAGGCCGGCGACAAATATGACGTGCCGGCCGACGCCAACCATCCGGCGCTGACCGTCGGCCGGCCCCACCAGCTGCAGGTCACGGTCGACGGGACCCGGCTCGCCCCGCTCGGCTCCGGTGCGCGGCCGATGAAGGACGTGCCGATCGATGCCGGCTCGCTGGCGGCGCGGCAGACCGCAGCGTCGACGCCGGCGGCGCCCGCGGCGAGCTCGCCGCCGACCGCGGCGACACCCGCTGCCGCTGCGCCCAGTCCGACGCCGAGCGCCAGCGCGGTCGCCGCGGCCAAGCCCACGCCCCGCGCCACCCCCAAGGCCAAGGCAACGCCGAAGCCGCGGCGCTCGCCGTCGCATACGACGCAGGCGCCAACTCAGCCGCCGCCCCCGGTGACGACCGGCATCTACTGACATATTGACGCCCCGGGCGGACCGGCGCTTAAGGCTGGCGACAGCATTGTCGTGTCAGCTATATCGCGTGCGTCCACGCTTCTTTTTCCGGGGAATCCTGCCCATGCGAACCTTGCTCGCCGCCGTGCTGGTCGCGACCGGCCTCGCCGCCGCCGCGCCGGCTGTCGCCCAGTCGAACATCGAGATGCGGGTCGACCGCCTGGAAAGCGAGATGCACGCGGTGCAGCGCAAGGTCTTCCCGGGCGGTGCCGGCCAGAACTATGTCGAGCCGCAGATCGCACCCACGCAGCAGGCGCCGACGCAGCCCGGCTTCGGCGGCACCGGCAGCGCGTTCGGCGACCTCAACTCGCGCGTCAGCTCGCTCGAGCAGCAGATGTCGACGCTGACCAACTCGGTCGAGGAAACGCAGCATCGCCTGCAGGTGATGCAGCAGGACTTCACCGAATATAAGCGGATCACCGACCAGCGTCTCGCGGCGCTGGAGGGCGGCGGCGCCGCGGCGGGCCCGGCCAATGGCCCCGTCGGCGGCGGAATCGGCGGCCCGGCGACCCCCGCCGGCCCACGCGACGACGCAGCGCCGGCCGATGGCCCGGCCGCCGCTCCCGCCGGCGGCGGCACCGCTGCTGTGCCCGCCACCGCGATCGGCAAGCCCGACACCGGCGATGCCGAGGAGGACGCCTATATCTACGGCTATCGCCTGTGGTCGGCGAAGCAGTATCCCGCGGCCGAAAAGCAGCTGAAGGCGGTGGTGGAGAAATATCCCGATACGCGCCGCTGGAGCTTCGCGCAGAACCTGCTCGGCCGCACCTATCTCGACGAGGGCAAGCCCGCGCTGGCGTCGATGGCGTTCTACGACAATTACAAGAAGATGCCCGATGGCGAGCGCGCGCCCGACAGCCTCTATTACCTGGCGCAAGCGCTGGTCCAGCTGAAGAAGCCGGCCGACGCCTGCAAGGTCTATGGCGAGCTGACCGACGTCTACGGCGGCAAGATTTCGGCCGGGATGCAGGCCAATATCGCCGACGGCCGCCGCCAGGCGCATTGCCAGTAACTTACGGGCGCTGACGTGACGCTCGACCCGGCGCTCGTCGACCGCTTCATCGCGTCGTTCGGCGAGGCCGCCGGGCGCCAGCCGGCCGCGGGCGAGCGCGTCGCGCTGGCGGTATCCGGCGGGCCCGACAGCATGGCGATGCTCGCGCTCGCCGCCGGCGCCTGGCCGGGCCGGGTGATCGCCGCCACGGTCGATCACCGACTGCGCGCGAGCGCGGCGGCCGAATGCGCGATGGTCGCCGAGGAATGCGCGAAGCTGGGCGTCGAGCATGCCGCGCTGGTCGCCGATGACAGCCCCGTCGGTGCCAGCCTGCAGGCGCAGGCGCGCGAACTGCGCTATCGCCTGCTGATCGACTGGGCGTCGGCGCAGGGCGCCGCGTTCCTGCTCACGGCGCACCAGACCGACGACCAGGCCGAGACCTTCCTGATGCGCGCCGCGCGCGGTGCCGGCCTGTCCGGTCTGTCCGGGGTCCGGGCGGTGCGCGAGATCACCCGCGGCGTGCCGCACCCGCTGCTGCTGGTGCGGCCGCTGCTCGACTGGCGCCGCGCCGAGTTGCGCGCCATCGTGCGGCGCGCCGGCGTGCCGTTCGTCGACGATCCCAGCAACGACGATCCGCGCCACGACCGCACCCGCTTCCGCCGCCTGCTCAACGAGCATGAATGGCTCGACACGCCGCGGATCGCGCGTGCCGCCACGCACCTGGCCGAGGCCGATGGCGAGTTGCGCCTGATCGCCGACTGGCTGTGGCAGTCGCGCCAGCGCGCCGTGCGCGGCGGCGGGCTGCGGCTCGACGTCGCCGACCTGCCGCGCGGCCTGCGCCGGCGCCTGGTGCAGCGTGCGATCACCGAGGTTCGCGATCGCCAGGCGATCGACCAGCCCGACTGGTCTCCCGACGCGAACATCGAGCCGCTGCTCGCTTCGCTGGAGGCGGGCAAGGCGGCCACCCGCGCCGGCGTGCTGGCGCGCCCGACCGGCGACCTGTGGCATTTCCGGATCGCGCCGCCGCGCCGCACCCGCCACTGACGGCGTCCATCGCGCGCCGACCACCGGCGATCACGCAGATCGCTTTTGTTCCATTGCCATTAACCTGCGTGCGCTTATCTTGGGCCAGAAAGGTAAAGTAGGCGCATGAACGACGACAAGCAGCAAGGCCCCGGCAACGGCGGTGGCGGCGGCAACGGCAATCCCTGGATGAAGCAGCTGCTCATCTGGGTGGGTATCCTGGTCGCTCTGGCGTTGTTCGTCGCCGTGATCGACGGGCGCACCGCCCAGGCGACCGGCGGCACGATCCCCTATTCGACCTTCCTCGACAAGGTGCAGACCGGCGCGGTGAAGGAGGTCAACGTCTCCGACGACGTGATCACCGGCACGCTCAGCGACGATACCAAGTTCCGCACCTATGCGATGAACGATCCGGAGCTGACCGATCGGCTGCGCAAGTCGAACGTCATCATCAACGCGCAGCCGAAGGACGAGCCGTCCATCTGGATGTACCTGCTCTACAATTCGCTGCCGTTCCTGCTCTTCCTGGGCATCGCCTTCTTCGTCGTCCGGCAGATGCAGAAGAATTCGGGCTCCGGCGCGATGGGCTTCGGCAAGAGCCGCGCGCGGATGCTGACGCAGAAGGAAGGCAAGGTCACGTTCGACGACGTCGCCGGCATCGACGAGGCGCGTGAGGAATTGCAGGAGATCGTCGAATTCCTGCGCGACCCCACCAAGTTCGCGCGGCTGGGCGGCAAGATTCCCAAGGGCGCGCTGCTGGTCGGCTCACCCGGTACCGGCAAGACCTTGCTCGCCCGCGCGATCGCGGGTGAGGCGGGCGTCCCGTTCTTCACCATCTCCGGCTCGGACTTCGTCGAGATGTTCGTCGGCGTCGGCGCGTCCCGCGTCAGGGATATGTTCGAACAGGCCAAGAAGTCGGCGCCGTGCATCGTCTTCATCGACGAGATCGACGCGGTCGGCCGCTCGCGCGGTGCCGGCCTGGGCAACCAGAACGACGAGCGCGAGCAGACGCTGAACCAGCTGCTGGTCGAGATGGACGGGTTCGAGGCGAACGAAGGCATCATCATCATCGCCGCGACCAACCGCCCCGACGTGCTCGATCCGGCGCTGCTGCGACCGGGCCGTTTCGATCGCCAGGTGGTGGTGCCGCGCCCCGATATCGAGGGCCGGGTCAAGATCCTCCAGGTTCACATGAAGAAGGTGCCGATCGCACCCGACGTCGATGCCCGCACCATTGCGCGCGGCACGCCGGGCTTCTCGGGGGCCGATCTCGCCAACCTCGTCAACGAGGCGGCGCTGCTTGCCGCGCGCAAGGGCAAGCGCCTCGTCGCCATGGCCGAATTCGAGGAGGCCAAGGACAAGGTGATGATGGGCGCCGAGCGCAAGTCGATGCTGATGACCGAGGACGAGAAACGGATGACCGCCTATCACGAGGCCGGTCACGCCATCGTCACGCTGCACGAGCCGGCATCGGACCCGATCCACAAGGCGACGATCATCCCGCGCGGCCGTGCGCTGGGCATGGTCATGCGCCTGCCCGAGCGCGACCAGAATTCGATGCACCGCGATCAGATGTATGCCCATCTGTCGATCGCGATGGGCGGTCGCGTCGCGGAGGAGCTGATCTTCGGCTACGATCGCGTCAGCTCCGGCGCGTCGGGCGACATCCAGATGGCCACCCGCCTTGCGCGCTCGATGGTCACGCAATGGGGCATGTCCGATGCGGTCGGTCCGCTGGAATATGGTGATTCGGACGAGAGCTATCTCGGCTATGCGATGTCGCGCCCGGCGCACATGTCGAACGAGACGGCGCAGCTGATCGACAAGGAGATCAAGAGCCTGGTCGAGGGCGGGCTGGAGCGCGCGCGCAAGGTGCTGACCGAGCATATCGACCAATTGCACCAGCTGGCCGGTGCGCTGCTCGAGTACGAAACGCTGACCGGCGACGAGATCAAGCGCCTGCTGGCGGGCGAGCATATCGAACGCGACAACGGCCCCACCGCCGGCGCTCAGCCGGTGCCGGCTGCCGGCACTTCGATCCCCAAGACGCGACGCCCCTCCGGCCCGTTCGGCACGCCCAAGCCACTCGGTGCGTGATGCGGCGGCGGCGGGGCGTTGACGCCCTGCCGTCTCCCGCGCGTGGATAAGACTTTTCGCCGGTCCGGACTTGTTCCGGGACATGCGACGCCACACGTCCCGGCATAACGCCTACAGCGAGGCCTCAGGCCTCAGCCTCAGGGCTTGATCTTGTCGGGATGCGCCGCGGCGAAGGCGTCCAGGTCGGCCGCCGCGGCATCGGCGCGCAGCAACCGGGGATAAGGCGCCAGCGGCACGTCGAAGCGCCGCGCGTTGTAGAGTTGCGGCACCAGGCACACGT
Organism: Sphingomonas sp.; assembly: GCA_051955175.1. GTDB lineage: Bacteria > Pseudomonadota > Alphaproteobacteria > Sphingomonadales > Sphingomonadaceae > Sphingomonas. The sequence continues at coordinate 30,530 of JBQCHA010000186.1, forward strand.
CCGACACGTCGGGCGCCGCGCCGCCGAGGAACGGACCGTCGTCGCCGGCCATCGCCTCCAGCGCCGCCAGGCCTTCGCATACCCAATGGCGATACCAATCGTTCTTCGCCGCCTGGTCCGCGCCGAACTGCGTCTCCAGCCGCTTCAGCACGCGCAGATTGTCGACCGGATGCACGTCGCAGGCGATCAGCAGCGCCCGCGCCCAGGCCTTGGCGCGCACCGTGGGGTCGGCGGGCAGCAGCCGCGGCTCGGGCCACATGGCGTCAAGCCAGTCGATGATCGCCAGGCTCTGCGTCAGCACCAGCCCGTCGGCCTCCAGCGTCGGCACCAGCCCTTGCGGGTTCCGCGCCCGGTTTTCCGCGTCCACCTGTTCGCCGTCGATCAGGCTGACGGCATGCCGCTCATAGTCGACGCCCTTCAGGTTGAGCGCGATCCGCACGCGATAGCCGGCCGACGACCGCCAGTAATCGTGCAGCACGATCGTCATCGCGATGGCTCCCCGATGATCAGATCATCCTCGCCCCGCCGCTCCGACCGATATTCCAGCCCCGTCTTGATGATCGCGGTCATCGGATCGGCGAGCGCCAGGCCGAGCACGCCGAACAAGGTGCTGAACAAAATCTGCGCCGACAGCGTCAGCGCCGGCGGCAGGTCGACGGTGCGCTTCGCCACCGTCGGGATGACGACATAGCCATCGAACGTCTGGACGACGAAATAGGTGATCAGCGCGGCCAGCCCCTTGTCGACGCCCGCCGAGAAGCCGACCGCGGTCATCAGCACGCCGGTGATGAATGCACCGATATTGGGGATGAACGCCAGGATCGCGGCGATCAGGCCCAGCACCAGCGCCATCGGCACGCCGACCACCATCAGGATCACCCAGGTCAGCAGTCCCTCGAACGCCATGCCGAGCAGGCGTCCGGCGAGCAGCTTCCTGAGCGTCGCCGCCATGCGGCCGATCGCCACGGCGAACCCTTCGCGCTGATCCAGCGGCACCATCCATTGCAGCCCGCGATCGTAGATGCGCGGTTCCATCGCCACGAACAGGCCGATCACCAGGATGACGAACAGGCTGGAGATCGCCCCGATCGCGGTGCCCACGAACGAGGTCAGCCGGCCGAGCGAGCCCAGCGCCTGCTTGATCAGGCCGCTGACATCGGCACGGCCGGGCATCAGCCCCATGTCGGCGGCCCAATGCGCGACGCGATTGGCCTGCGCCTCCAGCGTCGTGCGCAGTTGCTCCGCCTGCGCGGCGATCTGCACGCCGGTCAGATAGAACACGCCGGCCACGAAGGCGATGACGCACAAGACGACGATCAACAGACGCCAGCCCCGCCCGATCGGCAGCACGCGGCCGAGCAGTCGCACCCCGCCGTCGAGCATCGAGGCGAACACCAGGCCGGCAAAGATGATCAGGATCGGCTGGATCAGCAGCACCACCAGCGCCATCGCCGCCGCCAGCCCCAGCCAGATCGCCGCGCGTTTCAGCTCCGCCCGCGTCAGCGGATCGCGCATCTCGTTCGGACCCGGCTGGGGCGAGACGGAGCGCCGATCCTCGCTCATTGCAGGGTGGTCTGCTTCGGGTGGAGCGACAGGCCGAGACGGTGCGGCCGGAAGTCGGTGAACCAGCTCAGCGGGTTCCAGGTCGCGCTGCCGTCGAGCGAGAAGGTGATGAACTCCGCGCGGCCGCCGAGATATTCCCACGGCACCGGGCCGCCCAGCCCTTCCTCGATCAGCGGGAAGCGGCTGTCGGCGCTGCGGTCGCGATTGTCGCCCATCAAGAAGACGTCGTGTGGCCCCACGGTGACCGGTCCGTAATCGTCGCCCTGGCTGTAGCCCAGCTCGACCGTGTCGTACTGGCGCCCGTTGGGCAGCGTCTCGGTCACGATCGGCAGGTGGCAGATCAGCTTGCCGCCCGGCCCGATCTGCCGCGCGCCGGGATATTGCATCGGGTCGCAGGTCGAATTGGCGTCGACCGGCAGGTCCCGATAGTGGATCGGGCTGCGCTCGACCGGTTTGCCGTTCAGGATCACGACGCCGCCGCGCACCTCCAGCCGGTCGCCCGGCAGCCCGATGACCCGCTTGATATAATCCTCGCGCTTGCCCGGCGGCGTGACGATGACGATGTCGCCGCGCTTCGGCATGTGGCCGAGTAGCCGCCCGCCGAGATGCGGCAGCGGGTGGAAGATCGGCGAGACGAAGGACCAGCCGTAGGGATATTTGGTCACCACCAGCCGATCGCCCACCAGCAGGTCGGGCAGCATCGATTCGGACGGGATATAGAACGGCTTCGCGATCAGCGACTGGAACAGGAAGACGGCGATCACCAGCCACAGGATTCCCTTGACCTCGGCCCACAGGCTCGAGCCCTTCTTCGCCGGGGCCTGCGCCTCGTCCCTCACTTCGACCTCGCCGTCCAACGCCAACTCCCTGCCTGGCCTAGTCTAAACGCCCATCGCCCGGCACCGCCTCGATGACCACGAAGGCCTGCGCCCATGGATGGTCGTCGGTCAGCGTCAGATGAACCCGCGCGACGTGGCCGTCCGGCGTCATCGCGTCAAGCCTCGCCTTCGCGCCGCCGGTAAGCGCCAGCGTCGGCGCCCCCGAAGGCGCGTTGACCACGCCGATATCCTTCATGAACACGCCGCTTTTGAAGCCGGTCCCGACCGCCTTGGAAAAAGCCTCCTTGGCGGCGAAGCGCTTCGCGAGCGTGCCCGCCCGGGTGAGCGGTCGCCGTGCCGCCTTGGCGCGCTCGACGTCGGTGAACACCCGATCCTCGAATCGCGCGCCGAAGCGATCGAGCGACGCCTGGATGCGCTCGATGTTGCACAGGTCGGAACCGAGCCCGATGATCATCGCGTGAAAACCCGGGCAGCGTTTGCCAAAAGCAACCCGAGCGGCACAGACGCGCAAATTTTATCAATATTAAGTCGACGCCAGCGCACCAGGAACAGCGCTACAACCGACCCGGTAGTTATGATCGCCAAGGGGAGGACAACAACCTTTGCAATAAGCTTCACCCAAGTTGGGGACGGCCAAGGTCCAAGCTCTCTAACCCCCCATAGAACTGCTGCTGCCCACAAGGTCGCGACCATGATTCCGCACCCAGCAGCCGCGAGCAGCCACCTCGGCACTTGATGGCCATAGGGCCTCACCGCGCCTCGTCCATCGCCGCGCGCATGCGGCGGACGCTGTCGGCCAGCCCGACGAAGATCGCCTCGCCGATCAGGAAATGGCCGATGTTGAGCTCGCGCACCTGCGGGATCGCCGCGATCGGGGCGACATTGTCATATGTCAGGCCGTGGCCGGCATGGACCTCGATGCCGTTCTTCGCCGCCAGCGCGGCGGCATCGGCAAGCCGGCGCAGTTCGTCCGCGCGCGGCGCACCGTCGAGCTCGGCATATTTGCCGGTGTGGAGCTCGACCACCGGCGCGCCGAGCCGGATCGCGGCGTCGATCTGGGCGGCGTCGGGCTCGATGAACAGCGACACGCGGACGCCCGCCTGTTTGAGCGCCGCTACCATCGGCGCGAGGCGATCGAACTGGCCAGCGGCATCCAGCCCGCCCTCGGTGGTCAGCTCCTCGCGCTTTTCGGGCACGATGCAGGCGGCGTGCGGCACGTGGCGCAGCGCGATGCCCAGCATCTCGTCGGTCGCCGCCATTTCGAGGTTGAGCGGAACCGGCAGCTCGGCCGACAGCCGGGCGATGTCGGCGTCGGTGATATGACGGCGATCCTCGCGCAAATGCGCCGTGATGCCGTCGGCGCCGGCTTGCGCCGCCAGCAAGGCCGCGCGGACCGGGTCGGGATAGCCGCTGCCGCGCGCGTTGCGCACCGTCGCCACATGGTCGATGTTGACGCCCAGGCGCAGCGGCGCGCTCACTTCTTGAGGCCCCGGCTGCCCGGCTTGGTGGCGGGGATCGCGGCGAGTTCGGGCGGCAGGTCGTCGGCCGGGTAGGCCGGCACGTCGAGGCGGCACAGCGACACCAGCGGCGCGCCGACATCGGCGCGGCCGTTCGAGCGATCGATGATGCACGCCGCACCCAGCAACTCGCCGGGATGCTGGCGGATCGCCGCCAGGCATTCGCGCGACGACAGGCCGGTGGTGACGATGTCCTCGACCATCACCACGCGGGCGCCCTCGGGAATCTCGAAGCCGCGGCGCAGGCGGAACTCGCCTTCCTCGCGCTCGACGAACACCGCGGTGCAGCCGAGCGCGCGGGCGGTCTCATAGCCGGGGATGATGCCGCCGACCGCCGGCGAGACGACCATGTCGACCGTGCCGAAGCGCTGGGTGATCGCCGCGGCCAGGGCGCGGCACAGCCGCTCGGTGCGCGCCGGATCCTGGAATACCAGCATCTTCTGCAGGAACACGGGCGAGTGCAGGCCCGACGACAGGATGAAATGTCCGTTCAGCAGCGCGTTCGCCGCGCGGAACTCGGCCAGCACCTCGTCTTCGGTCATTCGCCTGCTTCTCCTGCCTGGATCGGTGCTCAATAGGGATCGCGCGGCCGTGCCGCAACGCAGGCGCGGGACAAAAACGCGCAGCGCTGCTTGAGGCCGGGGGGAGGTATGGATATAGATGAGGACAAAGGGCCAACCGACAAGGCTCGGCGCGCCGAAAAGAGGCGCACAAAGAGAGGGGTAGGGGCATGCGGACGATGAGGCTGCAGTCGACCGGCAAGGCCGTGATTTTGGCCATCTCCCTGGCGATCGCCGGTCCGGTTGCCGCGCAACAGACCGCTGCGGCGCCCACCACCCCGGCCGCGACCGCCGCCGGCACGGCATTCGTCACGCCCGCCGCGCAGGCACCGTCCAGCCCGCTGCTCGCGCAGGACGGCGCGCCGGCGATGGCGCCGACGCCGGGCATCGGCCAGCCGACCGACGCCATCGGGCTGCAGCCGCAGGTGACCACCAACGGCCGCTTCGCCGCGTGGATGCACAACGTCGTGCTGCTGCCGATCATCACCGCGATCTGCCTGCTGGTGCTGTTCCTGCTGCTGTGGTGCATGTGGCGGTTCCGCCGTGCGGCCAACCCGGTGCCCTCGCGCCTGTCGCACAATACGCCGCTGGAGATCCTCTGGACGCTCGCACCGGTGGTGGTGCTGGTCGGCATCGCCATCCCGTCGATCGGCCTCTTGCAGGCGCAGTTCCGCCCGGCGCCCGACAACGCCGTGACGCTGAAGGCGACCGGCAACCAATGGTATTGGACCTACGATTATCCCGACAATGGCGACGTGCAGATCACGTCCAACATCCTGAAGGAACAGGATGAGGTGCAGCCCGGACAGCGCTATCGCACCGATGCCGACGGGCCGCGGCTGCTGGCGGTCGACAATCGCGTGGTGCTGCCGGTCGGCGTGCCGATCCGGCTGATCACCACATCGGCCGACGTGATCCACAGCTGGGCGGTGCCGGCCTTCTGGGTGAAGCTCGACGCGGTGCCCGGCCGCCTCAACGAGACGAGCTTCACCATCCGTCGCCCGGGCCTCTATTTCGGCCAGTGCTCCGAACTGTGCGGCGCCAATCACGCCTATATGCCGATCGCCGTCGAGGCGGTGCCGCCCGCGGAGTTCGCCGCGTGGATCAAGGCCAAGGGCGGCTCGATGCCGGCCAACCCCAATGCGCCGTCGACCGCGGCGATCCCGCAACCGGGCGCCGACAGCGGTGACGCCACCGCGACGCCCGCGCCCAACCTGCCACCGGCCGAGAACGGCAAAGTCGTCGGCCCCGCCTCCTCGCAGCCTGCCACCCGCAACGGGCCCGGCGGCAGCCAGTCGGACATCTGACGCCATGACCGATACCGCCCTTCCCCACGCCCATGCTTTCCAGGCCCATGGCGAACCCGGCGAGCATCACGCCGGCGAGCACAAGCCGGCATTCTTCCAGCGTTGGTTCATGTCGACCAACCACAAGGTCATCGGCACGCTCTACCTGATCTTCGCGATCAGCGCGGGCGTGATCGGCGGCGCGATCTCCGGGCTGATGCGGCTGGAGCTGGCGCATCCGGGCCTTGAATATCTGCCGAGCTGGGCGAGCTGGCTGTTCGGCTCGGGCGCCTCGATCGACCAGGCGCGCGACCTGTGGAACGTGCTGATCACCGCGCACGGGCTCATCATGATCTTCTTCATGGTGATGCCGGCGATGATGGGCGGGTTCGGCAATTGGTTCGTGCCGATCATGATCGGCGCGCCCGACATGGCCTTCCCGCGGATGAACAACGTCAGCTTCTGGCTGCTGGTGCCCAGCTTCGCCCTGCTGTTCGCCTCGCCCTTCTTCGGCGGTGCCGGGACCGGCTGGACGATGTACGCGCCGCTATCCACCTACGGCCAGCCGGGGCCGGCGGTCGACATGGTAATCCTGTCGATGCACCTCGCCGGCGCCTCGTCGATCCTGGGCGCGATCAACTTCATCACGACGATCTTCAACATGCGCGCGCCGGGCATGACGCTGCACAAGATGCCGCTGTTCGTCTGGTCGATCCTGGTCACCGCCTTCCTGCTGCTGCTGGCGCTGCCGGTGCTCGCGGCGGCCATCACCATGCTGCTGACCGACCGCAATTTCGGCACCACCTTCTTCGATCCGGCTGGCGGCGGCGACCCGATCCTGTTCCAGAACCTGTTCTGGTTCTTCGGCCATCCCGAGGTCTACATCATGATCCTGCCGGGCTTCGGCATGGTCAGCCAGATCATCGCGACGTTCAGCCGCAAACCGGTGTTCGGCTATCTCGGCATGGCCTATGCGATGGTCGCGATCGGCGTGATCGGCTTCGTCGTGTGGGCGCATCACATGTTCACCACCGGCCTGTCGGTCGACCTGAAGATGTACTTCACGCTGGCCACCATGGTGATCGCGGTGCCGACGGGCGTGAAGATCTTCTCGTGGATCGCGACGATGTGGGGCGGATCGATCAGCTTCAAGACGCCGATGATGTGGGCGATCGGCTTCATCTTCATGTTCACCGTCGGCGGGGTGACCGGCGTCGTGCTGGCCAATGGCGGCATCGACGACAATCTGCAGGACACCTATTACGTTGTCGCGCACTTCCATTACGTGCTGAGCTTAGGCGCGGTGTTCTCGCTGTTCGCCGGCTTCTATTACTGGTTCCCGAAGATGTCGGGCCGGATGTACAACGAATTCCTTGGCCAGGTGCACTTCTTCGTGTTCTTCATCGGCGTGAACATGCTGTTCTTCCCGATGCACTTCCTGGGTCTTGAGAACATGCCGCGGCGTATCCCCGACTATACGCCCGCCTATGAGCATTGGAATTACATCGCCTCGCTCGGCTATGTCGTGATGGCGATCGGCGTCGGCATCTTCTTCGTCAACCTGGTCTGGTCGCTGATCGCCGGGCCCAAGGCGCCCGCCAACCCCTGGGGCGAGGGTGCGACGACGCTGGAATGGACGCTGTCCAGCCCGCCGCCGTATCACCAGTTCGAAACGCTGCCGGTGATCGACTGAGCACCGTTCTGGGCACGCTCTCCTCATCCATGTGCTTGCGGCAACCCGCCGCGGGCGGCATGAGCGGCCCCGGCGCCGATTCGGCGGCCGGGGTGCCGCAC
>JBQCHA010000187.1:0-5895 GCA_051955175.1 Sphingomonas sp.
GATTCCGGCCAGCGGCCACCATTCGCCGTCGACCGGCCCGCCATGCCCCGCGCCGTCGGCAACGGCAAGCGCGAGGTCGAGACGGAAGTGGGTGAAGACATGGGTCACCGTCATGTCGAGCAGCCGCCAGTCGAGCGCCGCCGGCGCCTCCGCCAACCCCGGCGCGGCCTCCGCCCAGGGCCCGGTCGGCAGCGCGCGCATGCCGCCGAGCAGCCCCCGGGGCGGACGGCGCACCAACAGCACGTCCGCGCCACGCGTCAGCCAGAAGATCGTGCCATACCGCTGCGGCTTGGCCGACTTGCGCGGCTTGACCGGGAACGCGTCGGGTCGCCCGGTGGCGAAGCCGCGACAATCGCCGCGGAGCGGACACAAGAGGCAGCGCGGCCGGCGCGGCGTGCAGATCGACGATCCCAGGTCCATCATCGCCTGCGCGAAGTCGCCGGCGCGCGCATCGGGCGTGATCGCATCGGCATGGTCGCGGACGATCGGCTTGGCGGCGGGCAGCGGTGTGTCGATGGCGAACAGCCGCGCGACCACGCGCTCGACATTGCCGTCGATCACCACCGCGCGCCGGCCGAAGGCGATGGCCGCGATCGCCGCGGCGGTATAGCCGCCGATCCCGGGCAGCGTGCGCAACGCCTCCTCCCAGTCGGGGAAGCGACCGCCATGCTCCGCCACCACCGCCCGCGCGCATTTGATCAGGTTGCGGGCGCGCGAATAATAGCCGAGCCCGGCCCAGGCAGCCATCACTTCGGCCTCGTCGGCCGCGGCCAGCGCCGCGACATCGCCCCAGCGCGCGATGAACGCCGCGAAACGCGGCCGCACCGTCGCCACCGTGGTCTGCTGCAGCATGATTTCGGATAGCCACACGCGATACGGGTCCGGTGCCGCTGCGCCCGGCGGCGCGCGCCACGGCAGGTCGCGGGCATGGGCGTCGTACCAGCCGAGCAGATCGTGCGAAATCGTGGAGGAAATATTGGCGGGCACGCCCCGGCTATGGCATGGGAAGCGACATGAGCAAACCGCGCAAGCCTGCGCCCCGCCGTACCCGGCCCGAGCCGCCGCGCGCCAACCGAGCGCGCGCCGTCGCCGAGCTGCTGCCCGACGTCGGCCGCGCCGCGTTTCGCCGGTTCGGCTTCGTGCAAAGCTCGATCGTCAGCCGCTGGGCGGAGATCGTCGGCCCGCGCTATGCCGAGGTGTCGGCACCCGAATCGCTGCGCTTTCCCCATGGCGAGCGCGCCGGCGGCACGCTGACCCTGGTGGTGCGCGGCGCGCATGCGGCAATGATGCAGCACATCACGCCGGAGATCATCGAGCGGGTGAATCGCTTCTTCGGCTATGGCGCCGTCGCGCGCGTCGTGTTCCGCCAGGGCGAGGTTGCCCGGCGCGCGCCGCGCACGCCGCCGCCGTCGCTCAAGCCCGCGCCCGTCGAGTTGGGCGACAGCCTGCGCGCGATCGGCGATCCCGAGCTGAAGGCGGTGCTGGAGGCGCTCGCCGCCGGCGTCGCCGCCACGCGCGGCGCCCCCGTGATCGACAACAGCAAGGATCGTTGATGCGTCTTCTTCTCGTCGTGCTGACGCTGGTCGGCGCCGTGTTTTCGCTGAGCCTCGCCACGCCCGCCGCTGCGAGGAACTGGGACGAGACCGTCACCAAGCTGCCGGACGGCGCCTTCCTGATCGGCAACCCCGCCGCCAAGGTGAAGCTGGTCGAATATCTAAGCTACACCTGCCCGCATTGCGCGGCGTTCCAGAAGGAATCGGCCGCGGTGCTGCGCGGCCGGTTCATCCGTTCCGGTTCGACCAGCCTGGAGGTGCGCAACCAGATACACGACCAGCTCGATCTCGATGCCGCGCTGCTTGCGCGCTGTGCCGGCACCGCCGGATTCACAAAGCTGACCAGCGCCGTCTTTGCGGCACAGGGCGACTGGCTGCCGCAGGGCATCCAGTTCGAGCAGGACAATGGCCGCCGGCTCGCCATGTACCCGAAGATGGACCGGCTGAAGGCTTCGGCGCAAGGATCGGGCCTGACCGCCATCGCGCTGCAGAATGGCATGAACCAGGCGCAGGTCGACGCCTGCCTGTCGAACGAAGGCGCGATCCAGCCGATCATGGCGATGATGCAGGCCGCACCCAAGGCGATCACCGGCACGCCGGGCTTCATCGTCAACGGCAAGTTCGCCGCCGACGTCTACGATTGGGCCCATCTCCAGCCCATCCTGCGCGCGGCCGGCGCGCGCTGATCCGGGGGAGTCGATGACCGTTCGTTTCACCTTCGTCATGCCGGTGCTGGCGCTTGCCGCCTGCCAGCAACAATCCCCGACAGCCGATACCGCCGCCGCCAACGAGGCCGCGCCAGCGGCGGTGGCGAGCAATGCCAGCGCCGCCAGTCCCAACGCCGTCGCCCCTAGCGCGCCGCAGGGCCGCGACTGGGCCAGCGTCGTCACGCGCACGCCCGACAACGGCTATCGCATGGGCAATCCCGCCGCGCCGGTGACGCTGGTCGAGTTCGGATCGCGGACCTGCCCGCATTGCGCCGCCTTCGCCGCGAGCGGCATGCAGCCGCTGGTCGAGAAATACGTGCGCACCGGCAAGGTCGCTTACGAATTCCGTGATTGGCTGCGCGACGGCGGCGATGTCGCCGCGGCGCTGATCGGGCGCTGCAAGGGCACGCAGGGCTTCTTCCCGCTGCTCACCGCCGAGTTCGAGGCGCAGCCCGAGATCTTCGCCAAGGAAGCCAGCCAGACCGAGGCGCAGGCCGACGCCGTCGCCAAGGCGGCCGAGAAGGACCAGCCCTATCTGCTCGCCCAGCAGATCGGCTATGTCGATTTCGCTCACGCGCAGGGAATCGACGATGCGCAGGCACGGCAATGCCTGAGCGACGTCGCCACCGCCGAGGCGATCGGCAAGATGAACGCCCGCGCCAAGCAGGATTATGCGCTCAGCGGCACGCCCACCTTCCTGATCAACGGCAAGAAGGTCGAGGCGACCGGCTGGCCCGAGCTCCAATCCGACATTCAGGCCGCGCTGACCAAGGCGGGCGCCTGACCTCGCCCAATAGAAGGACCCCAAGTTGATGAAAGCCAAGCTCGCGCTTCTCGCTCTCCCGCTGCTGTTCGTCGCCGCGTGCGGCAAGGGTGGTGACGGCAACACCACCGCGCCGGCCGCCCCGGTGGCGGGCGCGACGCCGCCTGCCGGCCAGCAATGGTCCGACATGGTCAAGAAGACCGATGCCGGCGGCTATCTGATGGGCAACCCCAATGCGCCGATCAAGCTGGTCGAATACGGCTCGCGCACCTGCCCGCACTGCGCCGCGTTCGATCAGGAAGGGCTGCCGAAGCTCGAGCAGAACTATATCGACACCGGCAAGGTTTCTTACGAATTCCGCGACTTCCCGGTCCATTCGGCGCTCGACATGCCGGGCATCCTGCTCGGCCGCTGCGTCGATCCCGATCAGTATTTCCCGATGCTCAACCAGATGATGGCAAACCAGCAGCAACTGCTCGCCGGCCTCGACAAGCTCGACCAGGCGAAGATGCAGGGCCTGTCGCCCAGCCAGGCGACCGCTTATCTGGCGCAGCAGCTCGGCTATGTCGACTTCGTCCGCGCCCGCGGTGTGCCGGCCGACAAGGCCCAGGCGTGCCTGACCGACAAATCGGCACTCGACGCGATCACCAAGCAGACGCAGGATGCGGTGCAGAAATACGACGTCAATTCGACGCCGACCTTCATCGTCAACGGCGACAAGCTGCCGCCGGCGGATGACGAATGGTCGGGGCTGAAGCAGCGGCTCGACGCGGCGGGGGCATAACCCGCCACAGGCCGCGGGGGGCATGATGCGGTGCAGATCAAGCGGCTGCGGCTGACCGGCTTCAAGAGCTTCGTCGAACCCGCCGATCTTCGGATCGAGCCGGGGCTGACCGGCATCGTCGGCCCCAATGGCTGCGGCAAGTCCAACCTGCTCGAGGCGCTGCGCTGGGCGATGGGGGAAACCTCGGCACGCTCGATGCGCGGCGCCGGCATGGAGGACGTGATCTTCGCCGGCACCACCAGCCGGCCAGCGCGCGATTTCGCCGAAGTGTCGATCCTCGCCGAGGAGATCGGCGAGGAAGACGAGACCGAGATCGTCCGCCGCATCGAACGCGGCGCGGGATCGGCCTATCGTATCAACGGTCGCGACGTGCGGGCGAAGGACGTGGCGTTGCTGTTCGCCGACGCCGCAACCGGCGCGCATTCGCCGGCGCTGGTCAGCCAGGGCCGGATTGGCGCCGTGATCGCCGCCAAGCCGACCGAGCGCCGCGCGCTGCTGGAGGAAGCCGCCGGCATCGCCGGGCTGCACGTCCGCCGCAAGGATGCCGAGCAGAAGCTGCGCGCGACCGAGACCAATCTCTCGCGATTGGACGAGGTGATCGCCGACCAGGACTCAAGGGCCTCGGCGCTGCGCCGCCAGGCGCGGCAGGCGGAACGCTACCGCGCACTCAGCGACCAGATCCGCGTGGCCGAGGCGCGGATGATCTTCGCCCGCTGGCGCGAAGCCGCCGCCGCCGCCGATGCGGCGAAGAAGGAGGCGCAAGCGGCCGAAGCGCGCGTTGCCGCTGCCGCCAGGGCGCAGGAGGATGCCGCCGCCGCGCAACGCGCCGCGAGCGAGACGCTCGCCCACCTGCGCGCCGCCGCGCTCGCCCAGCGCGACCGCGCGGGCGAGCTCGGCCACCGGCTCGACACGCTGCGTGCCGAGCGCGCCACGGTCGAGCGCCGCACCCGCGAGCTTGCCGAGGCGCGGGCGCGGATCGTCACCGACCGCGAGCGCGAAGGCGCGCTGGCCAATGACGCCGCCGAGGCGCTTGCACGGCTTGCCGCGGAGGCGAAGACGCTCGATGCCGAAAGCCAAGCCGCGACCCAGCGCCTGCCACAACTCGACGCGGCGCTGGCCGAGGCCGAACGCCAGGCGCGCGATGCCGAGGTCGCGCTGGCCCAGGCACTCGCCGAGCAGGCCAGCGAGGCAGCGGAGGCGCGCGTGGCACAGGCCGCGCTGCAGGCGGCGCGAACCCGCCTGGATCGGGCGACGCAGGAACGGCGCCGGCTCGACGACGAACGCGCCGCGCTGGGCGATGTCGCGCCGCTGCGGGCCGAGCGCGAGGCGGCGATCGCGGCGCGCACGGCGGCCGCCGCCGATGCCGAGGCGGCGCGCACGGCACGCGCCGAGGCCGATCGCGACGAACGCGCGCGGATCGAGGCACGCGACCGCGCGCAGCAGGCCCGCGCCGCCGCCCGCGCCGAGCTCGCGACGCTCGACAGCGAAGCCGCCGCGCTCGAAAAGGCGGTGCGGCCCAGCGGGCGCGACCGGCTGCTCGACCGGCTGAGCGCCGATCCCGGCTATGAACGCGCGCTGGCGGCGGCGCTGGGCGACGATCTCGAGGCGGGGCTGGACACCGACGCCGATCGCTTCTGGCAAGGCGCAGCACCGCAACCGGCCGACCCGGCGCTGCCGCAGGGGACGGTCCCGCTTGCCGATCATGTCGCGGCACCACCGGCGCTCGCCCGGCGCCTGGCGCAGGTCGCGGTGGCCGATCAGGACGACGGGCAGGCGCTCGCGACCGGGCAGCGGCTGGTGACGCTCGACGGGCGGCTGCGGCGCTGGGATGGCTTCGTTGCGCGCGCCGGCGGAGCGGCGGCGGCCGAGCGGCTCGAACGCGTCAACCGCCTCGCCGCGCTCAACAGGGCACGGCCCGAAGCGGCAGCGACGGTCGACACCGCCGAGGCCGACCTCGCCGGGATAGAGGCGCAGATCACCGCCGCACGCGCCGCGGCGCAGGCGGCGCGCACTGCTTTGGAACGCGCCGAAACGGCGCAGCGCGACGCAGCACGCCGTGAAGACCGCGCCGCCGCCGCGCTGGAGCGG
>JBQCHA010000188.1:0-5067 GCA_051955175.1 Sphingomonas sp.
ATGGAAGCGCAGCACCATCTGCGGCGTGATCTGGCTGCCGATGCCGCGATTGATATACGGCTGGCCGGGGAAATAGCGCGCCAGGTTCCAGCGATCGGTGATCGAATCGCCCATGAAGACGACGCGCTGTTCGCCCGCGGCGGGCGGCGGGAGCGCGCGATCCGCCGGCGCATAGAGATATTGCTCGCCGAAATCCTGCATCAGCTTCGGGATCAGCGACTGGCGGAACGGCCCGAGCCACGGCCCCCAGTCCCGCTCCTTCACCGCGGTCTGGCGTGGCGGCGAGCTTTGATAGCCGTCCTGCGCCAACGCCATGCCGGGCGAAAGCACCAGCGCCGCCATCCACGCGAGCCAGCGGCCTCTTCGCGACAGCGTCGATCGATGTCGATCCGGCACGTCCGTCTCCTCGCCTGCTGGAGTGGGAGCGGCACGAGCCGCCCCCACCCCTCAGATCAGAACGACACCTTGGCGGTGATGCTCAGGCGGCGATCGTTGAGGATCGAATCGCGCGGCCGCGTGTCGATGCCGTAATAGGTCTGGCGCAGCGAGTCGGTGAGGTTCACCGCATCCAGCGACAGCCCGAAATGCGGCGTCACGTCGTAGCTGATCGAGGCGTCGAGCTGGCCGTAAGGCTTGTCGAACACCGGCAGGTTGCCCGAACCGTTGCCCGACGTCGTCACCAGATACTTGCTGCGCCAGTTGTAGGCGACGCGCGCCGAAAACTTGCCCTTCTCGTAGATGCCGATCAGGTTGTAATTGTACTTCGACAACAGCTCCAGCGGCACGTCCTTGACCGGCCCCTCGGTCGCCGGGCTCGGCGCGTTCGAGTCGACATAGGTGAAGTTCGCCTGGACGCCGAAGCCGCTCAGCAGGCCCGGCAGGAAGTCGAAGAACTGCTGATACCCGACCTCGAAGCCCTTCACCTTGGCGTCGCTGACGTTGTTGTACGACGTGACGTTGTAGGTGGCGGTCACGCCATCCTGGAACGTGACGTCGCGCGCGGTGATCGCCGTCTGGATGTAGTTCGAGATGTCCTTGTAGAACGCGGCCGCGGTCAGCGAGCCCGAACGCGAGAAATACCATTCCAGCGAGGCGTCGAGATTGTTCGACGTCATCGGCTTCAGATAAGGGTTGCCGCCGCTGGTATCGTGCTCCTGGTTGATCTGCTCGGTGCCCGGCTCAGTGATCGTCAGCGAGGGATTGAGCTGGTTGAACTCGGGCCGCGAGATGTTCTTCGAATAAGCGAAACGCAGCTGCAGGTTGTGCGTGAAATGGAAGCGCAGGTTCACGCTCGGCAGGAACGACGTATAGTTGTCCGTCGCGGCGATCGGGTTGAACGTCGTCTCGCCGGTTTCCTGCGTGCCATCGGCATGCGTGATCAGGTTGGTCTGCTGGTAGAAGCCGGAGACCGCCTGCTCGGTACGCACCACCCGCAGGCCGATATTGCCGTCGAGCGGGATCGACATGCCGCTGGCGTCGAAGGAGGCCTCGCCATAGCCGGCGTAGGTCTTGATCGATTCCTGGTTGGTGCCGCTCGGCAGGTAGCTCGGCAGCGTATCGACGCCGAGCTCCGCACGGGTCTGGTCGTAGTCGAGCGTCGTCTGGCGCGAGAAGAACAGCGCGTTGCCGAACAGCGGCGTCTGGCCGCGGAAGAAGTTGCTCAGCGAGACATATTCGAGGTCGGTCGGCGTGCCGGTCAGGCCGGTATAGCGATAGCCGGTGTCGCTGGTCCGCGCATAGCGGTCGGCATAGCGGAAACCGGCTTTGATCGACGACAGCAGACCGCCATCGAACTTGTATTCGGCGTCCAGGCGCCCGGCCTTTTCGGTACCCTTCGAATGGTTCAGGTCGTCGAGGTAAAAGCCGTTGGTGTAGGTCGCCGGGTTGGTCAGCCCCGCCGCCGAGGTGATCTGGAACGTCGGCAGCGTGCCGGAGATGTCCTGCGTCAGCGTGGTCGCCGTTCCCGTCAGGCCGATGATCGAGCGCAGGTCATGCGTGGTCGAATCGACGAACTGAAAATCGGCATCGACGGTCAGGTTGCTGCTCGGACGCCACTTTGCGGCGAGCGAGTAATCGGTCGTCGTCGAATGGCGCGTGTCGAGGCTGGTGTTGTTGCCGATCGGCAGGTTCTGGAAGGTGCCGCTGACGAAATCGCCATTGTCGGCATAGGTGAACGGCGCCCCGGGCTGCGGGCTGATCGAGCTGCCGCTGGTGTACGCGAAATAGCTATAGTCGTCGAAGCGGAACTTGTAGTCGTTGCGGAACATCTCGCCGGTGAATTCCAGCGTGTCGCTCGGCTTCCACTGGATCGCGAGATCGGTGCCGAGGCGGCGGCGATCGCCATAGACTTCGCCGATGCCGGTGCCGTGCGGCAGCGTCGTCACCTGGCCCAACCGGCCGAGCTCGGTCGCGGTCGCATAATCATCGGGGTTGTTGGGCGAGCCGTCCGCCTTCAGCGATTGATCGAGTGTGTAGAACGGTTCGGTCGAAATCGTGTCCTGGCGGAATGCGGTCTTCTGATAAGCGACGTCGGCAAGCACGCCGATCTCGCCGATGCCGGTGTTCCAGCGGTCACTGAGCAGAATCGAAGCCGAGGGGCGGCTCTTGCGGACCAGATCGTAATAGGTGTTGGTGACCGTCGCGCCCATGCGGAAGCCGTCGAAATCGAACGGCTTGCGCGTGCGGAAGTCGATCGTGCCGGCGAGCTGGTCCTCGATGCGATCGGCCGAGGGATTCTTGTAGACGTCGATGCCGGCCAGCAGCTCGGACGGGATGTCCTCCAGGCTGAGCCGCGGCGAGCTGGCGTCTGCGGTGAAGATGTCGCGGCCGTTGAGTTCGGTGCGGACCTGCGTCAGGCCACGGATCGCGACCGAGCTACCCTCGCCATAGCTGTCCTGGATCTGGACGCCGGTGATGCGCTGCAGCGCCTCGGCGACGTTGCGGTCGGGCAGCTTGCCGATGTCCTCGGCGACCACCGAATCGACGATCTGCGAGGCGTTGCGCTTGATCGCCTGCGCCGACTGGATGCTCGCGCGCACGCCGGTGACGACGATCTCGTTACCGGTGGCGTCGGCCGGGGCCGAGGTGCCTTGCACCTGCTGGTCCGTGGCGTCCTGCTGCGCGTCCGAAGCGCCGACCGCCGTCTGCGCCCAGGCCGGCGTAGCGACCGCCAGCGCCGCCATTGAAGAGCCAAGCGCCCACGCAGCCGCGCGACGCGATCCAAAGCGACTGAACATTCCCGTCCTCCCAACAGCGCCCCGATCGGGGCGACAAGTCATCAACGGCAGGAAGGGGGCGAGGTGACCTCGGCATCCGCCTCCTGCTGGGTCGTGCTTCTGGTCCCGACCATCGGGGGCACGATCCACGGCGGCTGGCTACTCACGGCGTATTTATCAGTCAATTGATATTTTCTCACCTATGCACACAATGTGCAAATATGAACGAATGCTGCACAAGACGGTGCGTGAGCCGCAAATCTGCGGACGGAAGGGGAATGGCACGTTGCGAAAATTAAAGAGGATGCACGGCGTTGCGCCACACAAGGCGGCTTCCCCCGAAGCCGGCGGCGCGGCTACAGTGACGGTCACATCATGACCGAAGCCCCGAAATATCGCGCGCCCGCCCTGCAGAAGGGGCTGCAAATTCTCGAGACCCTGGCGCATGCCTCGGGCCCGATGAGCATGTCGGACATCTCCACGGCGCTGGCCCGCTCGCGCAACGAGATCTTCCGGATGCTGCAGGTGCTGGAAGACATGGGCTATATCGCGCGCAACAATGCGGGCGCCTATCTGCTCACCAATCGTCTGTTTGCGTTGGGCATGCAGCAGCCGCCGGTGCGGGATCTCCTGGCGCACGCCATGCCGCACATGAATGCGCTGGCCGAGGCGCTGGGCCAGTCGTGCCATCTCGCCGTCGCTTCGGGCGCCGACATGGTGGTGATCGCGCGTGTCGAGTCACCGGGTATGCTGGGCTTCGCCGTGCGGGTCGGCCATCGCCGGCCGTTGCACCGGTCCGCCTCGGGCGAGCTGCTGATGGCGCATCAAAGCGATCGTGCGCTGGACACGATGATCGCCGACATCGAGGCGGCCTATGGCACAATCGATCGTGCCGCGCTGGAGGATGCGTTGCGCGGCATTCGCGATGCCGGCTACGTCGCGCTGAACAGCGCCGTGATCACCGCCGTCGAGGATCTTTCGGCGCCTGTCCTGGTGCAGGGCGCGGCGGTCGCCGCCCTGACGGTGCCGTTCGTCGGCGGCGCCAGCGCTCAGGTGACGGTCGATGAAGCGATCGCCCGGCTGCGCGAGACCGCCTCTCGCCTCAGCCACGAACTCGAAGGCACCCGCCTGGAGTAAGCCCCGCGCCAAGCATGGCCTTGGCAAAGGTATGAGTATTCGCTTAGGTGAAAGCTCGGCTCACATATAAAACGGACCTGAGGGTTCGCGAGGGAGGATCTGATGGCAATCGCTTCACACCGGACGCGGCGTTGCGCCGTGCTGCTCGGCGCTGCTTCGCTCGGCGCGATCGCCGTGCCGGCGGCGGCGCATGCCGGCACGACGCTCGATCGCAACGGCAGCTACGTCTCGATCGAGCCTTACGGCTCGAACATCGTGCGCATCACGCTGGCGCAGACGGCGGCCGAGGCGGATGCGCCGCCCGGCTATGGCATCGATGGCAAGCCCGACGATGCCGGCTGGACGCACAACGCCGGCGCCGATGGTGACACCTTCGCCTCGTCGCAGCTGTCGGTGACGGTCGATCCCCAACCCTGGCCCAAGGCGCCGACGCAGATGGAGCGCTATTTCGCCCCTGCCCTGCCCCCCGTCTCGCTCACCGTGAAGGACGCCGTCGGCCATGTGCTGACGCGGATGAACGGCTGGCAGATGGCGCCGCACACGGTGAATACCGAGGACACGTTCCAGGTCGGCGCCAGCTTCGCCGCGCCGGCAGACGAGCATTATTACGGCCTCGGCCAGCAGCAGCAGGGCATCCTCGACCTCAAGGGGCGGACGATCGACTGCAAGCATTGGTATGACGCGCCGGCCGGCGAGACGGTCTGCGTGCCGTACA
>JBQCHA010000189.1:0-6139 GCA_051955175.1 Sphingomonas sp.
ACGTTACGATCGCGACGATTTGGCGCTCAGCCGTAGATCACTCCTCGAGCGGACGGGCCTCGCGCTCGTCGCGGGCGGCGTCGCCGCCCGCCGCGCCGCCGCCGCCCCGCCCGATGACTCGCCCCCGCCACCGCCGGCGACCGACGCGCGCGAGGACGAGCCAGACGCGCCGTGGGATGTCACCGACGACGACGACACGCTCGACGCGGACAGCACCGACTCGCTCGACGCCGCGCCCGACGACTGGTCCGACGACGCGTTCGACCGCTTTCCCGGCGCGCTGTCGCCCGCCTACGCCGTCGCGCCGCTGCCGCCCTCCGACCCGCCCGCCTATGCACCGATCGACCCGCTGCCGCCGCCGCGCGCCGCGCCCGCCGTCCCGCGTGTGCGCTGAGCTTACAATCGGGCGCCCGATGCGCTATATAGGCGCCGCTACAGTCGCACATCGACGGTCTTCGGCGCTTTGCGGCACCCTCTTCCTTCTTTCCCTGCACCGCGGCATCGGGCGCGCCGGCAGTCGGTTCGCCCCCTGAACTAAGAAGGAATACCCCATGAGCACCACCGGCACCGTCAAGTTCTTCAACGCCGACAAGGGCTATGGCTTCATCGCGCCCGACAACGGCGGCACCGACGCCTTCGTGCACATCACCGCGGTCGAGCGCGCCGGCATGCGCACGCTCGATAAGGATCAGCGCGTCCAGTATGAGCTGGAGCAGGATCGCCGTGGCAAGATGAGCGCGGTCAACCTGCAGCCGGCCGACTGATCGGCCTGTCCGGCGGCGCCAGTCCCGGCGCCGCCGCTTCCCCCTGCAGGAGCCGAGCCATGGCCGACGATCCCGATTTCTACCGCGCCCGCGCCGCCGCCGAACACGCCGCAGCCGAGGCCGCCACGCTCGACAATGTCCGGGTTCGCTGCGAACGTGCCGAGGCCGCCTGGACGCAGATGGCCGATCGCGCCGAACGCACGCGCCGCCAGCGCGAGGAACGCGAAGCCGCCACCGCGGCGCGCGTCGCTGAAACGCTGGTGTCCGGTCAGAGCGCCGGCTGACACGCCGCTGCTGCGCGCTTTCCCCCCGCGCGCGCCACGTTGACACTCGCCCGGCGGAACGGGCACGGTCCTGCGCATTGCCATCATTCCCGGGGGGAATTGTTCGATGCGTCTCACTCGTGCCGCCCTGATGCTGGGCGCCGCCCTGCTGCCCTTCACCGCCGCCGCCCAGACCCCGCCGCAAGGCCCGCAGGCGTCCGCCGCCGGCGCCGACGTGGTGAAGCCGATCGCCTTCACGCACCGCACGCTGGCCAACGGGCTGGAGGTCTATGCCATCCCCGATCACACCACCTCCACCGTGTCGGTGCAGGTCTGGTACCGGGTCGGCTCGCGCAACGATCCCAAGGGGCGGTCGGGCTTCGCGCATATGTTCGAGCATCTGATGTTCAAGGGCTCGCGCAACCTGGCGTCGGAGCAGATGGACCGGCTGACCGAGGATGTCGGCGGCTATAACAACGCGTCGACCGACGACGACTTCACCAATTATTTCGAGGTCGTGCCCGCCAACCACCTGCAGAGCCTGTTGTGGGCGGAGGCGGACCGCATGGCCGGGCTGGTGGTCGATAAGGCCAATTTCGATTCCGAACGCCATGTCGTCGAGGAGGAGCTGCGCAGCCGCGTGCTGGCCCAGCCCTATGGCAAATTGTTCTACCTCGATTTTCCGGAAATCTCGTTCCAGACCTCGCCCTATGGTCGGCCGGGGATCGGCAGCATCGCCGATCTCGATTCGGCGACGCTGACCGACCTGCGCGCCTTCCACGCGACCTATTACCGGCCCGACAACGCCGTGCTGGTGGTCGCCGGCAATTTCGATCCGGCGCAGCTCAACCACTGGGTCGACCAGTATTTCGCCGGCATCAAGACGCCCGACCGGCCGATCCCGACCGTCTCGCTGGCCGAGCCGGTGCGCACCAAGCCGACGCACCGCACGGTCTACGAGCCCAATACGCCGCTGCCTGCCGTGATGATCAGCTATCCGATGCCGGCCGATAACAGCCCGGACATGCCGGCGATCGAGGTGTTGAACGCGATCCTCTCGGCCGGGCAGCACTCGCGCCTCTACGACAGCCTGATCTACCGCGACCAGATCGCGCAGTCGGCCGACACCTATCTCGATGCCAAGAAGGGGCCGGGCGCGCTGGGCGTCTATGCCATCATGGCGAGCGGCAAGAGCGCCGAACAGGGCGAGACGGCGCTGCGCCAGCAGGTCGCGCTGCTGCGCGACCAGCCGGTCACCCCCGAGGAGCTGAGCGAGGCCAAGAACACCTTGGTCACCGCCGCGCTGCAACGCCGCGAGACTGCGGAGGGCAAGGCCTTCACGCTGGCGCAATCGGTGGTGGTGGACGGCGATCCGCATGCCGCCGACCGCGACCTTGCCGCGATCCAGCGCGTCACCGCCGCCGACGTGCAGCGGGTGGCGCGCAAGTACCTCACCGAGAACCAGTCGGCGGCGCTGCGCTACCTGCCGGAAAGCGACAAGCCCGCCAATGCCACCGGCGACACGCTGGGGGCGTCCGACACGATCGCGGTGAAGCCGCTGACCCCGCCCGCCAATATCCCGGTGGTGACCGCGGCGACCGGCGCCGATCGCCAGACCCCGCCGCCGCCCAGCGCGGCGGTCAAGGTGCACATCCCGACGCCGGAGGTGTCGACGCTCGCCAACGGCATGAAGCTGGTGGTGGTCGAGCGACACGATCTGCCGCTGGTCAGCGCCGTGGTGACGACGCGCGGCGGCGCCGTGCTCGATGCCCAGGGCAAGGCCGGCACCGGCAGCCTGATGGGCGACCTGCTGACCAAGGGCACGACGACGCGATCCGCCACGCAGATCGCCGAGCAGGTCGAGTCGCTCGGCGGCTCGATCGACAGCGGCAGCGGCTGGGATTCGAGCGAGGCGAGCATCGACGTGCGCTCGAGCGAACTGGCGCCGGCGCTGACCATCCTCGCCGACGTCGCGCAGCATCCCACCTTCGCCCCGGCCGAGATCGACCGCGACCGGGCCCGCACCATCGATGCCGTCAACGTGCAGCTGAAGGACCCGGCGGCGCTCGCCAGCATGGTCGCCACGCGCGCGGTGTTCGGCGGCGCGCCCTATGGCCATCTGGTGTCGGGCACGCCCGCTTCGCTGAAGGCGATCGACCG
The DNA here is from genome assembly GCA_051955175.1 of Sphingomonas sp. Classification (GTDB taxonomy): domain Bacteria; phylum Pseudomonadota; class Alphaproteobacteria; order Sphingomonadales; family Sphingomonadaceae; genus Sphingomonas. Next base: position 3,188 of record JBQCHA010000189.1, read on the forward strand.
CGCCGATCTGGTCAACGCCTATGGCGCGACCTGGCGGCCCGATCGCGCCGCGCTGGTGATGGTCGGCGACGTGACGCAAGCGCAGGCGACCGCGCTCGCCACCCGGCTGTTCGGTGGCTGGCAGGCGCCCGCGGATGCCGCCGCCGCCGCGCCGGTCGCGGCGACCGACAGCTATCCCAAGCCCAGGGTGGTGGTGGTCGACCTGCCCGATGCCGGCCAGGCCGGCGTCGTCGTCGCGCGGCCGGCACTGGCGCGCAACGATCCCGATTACTATGCCGCGCAGGTCGCCAACACGGTACTCGGCGGCGGCTTCTCGTCGCGGCTCAACCAGGAGATCCGGGTGAAGCGCGGCCTGGCCTATGGCGCCGGCAGCTCGCTCGACGCCCGGCGCCGCACCGGCCCGCTGGTCGCACGCACGCAGACCAAGAACCCGTCCGCGGCCGAGGTGGTGTCGATCATGGTCGACCAGATGAAGAGCCTGGGCACCACCGCCGTTGCCGACAGCGAGCTCGACCCGCGCAAGGCGACGCTGATCGGCGATTTCGGCCGCGAGGCGGAGACCAATTCGGGGGTCGCCAGCATCATCGCCACCTATTTGGGCGAGGATGTGCCGGTGACCGAGATCGACCAGTTCATCCCCAAGGTGCAGGCGATCGACTCGACGCAGGTGAAACAGGCGGCGGCGCATGTGCTCGATCCGGCACAAGCGAGCATCGTCGTCGTCGGCGACGCCAAGCAGTTCCTGCCGGCGCTGAAGACCGCCTATCCCGACCTGCAGGAGATCGAGGCGGGGGCGCTCGACCTCGATTCCCCAGCGCTCAAGTAAGCATAGCGGGGCGAGCGGCACCGATCCTGCCGCGCGCCCCGTCGCCGGCGATGCGCGATTGCGCGGGCAATGAAACCCTGGCGCTTGAATGTTCGTTGGAGTTTTGCGAACGGATAGGATCGTTATCTCACCAGCCGATAGGAATTCCATGCCCAGCTCGACCACTGCAGCCCGGCGCGCCCGTACCCGCCGCCCCGCCGGACTGCCGTCGCCCTGGGGCATGTTCCTGCGCGGGTTCTTCAAACACCCGGTGATGGTCGGCTCGGTGATGCCGTCGACGCAGAAGCTGATCGACAAGATGTTGAGCCGGACCGACTGGGCGAACACCAAACTGTTCGTCGAATACGGGCCCGGCGTCGGCACCTTCTGCCCGACGGTGCTGGAGCATCTCGGCCCCGACGCGCATTACATCGCGATCGACACCAACCCCGATTTCATCCGCTATCTGCGCCACACGATCACCGACAAGCGCTTCTTCGCGGTGCACGGCTCGGCCGCCGACGTGCGGCAGATCATCGCCGACCACGGCCACGATCATGCCGATTACATGCTGTCCGGCCTGCCCTTCTCGACGCTGCCCGATGGCATCGGCCCGAAGATCGCATCGGAAACGTTCGAGGCGCTGCGCCCCGGCGGCGCCTTCCTGGTCTATCAATTCTCGCCCAAGGTGAAGGATTTCCTCACCCCCCACGCCGATCGCATCGATCATGATATGGAATGGTGGAACGTGCCGCCGGCGCAGCTTTATTGGGCCTGGAAGGACTGACCTCCAGGCGCTGACCTGGCCAGCCCTCGATTCTTGGCCGGGCGCCGGTCCAACGACGTTCAGACAAAACGACATCGCTCGCGGCGTCGCGCGAACCGCTGCCGGCCGTGCTCAGACCTCGCCCGCCTCCGGATCGATAAGCCCGATCAGCCGCCGCCCGGCGCGCCGAGCCAGCGCCAGCGTGCACCGCTTGCGCGCGTGTGCCGCCATCGCCACCGTCGTTGCCTCGCGCACGATCGCGGCGTCGTAGCGGTCGGCGACGATCACGCCGGTACGCTCCGGCAGGAATCCATCGCGGTCGAGCGGGCTGGCATCGAACCCCGCCGGCACCGCCCAGAAGAAGCGGTCGCAATGATCGAGATAATCGGTCCACTTGCCGTCGCCGAGCAGGTCGCCGCGCGCGACCTTGATCTCGACGATGACGATCCGGCCCCGCGCGTCGAGCGCCATCAGGTCGGCGCGCCGGCCGCCCTCCAGCGGCACCTCGGGCAGCGCGACCAGATCGTGACGCAGCAGCATCCTGGTGACGCCACGCGCCACATCGGCCGCGCACAAGGGCGAGCCGGGATCATCGACACAGGCCGGGGGCGGAGAGGACGTTAGCATGTCCTCCGCTGCTTAGAACATTTCACGAACGTTGAAAAGTCTGCCGCCGCTCAGCGGTAGAAGACGTGGTGCCCGATCGATGCGACCTGGGTCAGGCCCCAGCCCGGCTTGACCCGCTTGGCATGGAAATAGAGCGCGCTCGGCGCGGGGCTCTTCCAGTCCTTGGCCATCGCGATCTGCGCCACCGCCATCGCCACGCGATAGGCGCGCCGGTTGGGGTTGATGTGCGGGATCTCGCCGTGGCGGACGAAGGAGAACTGGCCGGCCTGCGTCACCACGCCGCAGATCGACGAGGGAAACTCGCCCGAGTGCGTGCGGTTGAGAATCACGTCGGCGACCGCGAGCTGGCCCGACAGCGGCTCGCCCTTCGATTCGTAATAGATGGCACCGGCAAGGCAGCTAAGTTCGGCATCGGCGTCGGCCGGCACGTCCTGCGCATCGACGGCCTGCTCCAGGCTGGCGTAGCTCGTGGCTGCGGCGTCGTCATCGTCGGACGCGACGGCGTCCGTCTGGCTGCTGTCGTTGCCCGGCAGCTTCTGGACCGTCACGCCGGGAACTTCGGGCGTGGGGGTCGAGGGAAACTTTACCGACGGTGCACCGTTAGTACCGGTGAGCGCCGTCAAAGAGGTCGTGGAAACCGGCGTCCGGTCCATGGCAGAGGCGAAGCCGGGGCTGCTGATGCCCACCAGGCTCGCAACACAGACGGACGCCACCGCGGTCACCGCGGCGTGTTGTTTGAACGACATTGATTCTG
>JBQCHA010000190.1:0-13389 GCA_051955175.1 Sphingomonas sp.
ATTTTAGGACGTTGCTTACGGGATCCGAAACCGGCGGGTCGATTTGCTCGGCGTCCAATTCCATCGGCATTCCCCTTCCATGCATCGTACAGATTCAATTCTGGCGCTCGATCGCTCCGGATTGCGGCGTCAGACGATCGACCAGCCATGACTGCCCGCTACCGCGCCGAAAATGGTGATGAGGCTGAGCGCCAGCAGAACCCAATGCACCCGGTGTAGCCAGGCGAAGGCGACCTCAGGCCGCCGGGTCGCCCAATTCCGGAAGTAACGATTCAGAATGAACGGCTCGCCGATGAAAAGCACGAAGGCGAAAATCAGCCACAGGCAGACCATCGCGTGCATCCACCAAAAGGCGAGGTTGTGAAATTGATCCCAGAGGTCGAGCCGCGCCATCATATAAAACCCGGTCAGGCCGACCAGGATGATTGCCGAGCGCGCTTGCCAGACGAACCGGTGTTCAAACGCCTGAAACGCCCGAAGGAGATCGGTGCCAAGATCGCCCCGGCGCACCGCTGGGAGCGCCACCATCGTCGCCATGGATACGCCGCCGATCCAGATGACTACTGCGAGCACGTGCAAGGCGCGCGCGAAGATCACGTCATTCATGGTAGGGGCACAATCAGTAAAGCGTCGCCGGATGCGCGGGAATTCAGCCGGATGCGAGCGTTAGCCATAACCTTTGTCCCAGGTGGTGGGCCAATGCCTACACCGGCTTACCGACGCGACGTTTGCGCTAGCGCAAACTCTCGCATTCCTGCCACGCTATAATGACGCCGGAGAATGGTTATGCCGCTGATAGAGTTCGAGGACGGTGGAGTCGTGGTCGACGCGGCGGTGATTGCGAGCGGTCTCGGGATAGAAGCCAGCGTCGTGCAGGCGGAGCTTCACGCCGGAAAGATAATGTCGCTGTGCGAACGTGGAGTCGACGACGATGCCGGTACATTCCGCTTGAGCTTCTTTACGGCGCACAAGCGCCTTCGGATCATCGTCAATACGGCTGGCGAAGTGATCCGACGAACCACGCTGGCCTCGCCGGATCGGCCTTTGTCAGCGATCGCGCGGCGGCCAGGCGCTTGATCGGGTTCGAGAGTTGCCTAACGCGTGGCGCCGTGTCAGCCACGCGGCGCCAGCATCATTCGGTCCTCAGTTTTAGGATCGAACGCACGGCAGCATTGTGGCGCTCGCTCGCGGCCACGCTGCTGACCTTGCGCGCGGCGCCTCTGACCTCTTTGAGATATTCGTCGACGAACCGTTCCTTCAGTCCCTCGACCACGGCCGAGAAGTGAACATGATCCGCCGACTTCATCGAAAAAGCGTTCTGAAGATATTCGTCGAACACGTTGCGCAGCGAGAGCCATGCACCCTGCTCGTCGAGCCATTGCTTGGTGGTACCAGACGACGTGAGGCTGAGAAGGTGCGCGCCGGTGAGCAGCGGATTGGGCGCCCGCGCGCGAACCGCACGATGCGAAAAGCCCGAGCCCAGCACGCGCTCGACATAGCCCTTCATCATCGCCGACGGGGTGCCGAACCAGATCGGATAAACCAGCACGAACACCGAGGCTCCCGCGAGCAACTCGAGTTCCGCAGCGACATCATCCGAACGGGCATAGTCCGCCGCGTCGGGCTGCTCCTGGGCCTTCAGCACCGGATCGAAATTCATGCGATAAAGATCCCGCAACAGCACTTCGTGCCCGATTTCTTCGACCGCGGCACAATATTCGCGCGCCACCGTCGCGTTGAAGCTCGCCTCCTCCGGATGACACAGCACGACGACATGCTTCGGAACGGAACTCGCCATACACCTTCTTTGTGCCGGTTCGGCGTCGTCGATCCATCGGATCGTCCGGACGGGATCGGCCAAACTCGGTATAGCATCCATCGGCCGTTATGCCGACTGGTCAGCTACAGGCAGGGCCTTACCAGCAGGAAAGCATTTCAGGTTTGCGCTGGATCAATTCTTGCCGCCAATGGACTGAAGCAATGAGCATGTGCGATTTCTCGGTGCAAGACGCGCTTGCGGGTCTGGAGTTGTTCCAGGACGTGTCGGCTCCAATCCTCGAAGAGGTAGTCGCGTCGGCGCGCATTCGCGTTCTGCCGCGCGACACCAAGGTATTCGATCAGGGCCAGCCGACCGAACGTGCCCACGCTCTGCTCGCCGGTGGCATCCGGATTTCCCAGGCGGGAAGCGACGGAGAGCAGGTCGTCATTCGCTTCATCGGTCCCGGCGAGATATTCGGCAGCGTCGCCATCTACACTGATCGCCGCTATCCAGCCGATGCGATTGCCATGACGGACTCGCTGGAGGCGAGTTGGAGCCAGAGCGAGCTCATGGAACTAATGGAGCGGCATTCGCGGATCGCGATCAACATGGTCTCGATCATCGGCCGGCGCATTGCCGAACTGCAGGACCGGGTGCGCGAGCTTGCAACGCAACGTGCCGAGCGCCGTATTGCCAACACCTTGCTCCGACTAGCCCGCCGGGCGGGTAAGGTAACACCGACAGGCATCGAGATCGGCTTTCCTTTACGGCGAAAGGACATTGCCGACATCTCCGGCACCACACTGCACACAGCCAGCCGCGTTTTGACGCAATGGCGTAAGGCGGGATATCTGATCAGTGAAAATAAGCATTTGACCTTGTGCACTGTCAGCGCGATCGAGGGCATTGCAGCCGACTGGAGCGACGCAACTACGCCGGGCCGTAATCCATTCGTCGTGTTCGTCGACACCACCTAAACGAACGACTGCTTTCGGGATTTAATAGCTGCCGCCCGACGACTGGGAATGGGGCGCGGAGCCGCCATCGGAAGTAGCCGCATCGAAGGGCAGCTATCCGCAAGTTACCCTCAAAAATCTGCCATTCCGGATCGTCCGACAATTGCAGCCCCGATGCACGAATTCATTCGGTGTCCGCTTTCAGGGAAGCGGCGGCGTAGCTTCAATGACTGAGATTGGGGCGCGAAGCTGACGAGCCAATTCACGTCCCGGCGCGTCCGCTATCCCGGTGAGCAATCCTGAAAGGAGCCGTTCCGGATCGTCGAGCGTGGCTGACGCTTGGCAATGATCCATTTGACGTCCGCGTTTGAGAGACTTCATGCTCACAGAAGTGGCTTAAGTTGGCCGATGACCGCGCCAAAGTGGTCACTCTGCGATCGCCGCTGGATTTTTTGAACAAGCCTCTTCTCTCGCTGGTGCCCAGCTTCGACCACGCTATACAGCTCTGGGCATATGACGGGGGAAACTATGAAACGACTGAGGTTTTTCGCGCTCGCGACGTGCGCAGTCCTGACGGCAGCCGCGAAACCGCCGCGCATCGTTCATCTGGACATTGCCACCGCTCAATCCCAGGACATCCTGGTTCAGTGTATCGAGCACAAGATTTCGGGGCTCAACGTGAAAGAGGTGCCGATCGACGGCGGCGGCGTGAGCGTACAGTTTAGTCAGCAGATGAACTTATTTCACCGGGCGCCCATGGAATATTGGAACATCGTCCCCAAGGACGGCGTCAACCACATCACGATGGGCTATCGGCATCCGATGTCGGAGAAAACCGCGGCCAAGGAACTGCGCATCGTCGGCCGCAAGTGCTTCCCTTACGAGTTGGAGGCCGCCGGCGGAGGCAGGCTGTCCGACGACGACGGCTGAGGCTGAGAGGCTGGGGCAGGCGCAACGGCCGGATCTGGTGATCCGACAGGCGCCTGCGGGACGCGCGGATGGTTCCCCAGCGCCGCGGCGGTGAAGGCGGGTGGCTTGTTCTTGCCCTGCTGCGTCATGCGAAACGTGAACGGGTAGTCCGCTCCATTGAAATGCATGGTGATGGTGACGTCATAGGGTATCCCTATGCCGGACGGTTTCTCGATCACAACGACGCCGCCGTAGCTGTTGTCCGGGTCGATCGTTGTCGTTTGCAAAATGTCGGTCGCAAGCGTGCCAAGCGTATATTCGAGCCGGTTCTGGATGCCGACGATGCCGGCGGTCCCGGCCGCGATCGTCCCGGCAGCCGCCGCCGCACCAAGCGAGTTGTCGCGATAACTCGCCGACCAGAAATACGTCCCGCGCGGCGTGCGGACGTTGCCGTACGAATGGCTCGTCGTATGCGCCGTCGACGCCGCGGCGGCGGCAACGCCCGAGAGAAGGGCCAGCCCGACCATCGACCAGGCGGCGCGGCTCTTCGCCCTTTTCTGCAATTCCTCCCGGCTGAGAATTGCGATCGGCTTGCCTGCCACCGCCGCGGTGATGTTCTCGATGCCGAAATTCACCGAGTTGTCGCCCTTGTTGTAGACGGCGACGCCGAAGGTCGCGTGATTGTGATCGAGCGGCAGCGGCGTGATCGTGACGGCGCCGGTGGGCGTCTCGATGTTCAGCGTGGGAATGCCCGTGCGGTATCGGATCGTCTCGGGGCCGGTCTGCACCGGATACAGGATGAGATCGGCGGCTTGCGCTGGAACCGCTCCCGCCAGAATGCCCGCAAGCGCGACGGCGCTGATGATTTTCATAACTATTGCCCCCGAAGCCTGATCCCCACCAGGCCGATCCGACTTTGCCGTTGATATCGGAGGAGTCAAGGCGAGGTGAGCGGAAGCTCGGGGCGTCTACGAGGCGACCGGGGCTTCACGAAAGGCCTTCAATGACAGCGCCTTGTTCGAAGGTGCCGCGCCTTTGCATCGTCGACCGGTCGCCAAGGCGTCCGAAGCATGGCAGATCGATCGCGACGCATTCGCCGCTAGTCGAGCGCATGGCCGGCGAGGCGCAGCTGCCGGACGATGCCGTTGAACCCCGCGGTGCACCCTTGCGCTCGCCCGATCGCATTGTCGGTCGCCGCCGCGTCCCAGAACATCTCGAGCGGCCAGCGCTCGGGGCAGTGCGGCAGCAGGCACCTGAGCGCGAGCCGCACCTCGATCGTGTTCACCTTGTCGCTGGTCGAGCGCGCCATCGCCGCGCGCAGGATGCGGACGGCGAGGTCGATCACGATGCGCTGATGCCGCGAGACTGGTTTCGGCATCAGTGAAAATCATGGCTGCGGATGCGCACCAGCGCTTCGGGATCGGCGCCGCCGGCGAACGGCGGATGATAATGTGCGGCCGCCTTCGGCACCCAGCCCGGGTCGCCGCGATCGGGTGACCCGGCGTGCGTCGCGCCATCGCCGCGTCCCGGCCGGTGCGGGAAATCTATCGCGCCGATCCGGCGCAGCATCGGCGTCAGGTCGTCGATCCGGTCGACGATGACATGGATGACCTCGCCTTCCTTCTGCAGCCGGCCCTTGAGACTGACCATCGACGACGCCATCACGATCCGGCGGAATTTCTCGAACCGGTCGGGCCAGATGATCCCCTGCGCGACCCCGCTCTCGTCCTCGATGGTGATGAACAATACCCCCTTGGCGCTGCCCGGCTTCTGACGCACCAGGATGACCCCGGCGACCTCGACGTGGCGGCCGTCCCTGATCGAAGGGAGATCGCCGCACCGCCTGATGCCGCGGCGGGCGAGATCGTCGCGCAGGAACGACACCGGGTGCGCGCGCAGCGACAATTGGGTGGTGCGGTAATCCTCGACCACCTCGCGGCCGTCGCTCATCGGCTGCAGTGTCACCATCGGCTCGAGCCCCTCGGGGCTGAAGCCGGCTTCGCGCGCATCGGCGGCGGCGAACAGCGGCAGCGGCGCTTCGCCGAGCCCGCGCACCGTCCACAGTCCCCGCCGCCGATCCTCGCCGAGCGCCCGGAACGCATCGGCCGCGGCGCGCCGCTCGATCGCCGCGCGCGGCACGCCGGCGCGCCGCCAGACGTCCTCGACCGAGGCATAGGGACTGTCGCCGCGGGCCGAGGCGATGGCGGCGCCATGGATGTTGGCGAGTCCGCGCACCTGCCGGAACCCGAGCCGCACGGCGAGATGCGATCCACTCGCCGATTCGAGCGTGCAGTCCCAACGGCTGGCGTTGATGCAGACCGGCCGGACCTCGACCCCGTGCCTGTGAGCGTCCTGGCCGATCTGCGCCGGCGCGTAGAACCCCATCGGCTGCGCGTTGAGCAGGGCGGCGCAGAACACCTCGGGATGATGATGCTTCATCCAGCACGACGCGTAGGCGATCTTGGCGAACGAGGCGGCGTGGCTCTCGGGGAAGCCGTAGCTGCCGAACCCCTCGATCTGCTTGAATGTCCGCTCGGCGAAATCCTGCGGATAGCCGCGCGCGACCATGCCGCCGACCAGCTTGTCGTAGAAATGGCCGACGCCGCCGGTCAGCTTGAAGGTCGACATCGCGCGGCGCAGCTGATCGGCTTCGGCCGGGGTGAACCCGGCGCCGACGATCGCGACCTTCATCGCCTGTTCCTGAAACAGCGGCACCCCCAGCGTCTTCTCGAGCACCGCGCGCAGTTCGGGGCGGGGATATTCGGGGCGCTCCCTGCCTTCCCGGCGCCGGAGATAGGGGTGGACCATGTCGCCCTGGATCGGCCCGGGGCGGACGATCGCGACCTCGATCACCAGGTCGTAGAACTGCCTGGGCTTCATCCGCGGCAGCATCGACATCTGCGCGCGGCTCTCGATCTGGAAGGTGCCGAGCGTGTCGGCCTTCCGGATCATCGCATAGACTTCCGGATCGTCGTCCTGCAGATCGGCCATGGTGACGCGAATGCCCTTGTCCTGCTCGAGCAGATTGAACGCGCGGTTCATGCAGCCGAGCATGCCGAGGCCCAGCACATCGACCTTCATGAACTTCAAGGCGTCGATATCGTCCTTGTCCCACTCGATGACCTGGCGATCGGCCATCGCCGCGGGCTCGATCGGCACGAGGTCGTCGAGCCGGTCGTGGGTCAGCACGAACCCGCCGGGATGCTGCGACAGGTGACGCGGCGTGCCGATCAGCCGGCTGGCGAGATCGAGCGCGAGCCGCAGCCGGCGATCGCCGAGATTGAGATTGAGCTCCTTCGCCTGCTTCTCGCCGACGCCCTCGACCGACCAGCCCCAGACGAGCCCCGACAGCGACGCGGTCAGATCCTCGGGCAGCCCGAGCGCCTTGCCAACCTCGCGGATCGCCCCGCGCGCGCGGAAGCGTGTCACCACCGCGGTCAGCGCCGAACGGTCGCGGCCATAGGTCTCGTAGATCCACTGGATGATCTCCTCGCGCCGCTCATGCTCGAAATCGACATCGATATCGGGGGGCTCGGAGCGCTCGCCCGAGACGAAGCGCTCGAACAGCAGCTCGTGCCTGATCGGATCGATCGAGGTGATGCCGAGCACGAAGCACACGCAGCTGTTCGCCGCCGAGCCGCGCCCCTGGCAGAGGATGCCGCGGCGCCGCGCCTCGGCGACGATCGCGTTCACCGTCAGGAAATAGGGTGCGTAATCGAGCCTGCCGATCAGGCTAAGCTCGTGGGCGATCTGGTCGGCATGGGCTTTGGGCACGCCGTCGGGAAACATCCGTTCGGCGGCTTCGCGGGTCAGGCGCTCGAGCGCGGCCTGCGCGCTTAGCCCCTCCAGCACGCGCTCGTGGGGATATTGATAGCTGAGCTCGCCGAGATCGAAGGTGCAGGCCGCGGCGATGTCCGCGCTCGCCTGAATCGCATCGGGAAAGCCAGCGAAGCGGCGCTCCATCTCGTCGGGCGACTTGAGATTGCGGTCGCCGTGGCGCTCGCGCCGGAAGCCGAGCCGGTCGACCGTCGTGCCTTCGCGGATCGCGGTCAGCACGTCCTGCAGCAGCCGCGCCTCTGAGGCGTGATAGAGCACGTTACCGGTCGCCACCGCGCGTACGCCTGCGGCAGCGGCGGCATCGGCGAGATCGCGCAGCCGGACGTGGTCGTCGGGGCGGCGGCGCAGCGTCAGCGCCAGATGGGCGCGCGCACCGAAAGTCGTGGCGAGATCGGCGAGATCGGCAGCGAAGCGGGCGTCGGGCATGTCGGGCACCAGGATCGCGATCAGCCCGTCGGCATGGGTCGCGACATCGTGCCAGTCGAGCTGGCATCGCCCCTTGCCGCCGCGCGCCTTGCCGATGGTGAGCAGTCGCGTCAGCCCTGACCAGGCCGCGCGGTCGGTCGGGTAGAGCAGCAGCTGGCGGCCGTCGCCCAGCACCACCCGCGTGCCGGCGAGCAGCCGGACCCCGGTCGCCTTCTGGCCCTGCCACGCGCGGACCATGCCGGCGACGGTGCCGAGATCGGCGATGCCGAGCGCGGTGTGACCGAGGCGCGCGGCGGCGGCGAACAGCTCCTCGGGCGACGACGCGCCGCGCAGGAACGAGAAATGGCTGGTGACCTGGAGCTCGACATAGGTCATCCGAACGCCCCGTGGATCCACCAGCTGCGGTCGCCGGTCGCGGTGTCGACGCCGTCGCCACGCCGGAACAGCCAGAAGCGCCGGCCTTCGCGGTCCTCGACGCGGTAATAGTCGCGCACCGCCCAGACTTCGCCGCCCCGCACCCACCATTCGCCGTGGATCCGCTCGGGCCCGTCGCCGGCGACGACATCGTGCATCGCGCCGCGCCAGCCGAACCGGCGCGGCGGACGATGGGGCAAGAGCGCGATCACGTTGAACAGCGGCTCGGGGCGCGACAGCAGGCGCGCCGGGCGCGGCCATGCCGGCCACCCGTCCGCATGCGACAGCGGCGCGATCCGTGTCACCGCGCGTTCGGGGACGTCGCTCTCGACCAGGGCGGTCTTGAACAAGGCGCGGTGGCCGATCCGCCCGGCGAGACGGTCGACCAGCCCTGCCATGTCGATCGCCGCCTCTTCGCCCGCGAGCGTCGATGCCAGCGGCTGTGCGCCGAGCGGCTCGACGTGATGCGCGGTCAGCCAGCCGGCTTCGATCCCCATGCCCGGGTCGATCTGCTCGAGCCTGAGCGCAAGGAGGCGGGCGAGGTGCGCGGGATCGCGGCTCGCCCGCGCCAGCCCGATCGTGACGCGCTGTTCGCTGCCGTCGACGCGCAGCACCGAGAGCGAGACTCCTCGCGCCCCGAGGCCGCGGATGCGGAGCCGGCCGGCGAGATCGCCGGCGAGGTCGGTCATCACCCGCGCGATCGCCTCGGGTGTGCCGATCGGCTCGAGCAGGCGGCGGTCGGCGGCAGGCGGCTCGAACGCGACGACCCCCTCGATCGGCTCGGCGAGTCGCCCGATCGCCTGGTCGAGCCGGTCGAGCGCCGCGCGGCCGAGACGGCGGGCGAGCGGCCCCCGCGGCATCGGCAGCAGGTCGCCGACCCTCTCGAGGCCGAAGCGCCGCGCCGCGGTCAGCGCGGTCTCGTCGAGCCGCAACGCCGCGAGCGGCAGCGGCGCGATCGCCGCGACGGCCTGGCCGTCCGGCGCGATCGATATCGCCTCGCCCGAATAGCGCGCCATCGCGTGCGCGGCGCCGGGCGTGTCGGCGATCGCGACCCGGGCGGTGATCCCGATCCTGCGCAGGAATCCGAGCAGGCGACGGCAGAAGCGCGCCTCGCCGCCGAACAGGTGGCTGGTGCCGGTCAGGTCGAGCACCAGGCCATCGGGCGGCGACGGCGCTGCCAGTGGCGTCCAGTGGCGGACCGCGTGCAGCGCGAGGCGCGCCAGCAGCGCATGATCGCCGTCGCAATCGGCCGGGCGGATGTCGAGATCGGCGCACAAAGCACGCGCCTGGGTAATCGCCATGCCCGGCGCGAGACCGAGCGCAAGCGCGGCGGCGTCGGCGGCATGCACGACGTCGCGCTGTCCCTGGCGGATCGCCAGCACCAGCGGCGCGCGCGCCTCGGGACTGGGCGACAGCGCCGTTCCGGTGACGACAAGGCCGTCATCCGACCGCAGGGTCCTGAACGGATGCCGCGCCGCTTCGGACCGGCGTCCCAGCGCGCGATGCGGTGGCAGGCGATGCGCTGCGGTGGTCCCGTCCTGCGCCCAGCGTGCACCCGGCCGCCAATGCCCGCCGCGCGGCACCGAGCAGGCGCCGGGGTCGTCGTCGATCGGCAGCTCGGCCGCGCGCTCAGGCGGCGCGGGCGTGGCGTTCCGCCCCAGCCGCTCGATCGCCAGCTGCGGCAGGAACACCGAGGCGACCCTGCGCATCGCATCCCTCCAGGACAAGGGTGAATGGATGGCCGCCGCGCTGGCGGACGAGCTCAACCGACCAGCGCGGCCGCCCGACCCCGGGCACGCCGAGCGGCGCCGAGGCCGCGCAACCGATCCGCCAGCGCGTCGTCGCCGCCGACGGTTCGGCAAGCGGGCACATATCCCGCCTGCGCCACTGGCGCAGCACCAGGGCCGGAATGCGCGCATCGGCGGCGGCGAGCTGAAGGCGTCGCGACGCGGTCATGTCGATGCGGCGCGGCTCGCCGACCACCGCGCCGAGCCCGCCATGGCCGAGCGCGTCTTCCATCACGGCGAGGAGCTCGCGATCGTCGCGCGTCTCGGCGAACAGCAGGCGATCGGGGTCGAGCCCCGCCTGTTCGAGTCCGGGCGCATAGAGATCGAACCGGGTGACCGCCCAGAGCACCGGCCTGGGCGACATGCGCGCGGCAAGGCCGGCGACGAACAGCGTCGCCGCGGCCTGTTCTGCGAGCGCGGGGGCGGCGGCCGCGACCTCGTGGAGGCCGCCGGCCGCGAGTCCGCGATCGGCCAGACGATCGTCGATCGCCTCCAGGCCGAATGGCATTACCCCGCCGGCGCGACGGGGCGCGTCGAGCGCGGCGATCTGTCGGCGCAGATCGACGATCGCAGCGGGGGAAACGGAAGGCGGCATCGCGACTCTGGACTCACATGTTCGCTTTATGTTCCATCGGTGACGGCTGTCGTCAAGCACGGTCGAGATTGCGATCGGCAAGCGTGCGGAAGGTGATCGACCAGCGCGTCCGTTCGAGCGGGACGATGCTGTGCTCCCAGTCGTGGCGCACCGAGCCCGACAGCAGATAGGCGGCGCGGGGGGCCAGCGCGACGCTCGCGCGCTCGAAGCCCGCAGCGCGTCGCCGCCGCAGGCGCAGCACCGCGGGTTCGCCGAGCGACAGCCCGGTCACCTGCCCGTAGACCGGGCGGTCGCGATGCCAGCCGATCCCCGCGCCCGGATCATACCGGATCACCAGCGCCTGGACGAGCAAGGCGGGATCGAGCTCGGCAAAGGCGGCGACCCGCGCGCGCACCGGGAGCAGCCAGTCGGGGATCGGCGGCGCCGGGGCCATCTGCCCGCGCTCGAAATCGTAGCGCGATCCGAACGAGGCGGTCAGTCGCCTGCCGAGCCATTGCTGGAACTTGAACGGTTCGAGCTCGCAGGCGTCGATCCTGTCGATCAAGGCCTGCTCTTCGGCCGCCGTGACGATGTTCTCGGCATGCCGCAGGCCGCGCACCGCCGGCTCGTCGAACAGATCGCGAGCGAGCGGGCTCACCACGGCATCTCCGCTGCGAACTCGACCAGATCGTCGAACGACCGGTCCTCGAACCTTTTGGCGCCATCGATCTCGACCAGCGGTGCGACCGCCGCGGCCTCGAGCAGATGCTCGGCCGCGACATCGGGATGCCGCGCCGCCTGGTCGCGCAAGGCCGACAGGCGCTCGTCGATCGCGGCGAGTCCGGCCTCGTCGAGGCCGCCATCCGCCGCCGCCGGTCGAGCGCGCTGATCCGAGGTCGACGGGCCGAGCCTCGCCTGCGTCCGCGCCAGCTGCGCGGCGGTGACCGCGACGCTCATAATGCGAGCTCGGCCTGTATAGGCACATCGCCGTCGCAGCGTTCGGCCCTGAAGCTGTGCGCCGGCAACGGGGCCAGGATGTCCTGCTCGGGACAAAGATGGTCGAGCCAGTCGAGCTGTCGCCCCCGCGGGATCACCGCCATCTGCCGCTCGGCGAACGGCTGCACGTCCGCGTTGGCGACGATGCTCAACGCGGCATAGGCGCCCGGCCAGCGCGGCGTCGCGGCACGCCAGATGCCGGCGAGATAGAACCAGTCGCCGTCGACGCGGGTGAAGCGGTAGCGAGCACCCCGGTGATTGTGGAAGAATTCCGAGGCGGGGATGAGGCAGCGATTGGTCGCGAAACTGCGCCCTTCGGCACGCACCACCTCGAACGGCCGCTCCTCTGGCCACGCCGGCTCGAGCCCCCAGATCAGATTGACCATCTCGGTCCTGCCATCGCGCCCGCGTCGGATCACCGCGCCGGGCTGGCCGATCCGATCGGCATGGGTGGTCTTGTTGGCCATGGTCGAACCTTCCCGAGCGGCGTTGCTCCTTCTAGGAAACGCGACTGCGCTGCCGGGTCGTTCGCGACTCGGCTCATGGGAACATAGCAGGAACGACTTCGTTCGCCAACGCGTGTGGAGAGGACGATCATGTGCAATGACTATCGGCTCAATGTCGACCTCGACACGATCGCCGGCGACTTCAGTGACCTCAGAATCAGGATCGATTTTCCCGAGGGGCGGCCCAACATCCAGGCGCGCGACGACGTCAGGATCACCGATATCGCGCCGATCGTGCGCGCCGGGACGGCGCCGGGCACCGCCGAACTGGTGCAGCGACGCTGGAGCTGGCCGGGACCGACCGGCAAGCCAGTCTACAATTTCCGCTCGGAAGGTCGCTCCTTCGGCGAGAATCGCTGCCTGATCGTCGCCGACGGCTTCTACGAATTCACTGATCCCGCAGCGATCGAGGGGACACCGAAAAAGAAGCTGAAGGACAAGTGGCTGTTCACGATGGCCGGCCAACGCTGGTTCTGCATCGCTGGCATCTATCGCCAGCATTCTGGGGTCGGCGAGGCCTTCACGATGCTGACCACCGAACCGGGGCCCGACGTCGCGCCCTTTCACGACCGCCAGATCGTCGTGCTGTCGCCCGCCGACGCGATGCGCTGGCTCGATCCGCAGGTGCCGGCGGCGGCGATGTTGCACGCTTTGCCTGCCGGCAGTCTCGAGGTGCGCCAGGTCGGCTGAGGAATTCAATCGGTGCGCCTGGCGTACCAGTCGGCATAAGGCGTATTGCGGACCATCCGCCGGTTGAAATCGGGCGCGCCATCGCTCCACCAGGGCGGCCCTCGCTCGCCAAGCGCGACCTTGAGCTGGTCGATCCGGTCGCGCGCCGCTCGCTCGCTCTGCGGATCGGCGCCGCGCTTCGCCTGCGCGACCGCACGGCGCGCCGTCATCAGCGCGTCCACCAGCCGCTGGCGCTGGTCGTCGGGCAGGCCCGGATTGCTGGCCCGCCAGAGGCGCCCGCGAACGACGATATAGCGGCCATCGGGCGTATGCAGCGGGGTCTGGATGGGCAGGTCGGAACCGGCATCGGTCGGGCCCGTCGGTCCGGGCGTCACCGATCGCCGGCGCATGCCAGCGCGCGCCGGTCGTCGTCCCCGTCCTGCGCACGCTGGTCGTGGAGTTCGGCGAGTTTGTGGTGAACGATCCGCGACGACGCGTCGGCGCGATCTGCCTGGGCGCGATGCTCGGACGTATGCTCGGCGATCGCACGCTCGCG